>PASS01000002.1 GCA_002712165.1 Fidelibacterota bacterium
AAGTGGTGTATATCTAATCACTGCAGAGTACGCAGGTAGTGTTGCAACACAAAAAGTTATGTTAATGAAATAAGACATTTTCTTAACTGAAAGTATAAAAAAGCCCTCATTATTGCGATGGGGGCTTTTTTTATTAATTTAGAAGTAGATTTTTATATATTAATATTTTTTAATTATAGCATCAAGTATTCTAATAAATGCTTCTTGTGAATTTTGTGCTTTTTCTACAACTTCAGAATGAGTTAATTCTACCCCACTAATCCCAGATGCATAATTAGTTAGGCAGCATAACCCAATCATTTTCATATTGAGATTATGGATTCTTTCAATTTCTGGGAGGCCCGACATCCCAACAGCATGCCCCCCTAATTGCTTTATTTCTTTTATTTCTGCGGCAGTTTCATAACTTGGTCCAGTTGTCCAAGTATATATTCCTCGTCTTAAATTGATATTTATTTCAGATGCTATTTCAGTTACTTTTGAAAGTAGGTCACTATCATACCACCCATCACTTATAATGCTGGGTTTATTGTTAGATTTAATAAAAGAATAGTCTAAATGCCCATTAATAAGCATTAAATCCCCCACTTTCCATTCTTTTACAACACAACCAGAAGCATTTGTCATAATTATCAACTCACATCCCAAGCCTTTTAAAATATCAATTATAATTGCAACATCTTCATACTGATATCCCTCATAGTAATGAAATCGTCCATTTGCACAAACAATGTTTTGATTATGCAGCTTTCCTAAAGCAAACTCGCCTTTATGTCCCTTTACAGAGGCCTTTCTAAAATTGGGAATATCATTATATGATATATTCACTTGTGAATCTAGTTTTTGACAAAAAGCATCAAGTCCCGAACCTAAAACAACACCAATAGCTGGTCGTTCAGGATATTTCTTTTTTATATAATTAATTATAGATTTCATATATTCGTTACTGCAAGTTGCCCGCAGGCTGCATTAATATCTTCACCCTTACTCCAACGTACTAAAATTCTAAATCCTTTTTTATTTTTATTTAATATTTTTAAAAATTGCTCTATAGTTTCTGTACTAGGACGCTGATATTTTCCATCAGTTTCATTGTATGGAATCACATTGACCTTAGAATCAATACCTTGAATCAAATTAGCCAAGCGCACTGCATCCTCAGCAGTGTCATTAATACCTTTTAGCAAAACATATTCAAACATAACATTATGGCCTTTTCTTGCAGCAAATCGAGATGCGGACTTGATTATTGATTTAATTGGCCAGTTCCGATTTAAAGGCATAATTTTTTGGCGAGTATCATCTTCAGTTGCATTTAATGATATTGCTAATTTATATTTATAGCCATCTTCAATAAGCTTCTCAATTTTCGGAACGATACCTGCGGTTGATATAGTAATTCTTTTCGCGCCTAAATCAAAACCATCATGACTGTGTAATATATGAGCCGCGCTTAACACCTGATTATAATTTAGAAAAGGCTCTCCCATACCCATAAAAACAACATTCGTAATAGGTGTTTTTACAATTCTTCGTATCGCAATGGCCTGATCTATAATTTCGCCAGTCATTAAATTACGGATTAAGCCCATTGATGCAGTTGCACAAAAATCACAGTCTACATTACATCCAATTTGTGATGATATGCAGATTGTGTGACGATTTCCTTCTAACATGCTAACGGCTTCAATAAAGTGATTATCAATGGTTTTAAATAAAATTTTCTGAGTTGGCTCAGTATTAGACTCATCAATTTTTTCAATTTTTAAAGTTTCTAGCACGCAAGACTCATCAATTTTTTTCTGCAAATCCTTTGATAAATTTTTCATATTATCAGCTTCAGAAACCCCATGTCTGTACATCCATTGATAGATTTGTTTTGCTCTAAAATTAGAGAGTTCCTGACTCTGGCACCACTGCTCAATTTCTTTTAAGGACATACCCTTTAAAACGGTTTTATTTTTATAATTTTTTATAATCATATCAAATGGAACTTAGTTTAAAGTTAATTGTATGTAATTTAACATGAAAATTATTTGATAAACCAACATTCAAAGCTAGATTTAAACCTATTTTGAGGATAAACAATGGAAGTTTTAAATAAATTAAAAGAAAGCCAGTCAAAACTATATTCAGAATTATCAAAAGTTATTATTGGGCAGAATGAAATTATAGAGCATATGTTTATTGCCCTTTTATGTAGGGGGCATGTTTTGCTAGAAGGGGTTCCAGGCCTTGCAAAAACACTATTAATCAAATGTCTTGCAAATGGCTTAGATTTAAAATTTAATCGTATTCAATTTACTCCAGATTTAATGCCATCTGATATTACGGGAACAGAAATTATTCAACAAAATCAAGAAACAGGTGAGCGTTCATTTTCATTTCATAAGGGACCTGTTTTTTCAAATATTGTGCTTGCAGATGAAATTAACAGAACGCCACCCAAAACACAGGCAGCGCTTCTACAGGCAATGCAAGAGAAAAAGATTACGGCCGCTGGAAATACGTACGACCTAGAGCAACCTTTTTTTGTTTTAGCAACGCAGAATCCAATTGAGCAAGAAGGAACTTATCCTCTTCCAGAAGCACAGCTTGATNGATTTATGTTTAATTTATTAATTGACTANCCTTCAAGNGAGGAAGAACTTCAGGTTGTTAAAAATCATAATACTCAAAGCGCCAACTCAATTAATTCTATTATATCATCACAAGATTTAAAAGAATTTCAAGATTTAGTTGAGCAGGTGCCCGTATCTGATAATGTAGTGGAATATGTAGTAGACTTAGTAAAAAAAACACGCCCTAGTGATAATAACCAAGAAATTAAAAAGTGGCTTGATTGGGGCGCTGGACCACGTGCGAGTACTCACCTTATATTAGCAGCAAAGGCAAAGGCATTGCTATCTGGAAAATCCACTCCTGATACAGAAGATGTGAATAGCATGGTAAAGCCTGTATTAAGGCATCGTATTGTCCCCAATTTCAATGCTGAAGCTGAGGGAATTACCAAAGATACTATTATTGATAAATTAATATCATGAAATACCTTTCTAATGAAGCAATATCAAAATTAGAAAACCTTCAAATTAAAGCAAAAAAAGTCGTGGAAGGCTTTATTGTTGGATTGCATAAAAGTCCATATCATGGCTTTTCTGTAGAGTTTTCAGATCACCGAGCATATGGACCTGGAGATGAAATTAGGCATATTGATTGGAAGCTTTGGGCAAAAACAAATCGTTTTTTTGTTAAAAGATATGAAGAAGAAACTAATTTAAAGGCACACCTTATCATTGATCAAAGTAATTCAATGGCCTATAGCTCTCATAGCATAAATAAGCTAGAATACTCTAAAATTTTAGCTGCTTCATTTAGCTATATGCTAATTAAAAATCAAGATGCGGTTGGTATGTATCTATTTGATTCTAAAGTTAAAAAAAGTATTCTGCCACGCTCAACAAGAAGTCATTTAAGTGTGCTATTATCTGAGATGGAAAAAATAATTCCTCAGAAAGATACTAATATTGCACGAGCATTGCATGAGTGTGCAGATAAAACAAATAAAAAAGGGCTAGTTATTCTCATCTCTGACTTAATGGATGAGCAGGAAGATGTTTTGACCGGATTAAAGCATTTTTTATATAAGGGCCATGAAGTTATTGTATTTCATATTTTAGATCCCCAGGAGATAAATTTTGATTTTGATGAGAGAGTCCGATTTAAAGATCTTGAATTGGGAACAGATATTATTACAGATCCACGACAAATCAAGCAAACCTATCAGAAAAATATGAATAAATTTATTGATTTTTACAGACAAAACTGTGGTAAAAATCGTATTGACTATATCCAAATATCAACTAATCAACCACTTGATACCGCACTCACTGAGTACCTTGCAAAGAGAAAAAAACTTAATTAATATCGACGTTATTATCCTTAGCTATTTGCCTAATAGAGTCTAAGTATATATTTTTAATTGATTTGCTTGTTCTCTTCATTTCAGCTATTGCCTGTTCTGTTTGTATATTTTCGTCTTCTTCTAACATACTAGAATCCATGAAATAGTCCAAAGCAGATTTTACAAAATCTAAAGTTTGAATAAAATTATTATAGTTTTCTTTTATATCACTAGATAATGGCTTATCCTGACTTGTAATCTGTTTCCACTCATTTACAGTCTCATCATATAAGTTAGATGCCAATCTTTGGTATATAACACCAACATTAAAGTAAGTATCGGCATCGTCAGGACTGTTATCTAGTAGCTTATCGCTTAGTAGAATGGCCTCATCGTACTGTTCTAGCTCTACGTTTACAAAGATTATTTTTTCTATTAATTCCGGCTCATTTTTTAGATTCTCTACATCTAACGCTTTAGAGTAATAGTTTAAGGCAGTCTCAAAATCCTCATCATTTTGAGCAAGGTCTCCAGCAATTTCTAGAACTCTTGCATTATTTGGTTCAAGCTTTAATGCGCTATTTAAATTTTTCTTAGCATTCTCCATATCATCCAATTGAAGAAATAAAATGCATGCTGTTATATAGTTATCAACCTTTTCTAATACACTTTGAGCAAGTATAATTTTATTGGTAGCCTTATCAAGCTGCTCTGAGTCAATTAGCTCAACTGCTTGATTAAATAGATTCATCCATATTTGCTCTTTATATATAGGGACAGCCTGATCAATTGTTTTTACAACAGTACCATCATCTAACCTAAAAGGCCGTTCAATTGTTTGGCTAGGATTACGATTCATTGCGATATCAAGCATTTCATTCATTTTTCCCCAATCTTTCCTTGGCTTATATATTTCAACAGCAAGGAAATACGCAACACGACCATCATTTGCGTGCTCTTCCATACTTAGCGCCTTTAAAGCATATTCTTCACCCTTCCTTAAATCTTTTTCTGATCGAACAGCAGTTGTTGCTGATCGATACTCCATTGTTGTAGCATTTGAACCAGCGCATGACCAAATTGTAAGCGACAGTGTAAGTACTGCTAAAATTCTATGTTTATACATTCTTAATATCTCCTTATAATCCAATAAATTTGGAATAATTTTATCACTATTATTCATTAATTCCAATTGTAATACTGATTTATATAAAATAATATAGGGAATGAATTATTATAAATATTGCTCTCAGTGTGGAGAAACGAATACACATGGCTATATAGATGGAAACCATCGCTACCACTGCACTCATTGTAAGGCAATTCACTATCAAAATCCCAAACCAACAGCAACCTTAATATGTCCTAAAGGCGACCACCTATTATTAGGTCGTCGAGCATTTAGTCCAGGAAAGGGAGAGTGGGGCTTACCTGGCGGCTTTATGGAACTTAATGAAACTTTATATGATGCCGCATTAAGAGAATTAAAAGAAGAAACTAATTTAGAAGGAAAAGTAACTCGTATTTTAGGAACGTGTTCTCATTATGGGAGTATTTTTGGAGATATCTTATTAATAGGCCTCCAAGTTGATATCGATAACTGGGATGCTATGATTGCAGGAGATGATGTCTCAGAGCTTAAATTATTTAGTATTAATAACTTACCAGACTTAGCATTTGACTGCCACACTAAAATATTATCATACTATTTGAAATGAAAAAAACTACACTCGTTGATGGAACTAGAATTTATTGTATTGCTCCTACAGAAGGGCAAATGCTATACGAGCATATAACAGGCTATCTTGAGCATGGTAGTATTAGTGTTAAGGATGGAGACACTATAGTGGATGTAGGTGCTAATATAGGAGTATTAGGAATCAAGTTATCGAATATGTTTAATAATATTAGTATACTAAGTTTTGAACCCCTGCCTGAAACATTTAATGTCCTCAAAAAAAATGCATCATTGACTCAAAATAAGCAATTTAAAGTTTTTCAGTGGGGGATATCAGATAAAAATGAAGTATTGAACTTTACATATTATCCAAATAGTCCGGCAATGTCAACTTCAAATCCAGATATTTGGGATTCTGATAAAGATTTATTAGATGCATTAGAGGGAAATCTAGAAAATGCCCCATCAAATTGGTGGTGGGCAAAATATATCCCCAAAATCTTATATCCTTACATCGTTAAAAGGTTGAGAAAGAATCCTAAAATTATTTCCTGTCAACTTAAATCCCTATCTCAATCAATACAAGATTGTAAAATAGATAAAATTAATCTTTTAAAAATAGATTGTGAAGGGAATGAGCTAAAAGTATTGAACGGGATTAAGGACCCTGATTGGGATATTATAGAGCAGATTGTTGTTGAGGTACATGACATTGATGGTAGCCTAGACTATGTTAAAAAATTATTAAATGCGAAAAGTTATAAGGTTGATGTAATTAAAGAGCCTTCAATGCAAAAAACATCCCTTTATAATGTTTATGCCTATCGCTAAATAATATGCGCTGTAACATATATTCACATTTTTTATTTTCATATATTTAACACGTAGCTTTATATTGAACTAAAGTTTGAAAAAGGAGATAGAATGAGAGCGATTTATATGATAATTGGACTATTTAGTTCATTAATAATTGCAAATCAGGCAGATATAATTAAAATGGATTCGTTTGATTTAGAAGCAATATTATCAGAGGATGCAAATAGGCAGCCAGGAACCCCTGAACGCTATGCCTATTCATTTAACACAAATATAGATTTTTTTGAAAATGCTATAGCAGAATTTTTAGATAATGGCGATATAATATGGAGACTTCGATTGCAATCTGATGATGCCGTAGGAATGAAAGTTTATTTTAATGATTTTTACGTTCCAGAAGCATCTAATTTATTAATATATAGCGATCAGTACGACATGGTTATGGGGCCCTTTACCTCAGATAACAATCATCAGGATAGAGAATTTAGTCATGCCCTTATTAAAGGAGATGTAATAGTTTTAGAGTACTTTCAATCTGCATCATCGACTGAAAGCCCTGCTCTTAATATTTCAAATGTTTACCATGCATATAAAGATATACTAGGGTTTTATGAATCGAGTAGTGAGAGAAATTGTGGAAGTAATGTAGCGTGCGATGATGGACAATTTTCAGATCAAATAAATTCAGTAATATTTTTAGATATGAATGGATATATATGTTCAGCGGCACTTATCAATAATACAAGCTATGATTTAACGCCATATGTATTAACCGCCTATCATTGTGTTGATCCAGAAACTCCTGGTGAGCATAATTACTTCACTTTTTATTTTAAACATCAGTCAAGCAGTTGTTCTGGATCAAGTGGTAGCTATAGTTATAGTAGGACTGGTTCAACTTTGCGCTCTAGTTACTATTATTCTGATTTTGCATTATTAGAGATGGATTATTCTCCTGCAGCCTCCTTTAATGGATACTATGCGGGTTGGGATAGATCAAGTACATCTCCACAGGTTTCAGCAGGAGTACATCATCCTGGTGGAGCACCTAAAAAAATTAATTATGATAATAATGATACAGCCTATAGTGATGGTTGGTACTCAAGTAATACACATTGGAGATTAAATTGGGATGAGGGTGGAACAGAAGGCGGCTCATCTGGTTCTCCACTTTTTGATGAAAATAAACTTATTGTTGGACAGTTGCATGGAGGTAGTGGAGAATGTGGCAGCGGTACTGATTATTATGGTAAAATTAGCACATCATGGAATGGTGGGGGCACCAGTACAACAAGACTTAGCAATTGGCTAGATCCGAATGGAACGGGGCAAACCTCTATTTCAGGCACATATAATGGTGAGAATGGAGGGGATCCTCCAGAAGTCACACTAATATCTCCTAATGGAGGAGAGTCTTTAGAAGTAGGAGGCAGCTATACTATTACTTGGGATGACAACTTTGATGATAATATATCCTTAAAATTGTATAGAGGAGGTGTTTTTGCTGCTACCTTAGAATCATCTACACAAAGTGATGGTTCCTATACATGGAATATTCCTGCAGATATAGAAGAAAGGAATGACTATAAAATTAAGATTACTAATCTTGGGCAGTCTACGGTATATGATTATAGTGACGCATACTTTTCGATTGAAGGAGCAGGTTCTGTTTCGATTAGTATTATGGATGTAACGCTTTCTAGTACTGGAGGGATTGCTACTATCTATATGGAAAACGATACTCCTGTAGCCGGTTATCAATTTATTTTATCAGATACTCCTAACTATATTGATATTACAGGAATTGAAGATTTAACGTCATCTGGTTTTTCAGTATCTGCAAACGCAGATGGACAAGTTATTGCTTTTTCTTTTACGGGAGGAACAATTGACCCGGGTAGCCAACCGCTAGCTGACATTGCTTTTGAAGTAGCTGGAGGAGAAGAAGTTAGTTTATGTTTAACTGACCCAGTATTTTCTAGTTCATCAGCATCTCTTATACCTGTTACTTTGGGAGACTGTATTGACGTAGAGTTAATCCAAGTTATATTAGGAGATGTTAACTTAGATTCAATTATTAATGTTTTAGATGCAGTTATATTAGTAAATGCTGTGCTTGATTCTACATCGCTTGATGATTTGCAGGAACAAGCGGCAGACTTAAATAGTGATGGGATATTAAATGTACTAGATATTGTGATTCTCATTAATCTTATCTTGAGTTAATTTTAAAAATATTAAGGGCATGTTTTTTTCATGCCCTTTTACTTTCTATTATCCTATATTTAAATATATGGATTCTCTTAAAAAAATCAATATTTACACGGATGGCGCGTGCAAAGGCAATCCTGGAAAGGGTGGCTGGGGCGCAATTCTTGATTATCAGGGCCATATCAAAGAAATAAGCGGGTATGATAAGCACACTACCAACAATATAATGGAGCTAACTGCGGTGATTAAAGCTCTAGAAATATTAAAAAGTTCATGTGAAATAATATTAACTACAGATTCAAAGTATGTTAAAAATGGAATTACTGACTGGATACATAATTGGAAAAAAAATGGCTGGAAAACTGCTAATAAGAAGCCTGTTAAAAATAAAGAATTATGGATTTTATTAGATGAAGCAGTAAAAAGACACTCAATTAAATGGGAGTGGATTAAAGGACATTCTGGACATCCTCAAAATGAACGAGCAGATGAATTGGCAAATTTAATCATTGAAAAAGAGGGAGTTAAATAATTGAATTTATTCTATAATGTATGTAGTAATATTTTTTATTTATTACATGAAATGGCACCCTATCTATTATTAGGCTTTGCTGCAGCCGGTCTTTTATCAGTTTTAGTATCTAAAGAACAAATTGAAGATAAATTAGGCTCTAGTAATTTTACTTCATGCTTAAAAGCTGTTTTATATGGGATTCCATTACCTCTCTGTTCATGTGGGGTAATTCCCGTAGGTGCATCATTAAAACAGCACGGCGCCAGCAGAGGATCTATTGTTTCTTTTTTAACAACTACACCGCAGACAGGTGTTGATAGCTTATGGGTTACATATGGTATGCTGGGTGCCCCAATCTTAATCTTTAAGTTAATTGTTGCATTACTATCTGGTTTATTTGCAGGAGTTTTAACCAATTTATTTGATGATAAAAATCAAGAATCTAATAATGTAGACTGTCATAAGGAATGTTGCAGTTCTGAAAAATCAGGATTAATGCAAAGAGCTTTTACTTATGGATTTAAGACCTTGCCAAGAGATATCGTAGAGCCATTATTGGTTGGGCTAATATTAGCTGGCTTTATTGGACTACTAGCTCAAGATAATTTTTCTCCATTAGTAGACTCTATTAAAGATTATAGTTCATTAACTAAAATTTTAATTATCATGATTATTTCTATCCCTCTCTATGTTTGTGCTACCGCCTCAATTCCAATTGCCCTTATGATTATTACTTTGTTTGGATCTCCAGGTGCCGCAATCGCTTTGCTTATAGCAGGGCCAGCAACGAATGTAAGTACCATTACAACATGTATCAAAATGATTGGTAAGAAAAGTACTATTATATATGTTTGTTCAATTTTTATGTTTGCCCTTTTTTCTGGAGTAATTGCTGATAATATTACGTTTATTCAAAATAGCATTCCAATGGAATCATTTCATAAAGCGGCGCACAATCATATGGAATTAAGCTGGTTCTCACATTTATGTGTTTTTGCATTATTAGGGGTATTAGGATTTTGTTTAATTGATAATAAAAAAATTGCAATCAAATCCGAATCTAAAAAAATAATCATTGAAGGAATGACATGTAGTCATTGCGAATCAAATGTTGAAAAATATTTGTCAGCGTTAAAAGGTATTAATTCCGTTCAAGCAAATCATCAAACTGGAGAAGTAGTATTAGAAGGAACAGATTATGATCACAGTAAAATTACAGAAATAATAGAGTCCTTAAATTATAAAGTAGTTTCTATTTAGGAGTAAATAATGTCAATGAAAGATTTAAAGCCAACCGATTATCCATTTCATCATAAAACAAAAACAAGATGGAAAGACTTAGATGCTTTTCAGCATATTAATAATGCCGTTTTTTTATCTTATTTTGAAGATGCTAGAATAGCACTATTTGATCGCTGGAACCTACAACCTAAAGGGAAATCTCTGATTGTAGCAAAGGTGGTTGCTAACTATTACAAACAGCTTTTACATCCGTCTGATTTTGTAATTGGCCAAAAAGTATCACGTGTAGGTAATTCCAGTTTTGATATACAGTCAACCATGTTTAATGAAAAAGATGAAGCAATTAGTGATGCAGTTATAACATGTGTTTGCTTTGATTTTGATAGTCAGACCACGCAGCCTGTATACGATTTAATTAAGAATGATTTCAATCATTAGAATTTAGGAGCAATAATATCCCAGAGCTACCAGAAGTTGAGACGGTTACTCAGTCTATTAAAAAGCATTTAATAAATCAGAATTTCAGTTCAATAAATGTTTATTGGCCAAAAGTGCTTCATAATTTTTCAGCAGATGATTTTAATAGTAAGATTAAAGGCGTAAAAATTGAGCAAATTTATCGTCGTGGTAAATTTATTATTTTAGATTTTAAGCGATATATCCTTGCTGTTCATTTAAGAATGACGGGTAAGCTTTATGTTCAGCCCACGCTTGATAAATCAAAAAAACACATATCTGTATCCTTGAAATTTTCTGATAGGTATCTTGTTTTTGAAGATACAAGAAAATTTGGGAGATTCTATCTATATGAGAGTATTAATAAATTAGATGAAAAATTAGGGATTGAACCATTTGATATTAATTTCAATGAAGATTGGCTAAAGGTTAATTTGAAAAACAAAAGCAGGCAAATGAAATCTTTACTCCTTGATCAATCCTTTATTGTTGGCCTTGGCAATATTTATACAGATGAAGTTCTTTGGTATGCTCAGATTCATCCATTATCCAAAAGTGATTCCGTACCTCTTAAAAAAATTAAAAAATTATATTATGCGATTCCAAAAGTTCTATCTGAATCAATTAAATCAGGAGGAACAACTATCCGTGATTATACATATGATTATTCTTATGTTGGTAATTATGCTATTAATTTAAATGCATATGGAAGAAATAATAAAAATTGTAAACGCTGTGAGTCAAGAATCATAAAATGTAAGGTAGCACAAAGAGGAACCTTTATATGCCCTACCTGCCAGTCATTATAAACTTAGTTGAATTTTCAATTTCTTATTCCTAAACTTAGACTTAAATAAAAAAGGAAGCCTGTGATGAAACAATTTTTTTATGCTTTATTAGTATTGAATTTTATGTCCTTTTCTTTTTCACAAGACTGTGTTGAAGGAGTTGAGGTTGAATTATGGGATACCTGCTATGATATTACAGCCACTATTGCATTAGATCTTTCCTCATCAGGCTTAGGAGGATTTGATGAAGATGGCTCTATTCCTCCTGAAATAGGAGAACTTGTTAATTTAACTAGTTTAAATTTACATGGGAATAATTTCACAGGTCCTATTCCTTCAGAGATAGGTAATTTAACCAATTTAACTTATTTAGATTTATCAGATAATATTATGTCGGGAGAACTTCCTTCAGAGATAGGCAACTTAACTAATTTGACACACCTAGATTTGCACAACCAGAATCAAGAAGGTTTTTCTGGTCCTATTCCTTCAGAGATAGGTAATTTAACCAATTTAACTTATTTAGATTTACATAATC
>PASS01000014.1 GCA_002712165.1 Fidelibacterota bacterium
AATTAAAACTAAACAATTAAAATAAGTAAGGAGGAGTAATATGAAACGATTTATCGTTCTACTTTCCGCTTTATTCTGTCTTTCTTTTGCACAGGATATTGCAGGCAGTTGGACTCTTACGGCAGTTGATGTTAACTACTACAACTTCGCAAGACCTAACATGGCCACAGCGGGTGATGCATATGCTGATATGGGATATCAGTATCACACACCTTTAAATGTATCTGATACATATGGACTAGGGGCAAGCTTGCCACTGGCATGGCTTCCACCAGGCTATATGTTTCTATCTGTAAGAAACGGCCCTTTTGGAGAAGGTGGCCTTGCTGCGAATGGAGTTAACTTAAATGTAACTCTATACTCAGATGGTACTGGAATCATTCCTGAAGGAAGTACTTATCCAGACATTTCTCTTGATGAGGAAAACTGTGTTACAGTTGGTTCAGTGTTGCCTGTAACAGATGATGTTATTTATTCATCTAATAAAGATTCAGGCGCGACACTACCTTTAACAGATATCGTAGGTAAACCTAGTGCAAACCCATATGCGGGCACAACAATGGGTTCTATGAGTTTGAGTCAATCAGTAGTTTTCTCATTCTTCCCTATTGATGCTGTTCAAGATGTGTCTCCATGGTTACTATTTTTTGATGCTGAAACTCCAGCGGTATACCCTGTTCCAGATGAGAACGGCTTATACCCAACTCTAGGAGTGACAGGAGGTTGGATTAAAACTGACGGTTTTGATGGTTCTATTGGTGATTTAGATCCGCTATCTTCAGATGCTCCAGATCCTGATTTAGCATTATACTGGCACACAATTGATGGATATTCAGCTGATACTGGATTTGGTGATGACGGTCTAGAAAGTGATGAGGATGGTGATGGAACTGACTTTGATAGAATCTTTGGTCTTCCAGCTATCTCTGCTACATATGTAAATCCTGCTATTGCTGCGGCTTTTGGATTTGGCGATAGCTTTAACCATCTTGTTGCAGGTGATATCGTAGAGCCTCTAGTAGGTTTAGTATACGATGGTTGTATTGCTCAAGTTGCTCCTCAAGTAGAGGGTCAATGCTCTCAAGTTTTTGCAGGTGCTATTGCTCAGTGCATGGCAGCTACTGGCTATGATGAAGCGACTTGTACTGCAGCTGTAAATGCATCTCCTGGAGGTGCTGCAGGTGCTACAGTTACATACCTAGCAGATACNATTGTTGCTGCAATGGACCCACCATTATATGAAACATGCATGGGTGCTGCTNCNCAATTTGGTGGAGATGAATTAATNGCAGTTTCTGCTGTAGTTAANAATCTTTGCCTGGGTGCTGGATTTGATCAAGAAAATTGTGATGNTTTAGTTGCATTAGTAACTNTTGATTACGCTATTGCAGATTGNGCTACNTTAAATGCTNNTTCTGGAGCATTAACTTCAGCTGCTGCTGGCTTAGTTGAATCTACTGATGAAGATGNAAGTGGTGANAACTGTGGTGAGTGGGCACTNNNTGTAGCTGATGGATTTGCTGCTCAATCAGCAGAGACAGGNTATNTNACTTGTACTGACTTAGCTGCAGNNACTGTANNTNNNNATACTNAAGTTACTACAACTGACGACTATGATGATGCATCAATGGCNAATACTGTATATGTTATGAATCCAGATCCTGCGTATGCNCTATGGANTCAATTTGTAACATTTAATGCGTATGCATATGGTTTAACTGGAAACCCTGCATTCTTAGTAAATGACTCAGATCATGATCTTGATTTTGANAATGANTTTATGTTTATAGATGCNGCAACAGGNACTCCTTGCAANCCTGCAGATGGAAGTCCTACATGNGCTCCATATTCTTCACAAGGNGGNCGTATGGTATTTAAATACAATCCAACATGTGTNCCTGTANTTGAAGCTATGGAAGTNCANACTGAATTTGTAGGCTTCGCAGAAGGNGAGTGTACTCATGATGGTGACGTTACAGGAAACTCTAGNGTTGACGTTCTTGATGTAGTTGCACTGGTTCANTATGTNATTGGAAACTCTNCTTTAACAGATGAAGAGTTATGTAGAGCAGANATAAACGNAGACAGCGCTGTAAACGTTCTTGATGTAGTAGCTATTGTACANTNGATTGTTAACTCNAGAGGCGAAGCTGCAACATCTGCTGAGTTTTCTAGAACTTCTAATGGTCTAGAAATGAATGCNAATGGTGTNGTTGATGCTATTGAAATNACATTATCTCATGGTAATGATTTCAGCATTGAGCTAACTGATAATGCNNTAGTTGCTGAATATAATACAGCAGACAATCAAACAAAATTAATGGTTGTTCTTCCTGAAAATGGAGAAGTATTCTCTGCAACAGGCGAGTANACTATTGATGAAATGATTGCTGCAAATACAAATGGATACATTGAAACTTCAATGCCTGTTTCATTTAATTTAAGTGAAGCATATCCAAACCCATTNAACCCAAGCACAAGCCTTGATATTGAGCTTTCTTANGANAGCANTGTATCNNTCGCAGTTTATAATGTGATGGGACAAATGGTAAGCGTTCTTCATGATGGNAATATGAGTGCTGGAATGCATTCAATTACTTGGGANGCTTCTGACTTAGCTAGTGGTATGTATATCATTAAAGCTGAAGTTGCNGACAATGTATCTAGTCAAAAAGTAATGCTTCTTAAGTAAGCAACTTAATACTNGATATTAAAAAAAGGCCTTACAGTTTNTGTAAGGCCTTTTTTTTTATTTCATCTTTACCATTAAATATCATAGATTTCGTAGTGTTTTATATGATAGCAAANAAAATANCTAANNGCTTTAGTNTGTTAAGCTANAAATCTCTTCTNTGTATTTTACTNCTATGTAAAATATCTTTCCTGCATTCTGCTACTGTATATGGAAAAGTNACNGATAAAAAAACTAAAGATCCNCTNATTGGAGCAAATGTTTTTATTGAATTAGANGGTCAAGTTATTTCAGGAAGTGCAACTGATNCTGANGGATTTTATAATATTGAAGGTATTGAAGATGATGGATACTACAATTTAAAAGCAAGCTATCTAGGATATGAAGCTTTTNNATTAGAAATAGAAATTGATNATNCTGATAAAAAATATGAATTCAANCTTCCNTTAGANCAAAGNTCAATTAAANTAAATGAAGTTATTGTNAGNGATGAAAAAAGAAAAGANAAGAAAACAGAAGCTCCNGCATCNAAAGAAGTNATAAGTTCTCGTGATATAAGAAGATCTACAACAACTAATCTAGGAGGATACTTAAAAGGNNTNAAGGGNGTTGANTTTACATCTAGTGGAATCAATAATTTNAGTTTATCNGTNCGTGGNTTNAANAGTAGTTTTAGCTCTCGTCTTTTNATGCTTACCGATGGAAGGGTNGCAAATATNCCNGCNCTTAGAGTAATNAANTTCAGNACAATTCCACANTCNTCTGAAGATNTTGANAAAATTGANGTTGTATTAGGNCCNGCAACAGCTTTATATGGAGCAAATGCGCATAGTGGTGTTATTAACATNGTNTCAAANCCNCCATCTACATCAGANGGNTTNNATGCTAGTTTCTCTGGAACTAATGATGATCGNCANCTNCAAAAGTTTACAACGCGAATAGCAAAAAAATATGGAGCTATAAGTTTTAAATTGTCGGGAGAGTATGTTCACGCTAATGAGTGGCCATATATTTCAGAGCTTGAATATAAGCTACATAGATACCCTTGGACTGGTTACCCTGAGAGAACTATTGATGGGAAAGATAACAACCCGTGGGAAGGTATTCCTGCATCTGGGGGAACTTTTGCCAATGGAACTACCGCAATCAATAATTATGGGGTTGAAGTTTTAATCGGAAACGGAGAAGCAAACCACGGAGATCTTGATGGAGATGGTGTGGCTGGAGAAGATTGGTATAATGGGTACGATGATGATGGAGATGCGATTGATTCCGATGGAGATGGATTCTGCAATGGGCAAGAAATGCAATTTGGAAGTAATTGGGATGACCCCGCAGACTTCCCCAATGAAGCTATACAAGATTTTTCAAATTGGGTAGATGAAGATTATTTTTATGCTGATGGAATAGATAATGATGGAGATTGGGAAGATTATAATAATAATGGAATCCCTGATGAAGGCGATATTGGAATTGATGAGTATATAGATAACCAATACGATAATTGGTTTGATGGAATTGATAATAATGGGAATGGAGTTGTAGATGAAAGCGCAGAAGTGCGTACAGACCCCTCTACTCCTACCGGAAACTGGGCTACCGCTCTTGATAATGGCATTCTTGTTTTTAACGGCCGAAAACAAAAAAATACAGACTCTAACCCTCTCTATGACCCGAGTGAGTGGATTGACTACGACATTAATGGTGACAATATAATAGATGAGTCTTTAGGTGAATGCTATGACTGCTCGTATATTGGGCTAGATGACCATATAAGAGGGTCCATGAGATATGACGAAGACTTATTTAAGCTAGAGTTTGATATGTATATATATGATTTTGGAGATGACGGCAATCCAGGAGATCCTTTTAATGACTTATCCGGAAATGATGGGAACTATAATGTAGGTGAAAGCTGGAATTTCATACTTCAAAGCCCTAATGATGTAGGCCTAGATGGCATAGCTGGTACAGGAGATGAAGGCGAAGGAGATGGATACTGGCAGCCTGGAGATGGATGGATTGATGAAAATAACAATGGNGNTGTTGATCCNGGANTTGATAGCTATTTAAACTGCTATGATAATAATNATGATGGATTTTGTTTTGTNCTTCCAGGAGATGAAAANCCTGATGTTTTTTACTCTCAAGANGANTATACGGATGTTTGGCCNCCTGCAAATGGAGTTTGGGACAGNGATTGGTACGGACAATCTGANCAAATTTACGATTGTGGNCAAGATGGATTCTGCTACTCAGATGTAGATCCTAATACATGCGGAGCAAATGGCTGTATTGCCGTTGATATTTACGGAAATGTAGCTACTGATACCAATGGAAATCCCATATATATCACAGGGCCTGACTTTGGAGAAAATGATGGAATCTTATTAGCTTTTGATAATAATGAAGGTGATGGAATTCTAGATGTAGGTGATGGAATCTATGGCTTTGCCGGCTTAGATAGTAATAATGATGGAGATTATAATGATGATGGGGACATTCCTCCTGATTATATAGAAAACTTCGATATAACAAACGATGTTAATGGAGATGGAATATCCGATTATCCAGATTTTGAAGTCGAGAATAAAAAAGCTGAGTTTCGAATTGATTATGATCCAAGCCCTGATTTTAACCTAACATTCCAAACAGGATATTCTTGGACAAAAACTCAGCAAGTTACAGGTATAGGCAGATTTATTGCAGAAGGTTGGGAATCTAATTTTTATCAATTTAGGGGTCGCTATAAAGACTGGTATGGACAAATATTTTACAATACAAGTAATTCTGGAAATACTAGGAACTATAATATTGGACAGTTAATTACAGATCAATCCAAAAATCTAGGCGTTCAAGTCCAAAATGAATTTTTTATTCCTAAGGTTAATACTGAAATGACATGGGGTTTTGACTATTCTAAGACGATGCCAGAAACTTTTGGCTCTATATTAAATGATGGCCCGAATGGCTATGATGAAGATGGAGACAACGCTTTTCTACAAAATGATGGAATAGATAACAACCTTGATGGTGTTATTGATGATGATTTTGATGGAACGGATGAGCCTGATGAATACTATAAAGTAGAATCCAATGAATATGGCCTCTACTTTCAAAGTAAAACTGACTTATTAGGTGATAGAAGATGGGAATTTATTGCCGCTGCAAGATTAGATCACCATGATAAATTAGATGAGGGATTACAATTTGGTCCAAAATTTGGTCTAAACTACAGTCCGAGTGAGCAATCTACATGGAGACTAACCTACGGATTGGCCTATAATACACCAACCATAACAACCTTATATACCGACTTATATTATGGAAAGCAGCAAATTTTTGATGTTTTTTTAAGAGGAAATCGAGATGGAACCCCTTATGCGAGAACTCCTGAAAATGGAGGAACATATAGCGTTGATGGAAATAGTTATGAATATAGCATAAATCCACTTGGCCCCGGATACTGGGTAGATTGTGCAACCTGTAGCTCAGATAATGACTATGTAACAATCCCTCAATTTGAGCAAGTCTTTAGTGAAGGGTATGAAGATAGAATTGTAGGCGCTCCATTTTTCTTTAATCTAAATGATTATGGCCCTGTTGACTATATTCCTTTAGATACTTCAAGGTATTATATCTTTGTTCCATTTGCGGATAATGAGGGAGGAGTTAGATATACTGCAAAAGAAACATTTAATATTCCTGATATCGACCCCTTAGGGCCAGAAAAAATGCAAACTTTAGAATTTGGATATAAGGGCTTTATAGGTAAGAAAACCTTAATCGTAGCTGACTTATATATAAGCCAGTATGATGATTTCTTTAGCCCTGCGACAATTATAACCCCTCTGGTAAAGCGTAATACCGATGATGCTGTTGTTGGAATGATGCCTGCGACAACATCTGGATCAAACCCTCCATATGGAACCGCTTGGAATGGCTTAGATGATGATAATGACTGGGAAGGCGAATATGGCACATATATACCCAATCCTTATGATAATGATGGAAATATCATAAATACAACTGGAGAAGATATGTTTTGGCATGAAGCCTTTGGTTGGGATGATGATAAAGATGGTGATGGAAATCCTATGGATCCTGGAGAGTGGGGCTATATAGAATGGGTATATGAAGAAGGAGGAGATCCAGATAATCCGCTAGGTTATACAATATATAGGCCTGAACAAGTACTAACTCCTGAATTCTCATTTCTTCTTCAGTATCAAGATAACTTAAACGATAGAAAAGCAAATTTATATTGGACCGATGTAGGTATTGATGAATACAGTGTAACTGCGGGCCTAAACGAAGCCGAGCCTCTACCACTAGGAATAGTTGGCTCTGATGGGCAAGAACGATATGGTCCAGGGAGACCTACAAGTCCTCCAAATATTATATTAAGCTCTCTTAACTATGGAAATGTTGTGCATTCTGGAATTGATATGTCTATCACGCACTTCATCACTAAAAGCTTAATTTTTGATTGCAACTTTGCTTTCTTTAACTCTACAGATTATTATAATACTCTAACAAAAAGATTCGACCCTATTAATGCTCCAAAATTTAAATTTAATTCCAGCTTAAAATGGGATGCTAGCATGAAAACTGATTTAATGATTAACTTCAGATATGTAGACCAATTTAAATGGCAAGATGGAATATGGTCTGGTATTATTGGGCCTTATAGAATATTTGATATACACTATAATAGAAAAGTTACCGATAACTTAACATTTAGTATTTCTGCATTAAACATTTTTAATGACCTCCATAGAGAATTAATTGGAGGAGCTAAGATTGGAAGGCAGGTGGTCCTAAAAATGACCTCTGCCTTTTAAAAAAATCTAATTAGGCAAAACATCATCAGGAAGATTAAACTTAGGTGAATTCCCATCTGATTTAACAACAATTTCACCAAATTTTTGTTCATACTTGCCAATATTATCTTGAAGAGCTTTAACTAGTGTTTTGAGGTGTACTGGAGACATTATAATACGAGATTTAACCTTTGCGTTCTGAATTCCTGGAAGGATTCTAAAAAAATCAATTACAAATTCAGCAGGACTATGTGTGGCAATCGCAAAGTTTGCATACTCTTCAACATTTTTATCAGCATCTAAGCTTAACTTAATTTGCTTGTGCTTTTTATCCTGTTCTTTCATTTTTTAACTCCTCTCTTTTTATCAAATTCTGCTTGTTTCCTTCTATTATAATCTTGCCAATCTTCTTCATCTTCCTGCTCTACCGTTTTCAATTTTCCTAAATCTTTTATCCCGTCATCCTTATTTTGCTCTTCAGCTAATTCAGGATTATCATCCATATACTTCATTCTAAAAGTTTTATCTTCATACTCATCAGGATTTGTTTCATCAAGCAATTCCTCTTCTGTCTCAGATTTGTACTTAATCTCATCTCCATATAAAGTTCGATCAAAGAAATCTATATCTGTAACAATCCCATTCATCATTAAGTATTCAATAAAAGCAATGTACTTTTTATTGTGAAATTTAGTGTTGCAATGAGGGCAACTCAGATTTTCAGCTAACTCTTTTTCATTCAATGGGCCCGAACAATTTGGACATACTAATCCTTCAAATTCCATTTTATTTTTCCTTTTATAATCAGAAAATATATGATGTAGATATTACTGCAGCAAGGAATAAATTCTTTATTTTGAAGTATTTTTATATAGCATACAGACTAGGACATTTTCCATAGATTGATTAATCTATTTTTTAAAGATTCTGATAAAGCCTCTCCCCTTCTATCCATAATTATTTGGCATTTTTTAAGAAATCTATTTAGGCCAACTTTACCTTCTAATCCCCAAGAAAAAGGATATACATATTTATCTTGGAAACCCGCAGTAAAAATATTTGCTCCGGTACCAACATGTGTCCCTGAATTTAATTTTGTCGAAATTGCAGTTGAAGAAAAATCTCCAATAATTGAACCAATAAACATCTTGTTGGTCTCAATCTCTTTATCATTATTTAATTTCATTCGAATATTGCTATAGTTATTCTTCAAATCACTGGTATTTGTATTAGCTCCTAAGTTCACCCACTCGCCAATGTAACTATGACCTAAAAAACCATCATGTTGCTTATTTGAAAAAGCTTGAATAATACTATCTTCTACTTCTCCACCTACTTTACAAAATGGACCTATTGAAACCGGACCTCTTATTTTTGCACCTGGATTTATAATGCTATTTTTGCCTATATATACAGGACCTTTTACAAGGACACCAATATCTAGAGTAGCATTTTCATCTATAATAATGGGACCATTCGAGGCATCTAGTATCGAACCTGCAGATATTTTCGAACCTTTGCTAATAACAACACTATCATCATTAACTAAAACGCAGGAAGGATGTATATCTCCATTTTTATAATTATAAATTAATTCATTGTCTTTATTAATCGTATATGATAATACTTCAAATATATCCCAAATATATTTTATAGATACGACATCAATCTTAGATGATACTAATGCTTGTTCTTTTATAATATCTTCTATCTGATCATATTTTACTGTTTCAGAATGTGTAAACCCTATCAAGCCATTATCATTTGAATAGCTTCGCCCTGAATTAATTAAAGATATCTCATCACTATACCAGACTCCAGTTCCGTTCAAATAAATACCTGGATTATAATTTCCTGGATTAACATCCAAATTCGGATATTTCTCACGCACAATGTTTGCAATTTCTTGCCGGGTATATATTTGGACTGAATCACCCTCTGAAATTTGCATAAGGATTCTTTCAATATTGGTAAAAACTCCCGTCCTTATTTCAAAACTTGCATGCAAATCTGATAGTGGCGCTAATAAGTTAGTTCTATCATCTTCAAACAAAATATAATTCATAATGATCCCAATATATGCTGAATCCTTTGATAACTTTGTTCAATAGTACCATCATCATTAGACTCTAATTGTAAATTGTAAAAATAATCTGAAAATCTAGATTGGAAACCAATCTTAATATTAGATTTAAGGTAGGCAATAAATTTAGAAGCTCCAAAAGAAAAATCTAAGTTCAAATCTACAATAATATCCATTTTATTTTTAACCAGTAGATTTTCTTGCTCTAAATTGCAGAATTTTATTTTATTTTTTTTATAATTAACAAAAATCATATTAGGGCTACTAAGGCTAATCATATTCTGAAATTTCTGATTAATAATAAAATAGTATGTTATGTTTTCTTTATTAAAATCAAATTTCCTAAAACTATATAATGACAATCTAAATGAATTCTCATCAGTAGGAAAAAATATCGCAATATTTTTAACTTTTTGATTATTAGGTAATTGAATTTTTGGGGGGAAGTTTCTTATTTTACCTATAAGCAGATAAAACATGATTTTTAATCTTATTATGGATAGATTAAAATTCATAAATATGCGTAATTTACGAACCTAGCATTATTTTATATAAGCAAATAATTGATAAATTGAAAATACATCTTTTAAATATTATCCTAATCACCAGTTTTCTAGTATCTGACCCTTCAGAATATATTTGGCCAACAGACGCAAGCAAAACACTTACCGCTTTCTTTGGAGAAATGCGTCCTCATAGATATCATACGGGGATAGACATTAGAACATATGGTAAAAATGGCGATAATGTATATGCTATTACTGATGGATATATATATCGAATAAAAGTAAGTAATGAAGGTTATGGTAATGTGATTTATATAAAGCATGATGATGGCAATATTTCATTATATGCCCATCTAAGCAAATTTAGTCCTAAAATTCAAAAAGCCATTGAGCAGTTGCAATTTAAGAGAAATTCATATGAGATAGATCACCTTCTAGAGCCTGGACTAATTAATGTATCTAAAGGAGATGTTATTGGCTATACTGGAGATACAGGAGGGTTGTCAGGCCCGCACCTACATTTTGAAATACGCGATGAAATTAATCGTCCTATAAATCCACTTAACACAAGTCTTGGAAAAGTATTTTATGATACTAAGAAACCTGAACCTATGTCTATAGCATTTATTCCTCAGTCTATAAATTCTAAAATAAATGGTTTTGGAGATATACAAGAATACAAGCTCAGTAAACATTCTACAACTTTAAAAGATACTGTTAAAGTTAAGGGTGATTTTGGAATAGCTCTTAAGGTTGTAGATAGAGTAAACAGCCAGCCATTTAAATACGGAATATATTCTATCGATTTATTTATTGATGGAGAATATCATTATGGTGTCAAGTTTGATAGAACTTCTTTTTCACAGACAAATCAGATTTACTTAGAGAGAAATTATGAGCTTTTTGTATGTGAAAACGCAGAATATTATCAACTATTTAAGGTAGATTTTCAGAACAATAGTTTTATTAATAAAAAATCTCAAGGAT
Source organism: Fidelibacterota bacterium (assembly GCA_002712165.1). Classification (GTDB taxonomy): domain Bacteria; phylum Pseudomonadota; class Alphaproteobacteria; order Rhodospirillales; family Rhodospirillaceae; genus UBA11612. Next base: position 11,092 of record PASS01000014.1, read on the forward strand.
CAATAATAAAAGAAAATGGATTGCATGAATTTAAAATTATAATTAAAGATATCGATAAAAACGAAACTCAATTAACAGGCAATTTCACATACAATCAACTAATAATACCTGATTATAATACATTAGAGCTATCTGATGGTAGTTGGATGATTGAATATTCTAACATTAAAGAAATAGATGATCTAGAGTGCACTATAAGTAATTATGAAATTAGCACCTCAAACTCAATCCCCTGCAACAGTAGTTATAATGGCAATAAGGTAACAATTCATAATAGCAATAAAACCTATAACACTGCTGAAATAAAATTGAGGACTAGGAGTGGAGAAACTATAAAGCACTATATATTATTAGATGAAAAATTAAGCGAAATCAAGGGTGATTTTTTAGTTAATCACAACTACAACAATATATCTTTAAATTTTATTGAACATAATTTTTCCGGATTAAGTCCAAGCCTAATCTATGAAAGAGGCGGCACTATTTATAAAGATTCATTGACTCGTATTGATAAAAACATATTATCTACGGAATTATTATCAATAGATGAATTCTCAACTATGGAAAATATTTCTATTGAGTACGACATTGATAATTACTCATTACTTAAAGAGAGTGATATTGAAAAGGCAATAGTTTATCCAGAAAATTTCTCTGATATAAAATTTAGAGATGGTCAGATATCTATAACCCATAACAAGAATACATTTTTTGAAAATAGCATGATTTATACTCATAACGTTAGCATAGATAATAATCAATCTATAATTCAGCCATTTCAAATAGGACCAAATGCAATCCCCTTTAATAAACCTTTAACGCTATCAATAAATCTATTTAATAAAGACAATATTGCTAACTCTAATATTTGTTTTTATAAGAATGGAAAATGGTATCCATTAAAAACTATTCGAGATAATACAAAAACAATTAAAGCAGATATTAAAAGTGGCGGTATAGTAGGAGTTTTACTAGATAACTCTAAACCTGAGGTACAGCGCATCGTACCTAGAAATAAAGCAACCTATAAAATAGATGACATTAAAGAGTTTGAAATCTACCTAAAAGATGATTTTTCTGGAGTTGATCATAAGGATGGAATAACTTTAAATATTAATGGAAAGGAAGTATTGACTGGATTTAATATATATCAAAAAAAATTAGTTGCTCTTAGGGTAGAAGATTATCTCAAAATTGGAAAAAATAACTATAGTTTAATTGTTTACGATAACTCAAATAATAAACGTAAAATAGAAAGCCACTTTTATATTAAGGAGTAATTAATGGACCCAACAGATCTTATTAAAGAAGCAGTAAAGGCACAGAGCCGAGCCCAAGCTAAATATAGCAAATTCTATGTTGGGACAGCTATTCTAACAAATGACAATAAAATAATTCATGGATGCAATATAGAGTCTGCAGCGTATCCAAGTACAATCTGCGCAGAAAGAGTTGCAATCTATTCTGCTGTATCTCAAAACATATTAGATTTTAAAGCAATTGCCATTGTATCTAAGGAATCAGCAAAACCATGTGGCCCCTGTAGGCAGATAATACATGAATATTTAGGAAATGTACCAATATATGTATCGGATGGTAAAGAACTAAACAACTATGAAACCCATTTTATCAAAGATTTATTACCTCATCCATTTGGATAATGAAGAATAACTTAACCATAATCGGGATAACAGGTGGAAGTGGTTCAGGAAAATCATCTGTAGCTCGTAAAGTTCTAAGTTATTATGGTCCTGAAAAATGTGCCATAATTGAAGTTGATTCATACTATAAAGACCTAAAGCATCTAACAATGCAAGAGCGTGAAAAAACTAATTTTGACCATCCTGACTCAATTGATTTTGATTTAATGATAAATCATTTAGAAAAAATTATAGAAGGAAATGAGATACACATTCCAATTTATGATTATAAAACTCATACAAGAACAGCATTAACAAAAAATATAAAGTCTCAAAACATCATTATAATAGAAGGCTTGTTCTCTCTATTTAAACAAACAATACGAGATTTTATGAATATCAGAGTATTTGTTGAAACAGATGATAAAACAAGATTAGCTAGAAGAATTAAACGAGATATGAAATACCGTAAAAGAACATATGAATCTATTATATCCCAATATGATAATAATGTTAAGCCAATGTATGATAGCTATATTGAACCCTCAAAAAAATTTTGTAATTTAATAATTACGGGAGGAGCTAAAAATACTGTTGCTATGGAGCAACTTATTTCTAAAATTACATACACGGATAATAACATAATCTAGGCTAATATGGCAATCAGACAAAAAAACTCAGGATGGATTGAAGTAATATGCGGTCCTATGTTCAGTGGAAAAACTGAAGAACTAATAAGAAGACTCGTCAGAGCTCAATTTGCAAAACAAGAAGTTGCTATATTTAAACCAAAAACAGACAATAGATACAGCGATGATTATATTGTCTCTCATAACAAACGAAAAATAAAATCTGTCATACTAGAATCTGCTTCAGATATAAATAAGTTTAAGGATAAAGCTGATGTATTTGGTATAGATGAGGCACAATTTTTCGGGGATAATTTAATTGAAGTTTGTAATGATTTAGCAAATATTGGAAAGCGTGTTGTGATTGCGGGCTTAGATAAAGACTATGCAGCCAAATCTTTTGGTCCTATAAAACAACTTTTAATAGATGCAGAGTATGTCACAAAAGTAAATGCAATTTGCATGATATGTGGAGATCGCGCTAGCTTCACTCAAAGAATAAGTACAGAAAAAGATCTGGTGGTAGTCGGAGAAACCGATAAATATGAAGCCAGATGTCGAAAATGTTTTAATACTTAAGGAGAAAAGTAATGGCACAGATTCAAGGGATTATTGGAGTATTTTTTATATTATTTCTTGCCTTTTTATTATCAAATAACAAATCTAATGTAAATTATAAAACAGTTATATGGGGCCTAGGGTTGCAATTATTTTTTGCAATCCTTATACTTCTCACCCCAATAGGAACTCCTATTTTTGATTGGTTTGATACGGCGGTAAATACATTGCTAGGATTTTCTGTTGAAGGAAGTAAGTTTTTATTTAGTAGCTTTGTAAATGGAAATAGCACAATGGTTGAAACACCTTTAATTAATTTTGCATTTATAGCCCTTCCAACCGTAATATTTTTCTCTGCTTTAATGGCGATGTTATATCACTATGGTGTTATGCAAAAAGTAATCGCTTTTATATCAAAAATTATGCAAAAAACAATGGGAACAAGCGGAGCCGAAACAACAAGCATTTCTTCTAATATTTTTGTCGGCCAAACTGAAGCCCCTTTAGTTGTTAAACCATTTATATCTAAGATGACTAAATCTGAATTAATGGCTATTATGGTAGGAGGATTTGCAACAGTTGCAGGTGGTGTTATGGCTTTGTATGTTGCAATGCTTGGAAATATTGAAGGAATTGCAGGACACCTTTTAGCTGCATCGATTATGAGCGCGCCTGCGGCTCTTGTTATCGCTAAAATAATATATCCCGAAACAGAAAAATCTCTGTCTACTGAAGAAATTAAGATGTCTATAGAAAAAAAAGATGACAATGGACTTGAAGCATTAGCGCGAGGATCTTCAGATGGATTAAAGCTTGCTGCCAATATTGCTGCAATGCTTGTTGCCTTTGTAGCATTTATTGCTCTAGTTAATCATCTTCTAGGTTTAATTCCTATTGGACAAGAAAAATTATCTATTCAAATGATACTAGGATATTTATTTATGCCGCTTGCATGGATGATGGGAGCTCCTTGGGGAGAGTCGTTTCAATTAGGTACACTTTTAGGAGAAAAACTTGTATTAACCGAGATGATTGCATATATACACCTAAGCGAAATGGGATCTGAAATATCTCAAAGAACAGCTATACTTGCTAGCTATGCTTTATGTGGATTTGCTAATTTTGCATCGATTGGGATTCAGCTTGGAGGAATAGGGTCTATTGCTCCTGAAAGAAGAAAAGATTTATCTAAATTAGTTTTTAAAGCAATGCTAGGGGGAGCTCTTGCATCATGGCTAACAGCATCTAT
>PASS01000015.1 GCA_002712165.1 Fidelibacterota bacterium
TTTTAAAAGAAAGAGAAAAAATTCCAATTAGCATATTATTTGAGTGGGAAAGAGATTTAATGCAGACTTTGATATTTCAAATTATTTTGGTTTAGGTATATATAAGGAATTTAACAATTTTAATTATCCCACAATAATTTATTTGAAGCAATTAACTGAAAATAATATTATTGAAATAGAGAAAAATAATCAATCAATAGAATTAGGTCTTACCTTTAAGTTAATTGTAAATGATGGATCAAATAATCCTGATTTCATGAAAGATAACTTATGGTTGGACATTTCGATGACATCCTACAATTCAGATAAATATTTATCGATTGAAACTGGAATATCTCACCCAATACAAAATTAAAAAAAAATACTATTTTTATAAATTAATTTACCATAAATTAAACCGACTGGTCGGTATGTATGAAACATAATTCCAATAAAGATAAAAGCATAAATCAGATTCTTGATGCGGCATTAGAAGTGTTTGTTAAAAAGGGCTATGCTCAGACAAGAATGGATGACATAGTAGATCTTTCGGGTCTAAGCAAGGGAGCTATATATCATCATTATAGCAGTAAAAATGAATTGTTTTTAAGTTTAATTGATCATTGGGAAACATATTTTTTTACGGATATTTTAAAAAAAAGTTTAATTGACAAGGATCCTGATGACCTTTTGAGAGAAATTGTTGTAGATGTTGTAAATGCATTTAAAACAAAAAAATATGTTTTTTTGGCGGAATTGGAGTTTTGGTCTTTAGCCAATCATGATGAAAATGTTAGAATTAAAACAAAAGAATTGTATGTAAAATTACTTAATATGTTTAAGTCTATTATAAATAAGGGTATTAAAGATAAAAAATATAAAAAGGTTAATGTTGATGTCGCCTCATTATCAATTATGACAGCAATTCAAGGAGTTATATGGTTTAGCATTTTTGAAGATTCTAAATTATCGGCTGAACAATATCTTAATGATGTTATAGAGTTTATAATTTTTGGATTGAAAAATAAATAAGGAATATAAAATGTCTACAGATTCTATAGAGAAAAAAAATGAAAATCTATTGTCTTTACTTCAATATAATCATTTTGAAGATTTGTATGGTAGAGGAGGTGCTTTTTTAGTAACTCCTTTAAATAAAGGAAAAATATTTTCAAAAGAAATGTTTACGGAAGATCAAAAAATGTTTGCTAGCGCAGCTAGTGAGTATGCAGTTTCAAGAATGAAACCCTTAAAAGATGATCTTAAAAAGTTAAATAAAGATTTAACAATGACTATTGTAAAAGAATGGGGTGAAATGGGTTTTTTAGGTGTGGATATTCCATCTAAATACGGTGGTTCAGATTTGGATAAAACAACAGCAGCTATTGTTGTTGATTATTTGGCCTTTTCTGAATGTTCTTCAATAATGGTTACTTTAGGCGCGCATACAGGAATTGGTACATTGCCAATCATTTGGTATGGAAATGAAGAGCAAAAATTAAAATATCTTCCTAAAATCACTTCAGGTGAAGCTCTTTCATGTTATGCATTAACTGAACCAAATGCCGGTTCTGATGCGATGAATGGTGAATCGACGGCTTATTTAAATAATGAAGGAACTCACTATATTCTTAATGGGCAGAAAATATATATTACAAATGGAGCATGGGCTGATATATGTATTACTTTTGCTAAGGTTGATGGTAAAATGACAGGTTTTATCTTAGATAAGGATTGTCCTGGTTGGGTAGTTGGGGCTGAAGAAAAGAAAATGGGTATAAAAGGTTCATCTACGACTACTTTATATTTTGAAAATTGTGAAGTTCCTGTAGAAAATTTACTTGGCAAAGTAGGTGAAGGCGGACATATAGCTCTAAATGTTCTATATGCAGGTAGATGGAAACTCGGATTTTCTTCTGCGGCAGGTTGTAAAACTGGCATGAAAATTGCTTATGATTTTTCAATTGAAAGAAAGCAGTTTTCAAGATCTATATCAAATTTTGATATGATAAAAAATAAATTTGCCAAAATGGTTGTCAAAACATGGGAATCTGATACAATCAACTATGCAACTACTGGCTCAATTGATTCTTCGATTTCTATATTAGATAAAGATGATTCTAATTATTATGCAAAAGTACAGAAAATTATTGAAGATCATGCAATTGAAGCGAGTATTTGTAAGGTTTTAGGTTCTGAGGCATTGGCGTTTTGTGCTGATGAAGGAGTCCAGATTTTTGGTGGAGCGGGTTTTATTGAAGAATATCCTGTTGCGGGTTTCTATCGAGATGAACGTATAAATAGAATTTTTGAAGGAACAAATGAAATTAATAGACTGTTGATTTCAAGTATCTTTTTAAAAAAAACTATACTTGAAGAACTTCCCATTAGAGATGTTATTTATCAAAGATTGAATGAATCAATACCTGAAATGAATTTTCCAGATGATATTAAATTATCCAAAGAAATAAAATTAATAGAATATTCACGATCATTAATGATGACAACCTTACATAATTTAATTAATGTTTATGGACAAGATCTTAAAAATGAACAATGGGCCCTTGAACCTTTAGCTGATATAGTTATAAGCTTTTCCATTTTATATTCTGGTTTTTTAAGGTATATCAAAATTGATAATAATGATTTAAAAGAAAAAACCTTACCGGTTTTAAAGTATTCAATTGACAGACATTTTATTAAATTATTTAAGAATACTAAGGATATAAATAATTATATAATTGATAAGATTGATAATAATGATAAAGAATGCTATTATAGTTTAATAAATGAATATGAAAAACTTAATTATTCTTGTAATTCTATCGATCTGAAAAAAATAATATGTAGTGAGTTTTATAAAAATGGGAAATATTACTTAGACTAAGGGAGTATGATATGAACAATTCTGTTATAATAGATGGACTGAGAAGTCCTATAGGTATAAATAAAGGTAACTTGAGAGGCGTCAGACCTGATGATTTATCCGCTTTTTTATTAAAAAAATTAATTCAAAAAAATAATATAGATATGAATTTGTATGAAGATTTGGTTATGGGCTGCGCATTTCCTGAAGCCAGTCAGGGTGGTTTAATGGCTAAAGGAGTTGCTGTTTTATCAGATTTGCCAGAAACTACTGCTGCAAAAGTCGTTAATAGGTATTGTGGTTCATCTATGGACGCTTTGCACCAAGTGAGTCAATCTATTAATGCTGGAGATTCATTGGCCGGGATTGCATTTGGTGTAGAGCACATGTTTGATGAAAATAATGAAAGATTTCCTGGTTTCGGTGTTCCAATGATGGGATATAATCCAAGTTTAAATCCAAATCTTATTGAAAAGGATTATTATATAGGTATGGGTGATACTGCTGAAAATTTAGCGAAAGATTTAGATATATCTAGAGAAGATCAAGAAGAGTTTTCAGTGAATTCTCATAAAAAAGCTCTCGATGCTCAAAAGAAAGGAAATTTTGATAATGAAATTGTACCCATTACATTTTTTGATCCAATTTCAAATCAAGAAATAACAGTATCTAAAGATGAAGGACCTCGTGAACCTAATCTAGAAAAAATTCAATCTTTAAATCCGGCGTTTGATATAAATGGAACAATTACAGCGGCAACATCAAGTCCAGAATCTATAGGAGCTGCTGGAATGATTGTTATGGATGAAATAAAATCAAAAGAACTAGATTTAAAACCAAAGTTTAGAATTAAGAGTAGAGCTATAGTTGGTGTTGATTGGACACGTATGGGTTCAGGACCCTTACCTGCGACTGAAAAAGCATTAAAAAAAGCTAATTTAAAAATTGATGATATTGATGTAATTGAATTAAATGAAGCTTTTGCAGCACAATCACTATATGTTATTAGAAAAGGACAATGGGATATAGATAAAATTAATAAAAATGGTGGTGCAATTGCATTAGGTCATCCATTAGGGTGCTCAGGAGCTAGAATTGTTGTAACTCTAATGAATGTTATGGAACAAAATAATTCAAATTTAGGTTTAGCTACAATGTGTATTGGAACTGGGCAAGGAATAGCTACTATAATTGAAAGGATAAATTAATTATGTCAGAGTATAGTATAAAAAAAGTAGCAGTTTTAGGAACAGGTGTAATGGGTTCACAAATTGCAGCTCATTTATCAAATGCGAATGTGGAAGTATATGCATTTGATATTAATCAAGATGTTTCCATCAAAGGTTTAGAAAATTCCAAGAAATTAAAACCCAGCCCTTACTATAATTTCAAAACTTTTGAGTTAATTACACCTATGAATTATGAAGATCATTTAGAAAAATTAAAGGAATGCGATTGGATTATTGAAGCGATTTCTGAAAGACTTGATTGGAAACAAGATTTATATAAAAAAATAATACCGTATATAAATGAAAATTCTATTGTTACTTCAAATACGTCAGGTCTATCTTTATCAGATTTATCAAATGGGCTACCTTCGAAATTTTTAGAAAATTTTTTCATAACACATTTTTTTAATCCTCCAAGATACATGAAATTGGTAGAAATAATTAAGAGTGATATTACTAATAATAAAATGGTGAAATTTATTCATAATTACCTAGAAGAAAAATTAGGCAAGGGAGTAGTTCTTGCTAAAGATACTCCTAATTTTATAGCAAACAGAATTGGTACTTATGGAATGATGGTGACTTTGCATGAATCAAACAAAAGAAATTTATCTATTGAAGATGTTGATGCTCTGACTGGTACAATAATTGGAAGAGCTAAAAGTGCTACATTTAGAACGGCTGATATAGTTGGATTGGATACTATGTGCTACGTTGCTAATACTGGTTATGAAAAATGTCCCAATGATCCTGAAAGAGACGTATTTAAACTACCTGATTATATTCAAAAAATGGTTGAAAATAAATGGCTTGGCCAAAAAACCAGACAAGGGTTTTATAAAAAAATAGATAAGGGCATAATTTATTCATTGGACTTAAAAACAATGGAATATACACCTATGAATAAAAAAAGATATGCTGCAATTACATTAGGCAAAGAAAAAACTCTGTTGCCAGAGAGGTTGAAGGCAATTGTAAAATCAGATGATATAGCTGGTGATTTTTTATGGAAAACCTTTTCTCGAACACTGCTTTATGCTTCAAATTTGGCAGGAGAAATTTCTGATGATATATTTAGTATTGATAGAGCGATGAAATGGGGTTTTGGATGGGAACTTGGNCCTTTTGAGGTTTTGGATTCTATAGGTTTAAATTATTTCCTTGAAAGATGNAGATTAGACGGAATGAATATTCCTAAATGGCTATCAGGATTACAGTCCAAAAATATAGAATGCGTATATAAGATTAATAATGGAAAGAAATATTGTTATGATATAGCATCTGAAGATTTTAAAGAAATTTCCTCTAATCCTAAAAGCATTGATTTTAAATTGCTCAAATCTAAAAATAATGTAGTGAAAAAACATTGGTCTGCATCTTTAGTTGATTTAGATGATGGTGTTGCCGGTATTGAATTGCATTCAGTGTTAAAACCAGATTTAAATCCGATTGATGGTTCAATGATGGAAACTTTAGCTTACGGCTTAAATTGGGTAAAGGAAAACAATTATAAAGGTTTAATTATTTCTGGTGATGGAAACAATTTTTGTGCGGGAGCAAATTTAAATTTAATTTTAGAAGCTTCATTAAGAAAAGATTATGATGGAATAGAAAAATTGACAAATGGATTACAGCAAGTATTCCAATCTGTAAAATATTCTGATTTTCCTGTGGTTGCGGCGCCTTATGGTCTTGTTTTGGGAGGTGGAATGGAGATGATTGGAGGTTGTGATAAAAGAGTAGTAGCAGCCGAATCATATATTGGGTTAGTTGAAGTTGGAGTTGGTTTAATTCCTGGAGCTGGTGGTAATTTAAGAATGCTTTCAAATTTATCAAAGTCTATGAAAACAGGCATTACTGGAAGTAAACAGCTTGTTCAAAAAGCTTTTGAAACAATTGGTTTTGCAAAGGTTGCAACATCTGCTAATATGGCCAAAAAATATGGATATTTAATACCAGATGATAAAATTATAGTAAATAGAGATCATGTTTTAAATGAAGCTAAAAAAACAATCATTGAACTTTCAGATAATTATAAAGTTCCCGAAAGGGAAACTTTTAAGCTTCCAGGAACTGCTGGAAAAATGTTAGTTGATGTCTCTGTTAAAGGTATGGTTAAAGCTGGTAAAATAAGTGAACATGATGGTTTGATAGCTAAAAAATTAGCTTATGTTTTAACTGGAGGTTCTAAGGCAGGTCCGTTTACATCTATCGATGAACAGTATTTATTAGATATAGAGAGAGAATCTTTTGTGAGCCTATGCGGGGAACAAAAATCTTTGGAACGCATTAAATATATGTTATCGAAAGGAAAGCCTTTGAGAAATTAATTTATAAAAAAATTACCTTGAACAATGAATAATTATTTCATTGTTTTTCTCCAAAAAGAGGCATTCCTTGAATGCCTCTTTTTATTTATAGAAATTCTTTGTAAAAAAATTCTTTATTACATATTTTGATATATTGGGATTTTCATTGAGCCTTCTCATTGAATATTCATACCAATTATCCCCATATGGAACATAAACTCTTACTTTATATTTTAAAGCTATAAGCTTTTGAATTGTTTTTTTCATAGGGACTCCATAGAGTACTTGAAACTCAAATTGTTTTTTATTGAAATTATTTTCTTCAATTAAGCAAAGTATTTTTTCAATAAGATTTATATCATGTGTCGCTATCCCAACAAAAATATTTTTTTTAAGTGATTGATCTAATAATGATAAGTAATTATCATTGATTTTTTTTGGATTTTTAATTGCTATTGTTTCATTTTCATTATATATCCCTTTACAAAGTCTTATATTCATCCCGCTTTCAAGATTATTAATATCTTGTTCAGATCTATAAAGGTAAGCTTGAATAACAATTCCAATATTTTTTAATTTCTTATAATTATTTTTAAAAGCATTTATTGTAATATCTGTTAGTGTACTGTTTTCCATATCTATTCGTAAAAAATTATTATTATTATCTGCTTCATTATGAATTAGGGCTAAATTTTTTGTAAATGTCTCTAAACTAATATCTGATCCTATATGACTTGGTTTAATTGAAATGTTACAATCAAGATTGTTTTTTGAGATTTCTTTATAAAGCTTTATATATCTATTTGTAATATTATCACTCTCATCTACATTTTTCGTATGTTCTCCCAATATATCAATCGTAGCAGAAAGATTCATTTCATTTAATTTTTTTATTGTTTTTAAAGCTTCCTCATCATCAATTCCTGCTATATATCTGTTGGATATAGCTTTTATTATATTCTTTGGTATAAATGGGAGTGTTCCCAATATTATTTTATTGATAAAATAAAACATAGTCTAAAATAAATTCATTTTAATAAATAAAAAAAACGATTTCCTTCTTGTAGTTAAAATTTATATATGTGTAAATTAATGTATACGAATTTTATTAGTTTTAATTAATTAAATGGCCCTAAATATTTAGAAAATGTATACAGATTTTTTACCAGTAGTTATTTTTACAGGTCTTGCCGTGGCATTAGTAGCCCTTCCATTATTAATTCAGCATATAGTTTCCCCAAGACATAATAAAGGTGGCGAAAAACTTACTTCATATGAATGCGGTGAAATCCCAGAAGGTTCAGCCTGGGTAAAGTTTAATGTCAGGTTTTATATAATAGCCTTAATTTTTTTGATTTTTGATGTAGAGGTCATTTTTTTGTTTCCTTGGGCAGTTGTTTTTAAACAATTAACAATAGAAGGATGGGGATTTTTAGCATTTGTTGAAATGTTTATCTTTGTATCAATATTGATTGTTGGGTTTGCTTATGTTTGGATCAAGGGAGATTTAGACTGGGTAAGAATGAAATTAAAATATGGTGAGGGAAGATACTCAAATTTAAAGGTTAAAGAGTAATAATATGTCTGATAATTTATATATAAAGGATGATTTTACGCTTGTTGAAAAATTTAAACAAGATAATGTAGTTGTTGCAAAGATCGATGATCTTATTAATTGGGGAAGGGCTGGTTCTCCTTGGTTTTTTCAATTTGGATTAGCTTGTTGTGCTATAGAAATGATGGCTGCAGCTGGTCCAAGGCATGATTTGGAAAGATTTGGAATGATGCCAAGGGCTACACCCAGACAGGCTGATGTTATGATAGTTGCTGGTACAGTAACATTAAAAATGGCCTCTAGAGTAAAAAGATTGTATGAACAAATGGCAGATCCTAAATATGTAATATCTATGGGTAGCTGTTCAAATAGTGGTGGTCCTTATTGGCAACATGGGTATCATGTACTTAAAGGAGTTGACATAGTAGTGCCTGTTGATGTTTATATACCAGGATGTCCTCCAAGGCCTGAAGCTCTTATTCAAGGGATTTTAGAATTGCAAAAAAAGATCAAGCTTGATACGCCTTTAAGAAAAAAGAAGAGTTTATAAATGGAAAATCTATTAAAAAAATTTAAAGACTTAATATTTAAAGATGAAGCAGGTAATTTTTTTACTGTTAATGTAGAGTCTTGGAAAGAAATTTCTGAATTCTTAAAAAATAATAAGGAAATGAGTTTTGATTATTTAATGAGTATAACTGCTTATGATTTAGGTGATAGCATTAAATTTGGAGTTGCTTATAATTTATATTCAACTTCTTTAAAACAATATATAGAAATTAGAGTAGAAGTAGAAGAAGGTGTTGAAATTCCTACAGTTTCCAATTTATGGAAAGCCGCAGATTGGCATGAAAGAGAAGCCTATGATTTAATGGGTATTAAATTTACTGATCATCCATATATGAAAAGAATACTTCTTCCTGAAGATTGGGAAGGTTATCCCTTAAGAAAAGATTATAAAACACCTGAATATTATAATGGAATGCCAGTACCTAAAGATAAAAGCTATTGGGAATAATATATGTTTAAAGTAATTGATAAAAGTATAATTAAAGCTGATGAAATGATTTTGAATATGGGACCTCAACATCCTAGTACTCATGGCGTATTAAGATTGAAAATCATTACTGATGGAGAAATTGTAAGTCATGTTGAACCAATAATTGGTTATTTGCATAGATGTTTTGAAAAACATTGCGAAAGTCTTTCATATGAACAGATTGTTCCGTTTACTGATAGATGTGATTATTTGGCTTCAATGCATATGAGTCATTCTTTTTCATTAGCTGTAGAAAAATTATTGGATATAGAATTGCCTGAAAGGGTAGAATATATAAGAGTAATTGTTTCTGAACTTCAAAGAATAGCTAGTCATTTAATTGCAGTTGGAGCTTTTGGACTAGATGTTGGAGCTATAACACCATTTACTTGGACACTTAGGGATAGAGAAAGAGTTTTAGATTTATTTGAACAGCTGTGCGGGGCCAGGTTACTTTATAATTATGTTTGGCCAGGTGGACTATCCCATGATCTACCTAAAAATTTTCTAGAAAGAACTAAAGAATTTTTAGATTATTTTGAACCAAGAATTGAGGAATATAATCAGCTTCTGACAACAAATAAAATATTTATCGAACGTAGTGCTGATGTTGGTGTAATGCCTTTGGATGTAGCTATTAACTATGGAGTAACAGGTCCTACATTACGCGCCTCAGGAACAAATTATGATTTAAGGAAAGAGGAACCATATTCAATATATGATCAATTTGATTTTAATGTGCCAGTAGGTGAAGGATTAATGGGGACAGTTGGTGATTGTTGGGATAGATATTATGTAAGGGTTTTAGAGCTTACTGAATCAGTTAGAATCCTAAGGCAGGCAATTGCTAAAATTCCGGAAGGTGATGTCCATTCTGCTTTGCCAAAAAAAATTAGGCCCAAAGTTGGAGAGGTATATTCACGATATGAATCAGCTCGTGGTGATGTTGGATTCTATATTAAAAGTGATGGTAAAAATATACCAACTAGAGTTAAAATGAGATCTCCCGCTTATTGTAATCTTTCTGTTTTAAATGAAATTTCTTCTGGATGGATGATTTCAGATGTTATAACAATTTTAGGAAGCTTAGACATTGTTTTAGGGGAAATTGATAGATGATTTCTATAATTGATACATTAATGGAGTCTTTCTCTAAAATTAATTTCGATCAATCTCTTTTACTGGTTTTGGCTATAATAATCCCAGGTGTTATAATTTTTGTAATAATGGCTCTTAATGTAATGCTTTCAGTTTATTTTGAAAGAAAAGTTGCAGCCTTTATGCAGGATAGGCTAGGTCCAATGGAAGTAGGCATTTTTGGTTATAAGGGAGGTAAAAAGTTTTGGGGTGGAATNGGNCAGATTTTTGCTGATACNATTAAACTTTTAACCAAAGAAGATATTATGCCTGATGATGCTGATAAAAAATTAATGTTTTTATCTCCATTTATAATTGTAATAGGCGCATTGTTAACTTTTGTTGCTGTTCCTTTTTCAAAAGGTTTGGTTGTTTCAGATTTTAATATTGGCATTCTATATATAATAGCAATGAGTTCAGTGGGTGTTATAGGGGTAATTCTAGCGGGATGGTCTTCAAATAACAAATGGTCACTATATGGAGCTATGCGTTCCGCTGCTCAAATTATAAGCTATGAAATTCCAATAGGCCTGACTTTATTATTGATTGTTATAACAGTGGGAAGTCTTCAAATGAATAACATTGTTGAATGGCAAGACCAAAACAGATGGTTTATTATACACAGTCCATTTGCTTTTATTGCTTTTTTTATATTTTTTATATCTGTTGTTGCTGAAACTAATAGAACTCCATTTGATATTCCTGAGGCGGAATCTGAATTAGTAGCAGGATGGATGACAGAGTTCTCAGGTTTTAAATGGTCAATATTTTTTATGAGTGAATATGCTAATATGCTTATTGTCTCAATGGTCGCCTCAATTGTATTTCTAGGGGGTTGGCTTTCTCCATTTAAAATAATTAACTTACCTTTTATACCAGAGTCTTGGTATCTGCTAGATGGTTTTTATTGGGGTATTTTTTGGCTGATGTTAAAAGCTATTTCATTAGTTTTTGTTATGATGTGGTTTAGGTGGACTTTCCCCAGACTTAGAGTTGATCAGCTTATGTATGTTTGTTGGAAGGTTTTTATACCCTTCGCATTAGCAAATTTATTTTTTATTACAATATGGGAGTTAATCTTTTGAGTGAATATTTTCAAAATATAATTTACACTGTAAAATCTGTTTTCTCAGGAATGTCATTAACATGGGAACATTTCATTAATAAGAAGAAATATGTATCTACATTGCAATATCCGAATGAAAAATGGCCACAGCCTGAAAGAAATATTGGTTTTGAACATAGTGAATATAATGATATAAGATCACGTTTGCATGTAGATATTGATGATTGCATAGGCTGTCTTCAATGTGAAAGGGCTTGTCCTGTTGATTGCATAAAAATTGATACTATAAAACCTCCTAAGGATAGTGATTATGATTGTGGAAAAACATCCCATGATACACAAAAGAAAATGATAGTTCCTCGATTTACAATTGATATGTCCGAATGTATGTACTGTAATCTTTGTGTATATCCATGTCCTGAAGAATGTATTTTTATGGTTGGTGGCCCAAATGAGCCTAAACATGAGATAGATTATGAATTCAGTAAGTATGTAAAACATGATCTAGTTTTTGAATTTTCAAACACAACTGAGCAAGAGATAATTGATATAGGCGGTCAATCATATTTAGATAAAAGAAAAGAAATTGAAAATAAAATTTCTGAAGGAAATGAATTAAAAGGTGGTGTTGAATTAGATTCTGATAATAAAGATTCAGAAAAACCAAAATCTTCAAAACATGTTGATCCGGGTTTTGTGGTATTTAAAGGTGTTCCTGATAAGATGACAAGAGGAATAGCCAAGAAAGCCTATACTTATGGAAGACGAAACAATATGGATATGGTTGCCATTTCAAAATTTGTCGAAGATGCGGTTAATTCATATAATAAAATGACTCCAGAAATGGAACAAGCTATAAAAGAAATTGTAGAATTTAAGTATTCTGATGATAGTGATAAATCTGTAGAGAATGAATTAAATGAAAATGCAGATAATAAGGATGCCGCATCTCCTAAACCTGTTGAATCCAATGAAACATTGTTTGATATAAAAAAATTAAATGATATCAATGATAAAATGATTAGAGGTTCTTTAAAGAAAATTTATATGGCAGGTAAAAGAAACAAGAGCAAAACATCTGAGGTTATTGCTGAGATGTTAAAATATTTAAATGATAATGATATTATGAATGATGATTTGAAGTCAATGCTTGGAGAAATTGATTCATCTGCAAAAGATAATAATAGAAATACAGGCGAAGATGTTAAAACTGATAATAATTTATTTGATATAAAAGAATTAAATTCTATTGAAGATAAGGTTATAAGAGGTACGTCAAAGAAGATTTTTATGGCAGGGAAGAGAGCTGGTAAAAATTCCGAACAGGTTATTTCAGATATTATAGATGAATTAAAGAACTCTGGAAAAATAAATGAAGAAATCGAACAATTTCTAAATAAGATAAAATGATGATTCCATATGGTGATATATTATTTTTATGTGTATGTATGCTCATATCAGTCTCCGCTGCTTGGGTTGTCCTTTCTCCAAATCTAATACATTCAGCAGTTTCATTATTATTTACATTATTTGGAGTCGCAGCATTGTATGTTTTTCTATTTGCTGATTTTATGGCTGCCGCTCAAGTAATTATATATGTTGGCGGGATACTAGTCTTGATAATATTTGGAGTGATGCTAACTAATAAAATCACTGATCAAAACTTATCAAATAAAAGTCAAAATAGAATTCCTGCTGCCATAATGTGTATACTTTTATTATTTATGCAGTTTAATATAATTTTTAATACAAAATGGAAGATTGGTGAAGAAATTGTCCGAGAATCAACAGTAAACGATATTGGAATGTTGCTTCTTAATGAATATTTGCTGCCATTTGAAGTTGTTTCTGTTTTGCTTCTTGCGGCTTTGATTGGCGCTGCTATGCTATCTAGGAAAAAAGTTTAATGATAAATACTTTGGAAATATATTTATGCGTATCGGCAATTTTATTGAATCTTGGAATATTCGCTGTAATTACAAGAAAAAATGCTGTTGCTATTTTAATGGGTCTTGAATTAATACTTAATTCAGCTAATATAAACTTTATAGCATTTAATAGATTTGGTAATTTTCAAGTTCTAGATGGTCATATTTTTAGTATTTTTGTTATAGTTTTAGCTGCGGCAGAAGCCGCTGTAGCTTTAGCCATAATTATTAATTTATTTAAAAATTTAGGAACAGTAAAGGTTAATGAAGCAACGGAGCTGAAGGGATAATGAATTTTATAGATATAAGAATATTATCATATTTATTTTTACCAATTTTATCTTTTTTAATTCTAATATTTTTTGGAAATAGAATAAAGGAAAAATCACATTTAGTTGCCCTTCCGTTAATTGGTCTAACTTTACTTAATTCAGTTTATTTTTTATTTTTTTCAGCAGATAAATATTTCAATATTGAAAATTCTTTTGAATGGTTTAGTACGGGTTCATTCAGTGTATCATTGGGATATATGATTGATAATGTTACTGTTATCATGCTTTGTGTTGTATCTCTTATTTCTTTCTTAGTACATCTTTATTCATCAGAATATATGAAAGGTGATTCTAGATATTCTAGATATTATGCTTTTTTAGGAATCTTTACATTTTCTATGAATGGTATTGTTTTATCAGATTCACTTATTATGATGTATATTTTTTGGGAATTGGTAGGATTAAGCTCATTTCTTCTTATTGGTTTTTGGTTTGAAAAAGATAGACCGCCATTAGCCGCCAATAAAGCTTTTTTGACTAATAGAGTTGGTGATATAGGAATGTTTATTGGCATAATGATTTTATTTTTTAGCATAGGAACATTTAACATTAATGATTTAGTAATGGGAATTAATTCTGATTCAATTAATTTGAATCTTCTGACCGTAGCGGGAATACTTGTTTTTATGGGTGCAGTTGGAAAATCTGCACAGTTTCCACTACATATTTGGTTGCCAGATGCAATGGAAGGACCCACCCCGGTAAGTGCATTAATTCATGCTGCAACAATGGTTGCGGCGGGCGTTTATATGACATTTAGAATTTTTCCATTTCTTACAGAAACAGCTCTAGCTGTAATTGCAGTAATTGGAGCAATAACTGCCTTAATGGCGGCCATTACGGCAATTACTAGGAATGATATTAAGGCAGTGCTCGCATATTCAACAATTAGTCAATTGGGATATATGATTATGGCATTGGGAGTTGGTGCTCCTGTATATGCTTTTTTTCATTTAGTGACCCATGCAATGTTTAAAGCTTGTTTATTTTTGTGTAGCGGTTCAGTCATTCATGCAATGCACCATTCATTGCATCATTTAGATGACCATCATACAGATCCTCAAGATATGAACAATATGGGCGGTTTGAAAAACAAAATGCCAATTACTCATTTAACTATGCTTATTTCTACTTTAGCGATTGCTGGTGTACCTTTTTTCTCAGGTTTTTTATCTAAAGATGGGATACTTGCAGCTGTTTTATCATACTATGTTGAACATGGTACATGGTCAATAATACTTCCTATTGCTGGTTTTGGTGCTGCAATGATTACCGCTTTTTACATGTTTAGATTGATTTTTAAAACTTTTTATGGAAAACCAAATAAAAAAGAAATATATGACCATATTCATGAATCGCCATATGCTATGACCTTTCCTCTGATATTACTTTCTTTATTGAGTTTTGCTTTTGCCTTTACTGCGAAAATAAATCCCTTAAAAAGTACTGGTTGGTTTAAGGATTTAATATATAGTTTTGGAAAATCTCATAATTTTTTAAATATGAAATATGTAAATGATGGAATAAAATCCGCTCATTATGATGCTATGTATTTATCATTGACTGTAGCTGCAATTGGAATATTTATATCTATAGTGTTTTATTACATGAAAAAAGTTAATTTAGAAAAAATATCATCTTTATTTAATATTTTTGGACTATATAGTTTATCTAGAAATAAATTTTATATAGATAGGCTATATGCATTTTTCATATATAATCCCTTTATGAAATTTTCAAAAATATCTTCAATAATTGATTGGGATATATATGATCAAAAAATAGTCGATGCATGGGGTTGGATTACATTAAAATTATCAGATTTATCAGGAAGTGCTGATTATAATATTTTAGATCAAAAAATTGTAGATGGAGTTTCAAAAATAACTAATTTTTCATCAAAAAAATTAAGAAAAACCCAGTCTGGAGTATTGCAAAATTATTTGTTGGCTGGTTTTGGATGTTTAGTAATTATTATAATATTAATTCAACAAATTAGATAAGGAAATTATGGACAAATTAATTCTATCCCTATTAATCTTTTTACCCGTATTTGGCGCTATTTTAATGATGCCAATAAGTAAATATATTGGTAAAGATAAAATAAAGTGGACAGCTTTGATAACTGCGGGCTTACAGTTAATATTAGCTTTTTGGCTATATTTAAATTTTAATCCAGCTTCAACTATTGAAAATTCCCCATTTACTGTAAATGTTGAATGGATAAAGCACTTTAATATATTTTATTATGTAGGTGTTGATGGATTAAGCATGCCTATGGTTATGCTGACAGCATTACTGTCTTTTATTTGCATAATAGCTAGTTGGAACATAGATAAAAAACCATTAGGATATTTTTCATTATTTTTACTCTTAGATGCGGGAATGATGGGTGTCTTTTTATCAATGGATTTTTTCCTTTTTTATATTTTTTGGGAAGTAATGCTTCTTCCTATGTATTTCTTAATTGGTATGTGGGGAGGTCCACAAAGACATTATGCTGCTATTAAATTCTTTTTATATACATTGTTTGGCTCAGTATTTATGCTGCTTTCAATGTTAGCACTGTATTATTACACAACTCCAAATACTTTTAGTCTTACAACCTTAATTGTTGAAGCCCCTAAAATAGATGCTTTTTTATGGGGAATGGATATTAGATATTTAATTTGGATTGGTTTATTTATTGGATTTGCAATTAAGGTTCCTGTTTTTCCTTTCCATACATGGCTGCCATTAGCTCACGTTGAAGCTCCAACTGCAATTTCTGTAATTCTTGCAGGAGTATTATTGAAAATGGGGACATATGGACTATTAAGAATAAGTTATCCCTTGCTTCCAGGGGAGGCAATTAGTTTTGCGTTTATTTTAGCGGTTTTAGGTGTTATAAACATATTGTGGGGAGCTGTAAACGCTATTGCTCAAATAGATCTTAAAAAAATGGTAGCATATTCTTCTGTTAGTCATATGGGATATGTATTGTTAGGCATGGCTTCAGTTGTAAGTACCTCTCCTGCGGGAGCTCAAGCTGGTCTTAATGGAGCTGTAATGCAAATGTTTAATCACGGTACTATAACCGCAATGCTTTTTTTGTTGGTTGGTGTTTTATATGATCAGGCCCATCATAGATGGATTGTTTATCCTGATGATTACAAAGATCAAGAAGTTGCCGGAAAAATTGCTTTTGGTGGATTGGCCTCTAAAATGCCAATATTTAATGGTATGATTATTTTAGCTTTTTTTGCAGGTTTAGGTCTTCCAGCTCTTTCTGGATTTATAAGTGAAGCTTTATGTTTTATAGGTGGATTTAGCGCATTTAGGACGGTAACAATAATCGGTACTTTAGGCATACTTTTGAACGCTGTATATTTTTTAAGGGCTTATCAAAGAGTATTTACTGGTAAATTAAATGAAAAATATGAAAATTTAAAAGATATTAATAATAGAGAGTTGTTGACTGTTATTCCTATTGCGATATTAGTGCTGTTTTTTGGTGTTTATCCAGCACCATTAGTTAATCTAATCAGTCCTGCTATAGATAGTTTAATTACACTAATACAGGGCGTTATGTAAATTATGGGTGACAATTTTCAAAGTCTACAATATTTTTTGCCTGAAATAGTGATTATGATTACAGTCCTATTTATGATTGTTTCAGATTTAATTCCATCTTTAAAACATCATTCTTTTAATATTTCATTATTTGGAATGTGTTTGAGTGGTCTTGTTTTATTTATGCTTGGATACAGCAATCAGCCTATATTTAATGGAATGCTTTATGATGATCAATTTTCATTTTATTTTAAAAACATCATTCTTTTATCAACTTTTTCCATAATACTTGTGTCAAAGTACTCGGATGAACTTGATGATGAATATAGAATTGAATACAATACACTATTAATGATAGTTCTGCTTGGTATGTTTTTAATGACATCTTCCGTTAATTTAGTGATGATATATATATCATTGGAATTAGTAAGCATTCCTTCATATATATTGGCTGGAATATTAAAGAATGATAAAAAATCTAATGAGGCCTCACTTAAATATGTTATTTTTGGTTCATTCGCTTCAGGTCTTATGCTTTTTGGATTTAGCTGGCTTTATGGAATTTCTGGTTCTACTAATATTTATGAAGTTTATTCATCTGTTGTACTTCTTGAAAATAATTCTATGGCATTAATGTCCCTTCTCTTTATTTTAGTTGGTTTTGGTTATAAAGTTTCAATGGTTCCATTTCACTATTGGACACCAGATGTATATGAAGGCTCGCCTATTACGATTACAGCTTTTTTATCAGTTGCTCCAAAAGCTGCTGGTTTTGCGCTTTTTCTCAGAACATTTTTTGTGCTTTTCACTGACACAGGAACCTTTAATGCCAATGAACCAGTATTAAATTTAAATTGGCCTGAAATTATGGCCTGGCTATCTGCCGCGACAATGACAGTTGGAAATTTACTTGCCCTTAGACAGGATAATGTAAAAAGAATGCTTGCTTATTCAACAATATCCCATGTTGGCTTTATGCTAATGGCATTTTGCACATTAAATGTTGAAGCAATTGCAGGAATTATGTTTTATTTGCTTATGTATTCATTTATGAATTTGGGTGCGTTTTATATGATAGTATTTATGTCAAATAAATTTAATGCTGAAAATGTTGATGATTGGAATGGTGTAGGCTTTAAAAATTCTTTATTGTCAGCATTTATGGTCATTTCATTAGTTTCATTGGCGGGATTGCCTCCTACTTCTGGATTTATTGGCAAAGTTTATTTATTTAGATCTCTTTTTTATGATAAAGAATTTTTTTGGTTGGCGATTATTGGTATTTTAAACAGTGTAGTTTCTCTTTATTATTATTTCAGAATTGTAAAAGCAATGTATTTTGTAAAAGCTGAAAATGATGATAAGATTTCGGCTCATCCAATAGTGCATTGGTCAATTATCTTATTTTCATCTCAAAATATTCTTTTTTATATATATTGGTCTCCTTTATATGAATATTTAATTAGGATGTTTTAATCTGTGAATGAAAAATCAATAAAAGATTCACAAGTAATTATGCATGAGCTTGTTCTGCCTAATGATACAAATGTTTTAGGCAATGTGCATGGTGGGAGAGTTATGTGCCTAATGGATATATGTGCTGCAATGTCCGCATATAAACATGCACGAAAACCTGTTGTAACAGCCTCCGTTGATCAATTGGATTTTTTAGCTCCAGCCAAAAAGGGTGATATATTAATATTAAAGTCTTCTGTTAATTATGCTCATAGAACTTCAATGGAAATTGGAGTTAGAATAGATGCCGAAAGTCCCTTAACTGGCGAGGTTAGACATACTGCAACTGCATATTTAACATTTGTTGCTATTGATGAAAATAATAAACCTTCAACTATACCAAAAATTAAACCTGCGACAGATAATGAAAAAAGAAGATATGACAGAGCCAAAAATCGTCATATGGAAAGAAGAAAGAAAAGAGTATGCTAAATAACAACTCTTTTAAGATATCTAAAGGTCATAATTTATTATTGGATGGAAATCCTGAAAAGAATATTATCACTGATAAATCTGTTTCTAAAATAGTTTTTAATCCATCATCAATTAAAGGAATTAAACCTAAAATATCTGTTAAAGAAGATGATAGTGTTAAAGTTGGTTCTAAATTATTTTTCGATAAAAACAATCCCGAGGTTCCATTTGTATCAACCTGTTCAGGTAAGATTTTAAAAGTTGTATATGGAGAAAGAAGGTCTTTGGATTCCATTATTATTGAAAATGATGGCCGTTTTGAATCTGGAAAATTAGATTTTGATATTAATCGCAATTCACTGATAAAGTCTGGGTTATGGACATTTTTAAGAAAAAGACCATTTTCAGTAATTCCTGATTCTAATGAAAATCCAAATTCTATTTTTATTTCAGCTCTTTCAACTCAACCATTTGGTTTAGATTTTGAGTTTATCTTAAAAGATTCCGATAATTATTTACAGCAAGGCATTGATATTTTAAAAAATATATTTAATTGTGAAATTTATTTTACAAGTTCTTCTGATTCTTTTTTTAAAGGATTAAGTAATGTTTCGCATTATTCTTTTAATAAATTGCATCCTGCTGGTAATGTAGGTATACAAATGCATCATATTAATCCAATAAAAGATGCAGGTGATTCAAAATGGTATTTATCCTTTCAGGATTTAAATAGAATTGGAGAATATTTTCAGAACAAAGAATATCCTTCATATAAGCATGTTGTAGTTGCTGGGAATGGTTTCTCCAAACCATCTTATTATAAACAGTTAATTGGCACTCCTATATCACATTATATAAAAGATAATTCAAATGATGGTGTTCAGATTATATCAGGTGATGTATTAAGTGGGACGGCCACTGTTTCTGATAATTCTTTAAGATACTATGATGAAATTCTTTCAGTTATCAAAGTTAATAATAAAAGGGATTTTTTAGGATGGCTTATGCCCGGATTAAAAAAATATACAGTTTCAAATGTTTTTATATCAAAATTAATTAAAAATAAATCAAGTGAACTTGATTTAAGGCTTAACGGTAGCGTTAGATCTATTATACCTATGGGAGTATGGGATAAATTGCTTCCTATGAATATAATGCCTGAGTTTTTAATAAAAAGCATTTTAGCCGAAGATATAGACATGATGGAAAAGCTTGGAATTTATGAATGTTCTCCTGAAGATTTTGCCTTGTGTTCTTTTGCATGTCAATCAAAAGTTGAAGTATCTTCAATAATTGAAGATGGTCTTAATTTGATGAAAGATGAAGCGTAGATGCTGAGAAAAATTTTAGATCAAGTAGAAAAGAAAATTTTATCTAACGATAAACTTAAGAAGTTTCATCCACTTCATGATGCTTTAGATACATTTTTATATTCAACTAATACACAAACTGCTAATGCTCCATATGTAAGAGATTCAATTGATTTAAAGAGAACAATGATAATTGTTGTTTTAGCTTTATTGCCAACTTTTTTCTTTGGAACATATAATGTTGGATATCAATCTCCTGAAATTTTAAATAAAAATTTTATTGATTGTTTTTTATATGGTCTGAAAATAGTACTCCCAATGTATTTAATTGTTTTTGCTGTTGGTGGTTTATTTGAAGCGCTGTTTGCTGTTTTAAGGGGACATGAAATAAATGAAGGTTTTTTAGTTACTGGTTTTTTAATACCGTTAACTATGCCCCCAACAGTACCTCTGTGGATGCTTGCAGTGGCAACAATTTTTGGCGTAGTAATTGGTAAGGAAATTTTTGGCGGAACGGGCTATAATATATTTAATCCAGCATTAACGGCCAGAGCTTTTTTATTTTTCGCATATCCATCCTATATGTCTGGCAATAAACCTTGGATTGCTCCAGTTGATGGCATGTCAAATGCTACTCCTTTATTAGCTAAATCATCTAATCTTGATATTAGCTATGAATGGCTTGATATGTTTTATGGATATATTCCTGGATCTATTGGTGAAACTTCAACATTGGCTATTTTAATTGGGGCTTTTATTCTGCTTGTTACAAAAATAGGAAGTTGGAGAACAATGCTCTTTGTTATGCTGGGAATGATTTCTACATCTATACTTTTAAATCAGCTTACTTCTATGTCAAATAACCCAATGTTAAGTTTATCTTGGAGTGAACATTTTGTAATGGGTGGTTTTGCATTTGGGATGGTTTTTATGGCAACTGATCCAGTTTCAAGTGCACATAGCGATATAGGTCGTTGCGTATATGGTTTTTTAATTGGTTTTATGGTTGTTGTAATTAGATGCATAAATCCCGCCTATCCTGAAGGGATGATGCTCGCTATATTATTTGCGAATGCTTTTGCTCCATTAATTGATTATTCCATACTGCAGAGACATATTAACCAAAGAAGAATAATTAATGAAAAATAAATATATATTTATAATAACAGTTACGGTTATTTGTAGTATGCTTCTTTCTTTAGCTTCTGAAGGTTTAAAAAGCAAAAAACTTAAAAATGTTGAAATTGATAAGAAGAAAAATATATTATTAGCTGTTGGCGTTAATATTAATAGTTTTTCAAATTCAGATATTGATAATTATTTTAGTTCTAACATTGATACATTGATAATTGATAATACTGGTTTGCTTAATGAGAGATTATCTATTGTTGATTTAAATGAAATTGAAAATAATCAAAGCGGTGAAGTAAAATATTACAATAATGATTCTGAATATCTTCCTATGTATAGAGATAATAGCAAAAATGCATTAATTATCCCAATATCAGGCAAAGGATTGTGGTCAACATTATTTGGTTACTTTGCCATAGATTCTGATAATTATTCAACAGTAAAAGGAATAACTTTTTATAATCATAAGGAAACTCCGGGGTTAGGTGGAGAAGTTTCAAAAAAATGGTTTCAAAATAATTTTGTTGGAAAAGAAATTTATGATGACAATATCCTTAAATCCATAGTTGTAGCAAAAGCTGGACTTGCAGATTCTGAAAATTTATATGAAGTAGATGGTATTAGCGGAGCTACAATCACAAGTAATGGAGTAACAGAATTTTTAAAGAGAGATCTGAAAAGATATGAAAAATATTTTACCCAAAATAAATAATGAGCAATAAAAAAACATTTATAGATCCATTAATAGATAATAATCCAATTACTAGGCAAGTACTTGGAATATGTTCTGCATTAGCTGTAACTGTTAAAGTTGAGCAAGCTATTGTTATGACACTTGCGCTTACTTTTGTAGTTACTATGTCTAATACTACTGTTTCAATGCTTAGAAAATATATTCCATCAAGCATTAGAATAATTGTTCAATTGGCTATTATATCAACTTTAGTAACCTTGATAGATAAAGTTTTAGAAGCATATCTTTATGATATTAGTAAAGAACTATCAGTCTTTGTAGCTCTAATTGTTACTAACTGTATAGTTATGGGTAGAGCTGATGGATTTGCAATGCAAAATAATATCAAAGATTCATTTATAGATGGTCTGGGAAATGGATTGGGATATGGAATGATTTTAATAATAGTTGCTTCATTTAGGGAATTATTTGGTTTTGGAACACTTTTGGATTTTAGAATTCTGCCTGAATTCATGAATAATGGATTAATGCTGCTAGCTCCAGGAGCATTTATTATATTAGGATTAATTATATGGGCTCAACGTTCATTAACTTCTTTTGTGGAGGAATAGATGGATATATTGTCACATTATTTAAGTTTAGCTGTTAAATCAATATTTATTGAAAATATTCTTTTGGCATATTTTCTTGGAATGTGTTCATTTTTGGCTATATCAAAAAATGTTGAAGCCTCTAAAGGAATAGGTAAGGCAGTAATATTTGTGAATGGAATTACAGTCCCCTTAAACTGGATAATTAAAACATATTTGCTTGAAGATGGGGCGTTGGCATGGACAGGAATTGAATCTTTGGCTCAAGTTAATCTATCATTTTTAACTTTAATATGTTTTATATCTACTATTGCAGCTTTAGTTCAATTTGTTGAAATGTTTATAGATAAGTTTAGTCCAACACTTTACAATTCACTGGGTATATTTTTACCTTTGATAACAGTAAATTGTTCAATCCTAGGGGCCTCAGTTTTTATGGATGAGAGAGGATATACATTTACTGAATCTATTGTTTTTGGATTTAGCTCAGGGGTAGGTTTTTATTTGGCTATAGTATGTATGGCCGCAATTAGATTTAAGTTGAGATATTCAAATGTTCCTGATGGTTTAAAAGGGTTAGGTATCACAATGATACTTACTGG
>PASS01000016.1 GCA_002712165.1 Fidelibacterota bacterium
TATACTTAATTTAGGTTCAAATTCTGAATATTTATTTATCAATCTAGGTTCAGATATTCTTGTTCTTGATCCATATACAGGCATATTAGTCACAGAAGAAATTAATGATTATTCTGATGTTGAATGGACTGGAAATAGTCGAAATAATTTATCAAATGATTTTGATTTAACGATGTTTCATTCATTTGAAGGATATTCTTTTATTTCTAATTCTAGAATAGAGCATATGGGACGTTTTTTGGAAATTACTGATGTAGCGGCTGATAATCAGAATATTTGGGTTGGAACAAATTCAGGAGAGATTTTTGTTTGTGATATTTCTATGAGAAGCGTAGAAAAGATAAAATCAATGCCATTATTTTCTGATATGCGTTTATCATATATTGATGATAGAGATGAATGGTGGTTTGCCACTAATGATAAAATAGCTTTATATGAGGATATTGTTCTCGCTAATGATCAAATTTTTATTTTAAGATGGATTGAAAATGAAAATAAATGGATTTCATATAATCAAAATAAATATCCAGGTATAGCATCTAGTGATATAACATGTTTTTATCGTGATGAAAATTTTTTGTATATAGGTACATATTTTGGGCTTTTGGCATTTAATATAAATAGAAAAAAATGGGAACTTATAGATGCGGATTCTGGATTGGCCGCTAACCATATAACTAAATTATCATCAGATGACGGAATGCTGTATGTTGCCACTAATTCAGGTTTAAATATGATTTCTTTGAGGGATAATGAAATTGTCAAAAATAATTATTTTAATGATTTTTTGAATATGGAGATTAAGGATTTGAAAATTGAGGGGAATTCATTGTTTATATTGTCTCAAAATGGAATTTCGTTGTTTGATTTGACTGAAAAAAAATATGAAATTATCGTTGAAGGCAAATTTACTCAATTTATTTTTATGGAGAATTTTTTAATTTTATCAAAAAAGAATAAAATAGTAAAATATAATATGGTTTCAGGCAAGAAGAATACTCTTATGAATATTAAATCTATTCATGATGTTTCATTGTGCAATGATTATTTGTGGATTAGCGCTGGGGATCACTGTATTTTGCTTAATCTTATAACAAATGAAACTTTTAAATATGATTTGGATGATGGTATAGTCGGTTCTATAGTTAGACAAGTGGATTGTGATGATGGTTGGGTATGGTTTACTGGAAATAAAGGCATATCATTTTATAATTGGTTTAAGTACCATGATTAAAAATTCATATATCATCCCATTTATTGTTCTTTATTTTTTTTCATGTTCTAATAGAGTTGAAACTGACGTTAGTTTTAGTAAAAAAAACAATTTTTTGGATTTTGATATAGTTAAATCAAGTGTCTTTGATGATTACAATGAAGTTGACGTTCAAATTGAATTTCCAATAAATAAGCTTATTTTTAAAAAAAATAAAAATGGATTTTTATCTGTATTAACTATAGATATCATAGCTGTTGGAGATGACAATAAAATCTCATTAAGTGACTCCTGGAATGAAACAATAGAGGTAGATTATTACGATGAGACTAAATCATATAAAAATGTTGAGATTCTTAAAACCCTGAAGTTAAAACCTGGAAATTATAAGTTTAATGTAATCATAAATGATTATGAAAATCATTTAAATTGGGTAAAGGTTTTTGATTTTAATATAGATGAAAAAAACTACACAGATAATTTTTCTGTATTATATAAAGATGGTACCCAATTAAGGGAATTGGTTGGAAATAATTTATCACTTGATTATGATTCCTTATGGATTGATTATAATGTCAATGAAAAAATAAATTTAGAATTTGAAATTAAATATATTGAAGTTTTATTTGAAGATGATTTCTTGTATTTGCTCGATGATAAAAATAATCTGGAAGAAGATTTTTGGAATGATGAAAATAATTTTAGTGATGGTATTGAAAATAAAGAAATAGTTATGAAAAAAAATATTTTATTGGATGAGTTTGATTTAAATGAAAATAAAATAATCCCATTGCCTTTAACTGATATTTTTTTTAATATGATTGAGATTAATCTATCATATAAGGATATAATAATATCTAAAACTTTAGGATTTATAGATTTATCTAAAATTGAATATGACTTATCTATTTTAATAGGTCCGATGTATTATGTTTTAGATGCTGATTATTATGGCTTTGAATCTATGGAATTTGAAGAACAGAAAAAATATATTAAAGATTATTGGGAAAATATAAGTGAAAATGATAATGGAGAGTTATTTAGGGAATTTTACAAAAGAGTTATTTATGCAAATAAAAATTTCAATTATTTATCAACACAGGGTTGGGATACTGATAAGGGCCGGATATATATAATAAATGGAAAACCTGAAAAAATAAGCTATGATTTCAGTGATCAAACAGAATTTGAAATTTGGGAATATGAAAATAGAAATTATATATTTGTTAATAATGGAGGTTATTATGAATTGTACAATCCCAACTATAGAAATTATTGATTCATTGTAACTAATTATGAAAAATAAATCATATAAAAAAACCTATTCTTACTCTAAATTGAATTCGTACAAAAGTTGTCCTCAAAAATTTAAAATTATATATATAGATAAAATCAGAAATCAAAATGAAGGAATAGAAGCCTTTATGGGAAAGAGGGTTCATGAAGTTTTAGAATGGCTTTATCTGGACCCTGAAATTAATAAAAAATTTATTTCATTTGATTCTATTATGGCAAAATATAATGAATTATGGAATGATAAATGGCATGATAGCATTTTTATGGCTAAATGTAAATTTGATAAAACTTTCTATAATAAAAAAACGTTGTATGATATAGGTGTTGATTGTCTTGGAAACTACTATAGAAACTTTAACTTGAATGGAATTTTCAATCAAAATGTATATAAAATAGAATTAGGTTTTCAATGTACTGTTGGGGGTAATGTATTTAGAGGTTTTATAGATAGAATTGATGTTGATGACAAGGGATTTATAGATGTGATTGATTATAAAACTGGTAAAAAAAGCAAAACAATCTATAATGCTAAAAATGATTTTCAGCTTGCCATATATTACAAAGCTGTGATGGATTTATTTCCGGACTTTCAAAAAATAAGATTGAACTTTTATAATTTAAGAGAAAAGAAAAAAGACAAAATGGTTATACAGGCCGAGTATGATGAAAAAAAATTAAATAAAATAATAAAGAATATTAATGATGTTGTATATGATATTAATCATGAAGAGGATTTTATTGCGAAGGAGAGTTTGTTATGTGAGTGGTGTTATTATTGGGATGATTGTGAAGTGAAAGCAAGTCAAAATCCAGCCATAAGATTATGAATGATAATTTCATTATATCAAAGCCAGTATCTAAAGATGATTTTTTTCAATATTTTGATTTAAGATGGAGAATTTTGAGAAAACCTTTAAACCAGAAGAAAGGGTCAGAAAGAGATAATTTAGAAAATAATTGTCACCATATTTGCATTAAAGACCAAAATTCGAAAATAGTTGCAGTTGGAAGGATTCATTTTATATCTAATGAAAAAAAACAAGCTCAAATTAGATATATGGCTGTAGAAGAAAAATTTCAAAAGCAAGGATTAGGTCAAAAAATTTTAAATGAACTTGAGGCTATAGCATTACTTAATAATGTTGGTTTTATATTTTTAGAAGCTAGAGAAAATGCTGTTGAATTTTATAAAAAAAATGGTTATTCCATAAAAAAAAAGTCACATATATTGTATGATTTAATTCAGCATTGGACAATGTATAAAAAAATATAAATACTGTTTAATTAATCAATTTCATTTATTTAATATTAGATGATTATTATTTTATAAAATTTATGAGTTCACCCTATAAAACCTTTTCAATACAATCATTTGGCTGCAAAGTTAATTTTGCTGATTCATCTTTTATATCATCTAAATTGATAGAAAATGGATTATCATTAGTAAAAGAAAGTGATATAGCTGATATATATATATTAAATACGTGTTCAGTGACAGAAAATGCTGATAAAAAAGCCAATAAGTATATCAAATATATCAACGCTAAATCTCCATCCTCAAGAATCATTGTTACGGGATGTTATGCCCAGTTAAAGGCAGATGAAATAAGTGATCTTCCAGGCGTTGATGCTGTTATAGGTATGGAAAGTAAGTTTGATATTGAAAAATACATTGAATCCCATTCATCTAATGTAGTTTATAGAGATGAGATTTCAAACTCTGAAAGATTTGATATTTCATATTCATTAAATGAGAGAACAAGATCTTTTATTAAAATACAGGATGGATGCAATTATACTTGTTCTTATTGTACCATTCCAAATGCGCGGGGAAAAAGCAGAAGTCAATCCATTGAAAAGACTTTGGATAATATAAAAGAGATTGTAAATAATGGGGTTAAGGAAATTATTTTAAGCGGTATTAATGTAGGCGATTTTGGGATTGATAATGAAAATTTATATCAGTTATTATTGGAATTGGAAAAAATTAACGAATTGGAAAGATATAGAATATCTTCCATTGAACCTAATTTGCTCTCAGATGAAATTATAGATCTAATTTCAGTTTCAAATAAAATATTACCCCACTTGCATATTCCTCTTCAATCAGGGTCTGATAAAATTTTGAAGCTTATGAAAAGACGATATAATTCAAAATATTATTTTAATCTTATAGATAAAATTGTAAAAAAAATACCTAATATTTGTATTGGTGTTGATGTTATAGTTGGTTTTCCAAATGAAAATCATGAAGATTTCATGAAAACCTATAATCTTCTAAATGATTTAAAAGTATCTTATNTCCATGTATTTAGCTATTCNGAAAGAAAGAATACNGAGGCTGAAAAAATAAAAGAAAAAATACTTAAAAATGAGATTNCTCAAAGGAGAAAAAAACTTCAAGAATTATCAAATTCTAAAAACAAGAGTTANATATTTGAAAATTTAAATACTTTTNAGAACGTNNTATTTGAAAACTATGAAAATGGTTATTTAAGTGGTCTTACGGAAAACTATATTAGNGTTTATGTAAAAAGTGAAAAAAATCATAAAAATAAAATAAAAAAAGTAAAATTAATTAAGAATACAGATTTTGTTTATGGAGAAATGTATGAATGAATTTCCTCATATTGGCATAGCTGGAAATATAGGTGTTGGTAAAACCACTTTATGTGAAAAATTATCTGAAGTTTTTTCATTACAGCCTATTTATGAATCTGTTATTGATAATCCTTATTTGGAAGATTTTTATAGTGATATGGAAAGATGGAGCTTTAATCTTCAAATTTATTTTTTATATCATAGATTTTCAAATCAGGTAAAATTATCAAATATGAAAAAGGGTTTTATTCAAGATAGGACAATTTATGAAGATCGAGAAATATTTGCTAGAAATTTAAAGGATAGCGGTTATATGTCAGAAAGAGATTGGAATACTTATTCTGAATTATTTAATAATATGACTAGTTTTATAAATGAACCAAATCTTATTATTTATCTTAAAGCTAATACAGATACGCTATTAACAAGAATAGAAAATAGAAATAGAATATATGAGGCTAAAATTTCTCCTGAGTATATACATAGTTTGAATGTGTATTATAATAAGTGGATTTCAAGTTTAGAACCTGAAAATGTTTTGATTATTGACACTAATAATTTTAACATTTTTAAAGATTTTGATATGCTTGAAGAAATAATTAATCTTATAAAAAAGAAAATAGTTTAAATGAAAAATATAGCTGTTTTTGCTTCTGGAACTGGAAGTAATTTTATCAATATATATAATGGATTAAAAAATAATTCCATTAATGGCGAAATTAAATTGTTGATTTCAAATAATTCTAATTGCGGTGCAGTTTTATTTGCGATAAAGAATAATATTGAATACAAGATAATTAATGATTTCAGATTTCCAATTGAAAAAAATAAAGAGTATGAATTAGTTTTAAATTTCTATAGAATTGATTTAATTTTACTTGCGGGATTTATGAAAAAAATTCCGGAAAATATTGTTAGATTGTATAAAAATAAAATTTTAAATATTCACCCTTCATTATTGCCTAAGTATGGCGGTCAAGGTTTTTATGGGATGAAGGTCCATGAAGCGGTCATCGATTCAAAAGATAAACTGTCAGGAGCAACTGTTCATTTTGTAAATGAACATTATGATAAAGGAGCTATTGTTTTACAGAAGTCTTTAAATGTGTTAAAAAGCGATACCCCTGAGTCATTATCAAAAAGAATTTTGAAAATAGAACATTCAATCTATCTGGAGGCGGTAAATTTGTTTTGTTTAGATAAAATAAAAATTCAATATTAGTAAAATGTCAAAAAAAAGAGCAATAATAAGCGTTTGGAATAAGGAAGGCGTGTTGGAACTTGCTAAGTTTCTTCATGAAAATAATTTTGAGATTATTTCTACTGGTGGTACTGCGAAAATTATAAAAAATAGTGGTATAGAAACCGTTGATGTTTCAAATATCACTCAATATAATGAAATAATGGATGGAAGAGTGAAAACTTTACATCCCAGTATATTTGGAGGAATTTTAGCTGATAGAGAAAATTATAGCCATATTGATGATTTGAATTCAATCAATTCAAATTTATTCGATCTAGTTGTAATAAATTTATACCCTTTTAAGAAAGAAGCAGTTGATAAAAAATTAGATTTAAAAGATGCTATAAATTTTATAGANATTGGCGGNCCTTCTATGCTTAGGGCTGCAGCCAAAAATTTTATGNATGTTATTCCATTATGNGATCCTTCTCAATATGNTAAATTTATCCAGGAATATAAACNACAAAATGGTTCNTTTACNTTAAAGGAAAGAGCTGTATTTGCCGAAAAAGTTTTTAATGTTACNGCTGAATATGATAGAATGATNAATGAATATTTTTCAAGTACAACTCAGATGGAAGAATTTGTNGAATTGAAATTATCAAAGGAAGAAACTTTAAGATATGGGGAAAATCCACATCAAAAATCNGTTTTCTATTTAAATGATGGTAANCAGTTGCCATTTGANCAACTATCGGGCAAGACTTTATCNTATAATAATTATTTTGATATTGAATCTTCNATAAGCATTGTTCTNGAGTTCGATGGATATGCTTGCTCAATAATNAAACATTCAAATCCTTGTGGTTTTGGATTAGGGAAAGACAACATNACNTCATATCATAACGCTGTTAAAACTGATCCTNTNAGTTATTTTGGGGGTATTGTNGCATTTAATAAACCTGTAGATGATATAGTTGCNCATGAAATGCATAAATCATTTTTAGAGTGTATTGCAGCACCATCATTTTCTGAAGAGGCTGTAGAGATTTTAACAAAAAAGAAAAATTTAAGATTGATTAAATTTGATGAAAACAAATTTAAACTGACAAATAAAAATACTTTTAGATCTGTTTTTAATGGAGTTCTATTTCAAGATAGGGATTCATTTTTAAATGATAAGAATGATTTTGATGTAGTAACTAAAAGAAAACCTACTGAAAAAGAATTTAATGCCTTGATTTTAGGTTGGAAATTAGTCAAATTTGTTAAGTCAAATGCTGTGGTTTTTAATAATGATATGCAACTGTTGGGCGTTGGAGCCGGACAAATGTCAAGGATTGATTCAGTTAAGATTGCAATTAGAAAATCTCAGGAAAATAAATTGAATCTCAAGGGTTCGATTTTAGCATCTGATGCTTTTTTTCCTTTTTCTGATAGTTTAGAATTAGCGGCAAAAGAAGGAATAGTCGGAGTAATTCAACCAGGAGGTTCAATTAAAGATCAGGAAGTTATTGATTTTGCAAATGAGTTAAATTTGTTTATGGTTTTTACAAAAGAAAGGCATTTTTATCACTAATATGATAGATTCATTCAATAAATTTTTTAGAAATATTTTTTCAGGTGACATCGCTATTGATTTAGGTACTGCTAATACAATTATTTGGGTTAAAGGAGAAGGTGTGGTATTGAATGAACCTTCTGTAGTTGCTCGAAATGTAATTGATGATAAAATTATAGCTGTTGGTTTAGAGGCCAAAGAAATGGTTGGGCGAACAAATCCAAAAATAGAAACGATAAGGCCCCTTAAGGATGGAGTTATAGCAGATTATAAAATGACTGATGCTATGATTCAGGGATTTATGCGAAAGATGGCTAGAAGTAGAATTTCTAGACCAAGAATAGTAATATGCATTCCATCTGGAGTTACTGATGTAGAACAGAGATCTGTTAGAGAGTCAGCTGAACATGCAAATGCAAGTGAAGTACATTTGATAGAGGAGCCCATGGCGGCAGCAATTGGAATTGGTCTTGATGTTAGTCAACCTGTTGGAAATATGATAGTAGATATTGGTGGAGGAACAACTGAAATTGCTGTAATTTCTTTAAATGGTATTGGAGCCATTGAAACTATAAAAATTGCCGGAGATGAACAAACCGAAGCTATAGTTGAGTGGTTTAAGACCCAGCATAAATTAGAAATTGGAGAAAGAAGCGCCGAGGTTATTAAATGTAATAATGGTACCGCGACAAGATCAAAAGGTGAGACTATATCTGTAAAGGGAAGAGATCTTATTACGGGTATTCCAAAAACTATTGAAATTTCTTCTGATGAAATTAGGCAAGCTTTAGCTGAAACCGTTTTTCAGATTACAACGGCTATTAAAAAAGCTTTAGATAAAACTCCTCCTGAACATGCCTCTGACATTATTGATTTTGGAATAATTCTAACAGGAGGTGGTTCATTGCTTAAAAATTTAGATGTTCATATTAGAAATAAAACAGGATTGCCTGTTCATGTAGCTGAAGATCCATTATTTTCTGTAGTTAAAGGTACAGGTATGGTATTGGAAGATATAAATAAATATAAAGAAGTATTGATAGCTCCATAAATGAGAATATTATTTCTATCTTTTATTAATAAAGATATAATATCCTTGATATTAACAGTATTCTTTTCTCTCATAATTCTATTTTCAAATGATTCAAAATATGTTAAAAATATTGAAAAGCAGGCTATTGATTTAATATCATTTATTGCATCCCCTAAAAAATGGTACAAAGAAATTTTGATTGTTAAGGATGATAATTTATTGTTAACAAAAAAGGTGACTCAATTACAGTTATTGATATCTACTTATGAAAACCATAAAATTGAAAATGACAAATTGAGAGAAATGTTAGGATTTAAGAATAGTTATGAAAAATTGACGTTGAAACCCGCCAATATAGTTAATCATAATTTCTCAAGTTCAATATATTCAGTGATTGCGGATGTAGGGGCGGATGATTTGATAGAAAAAAATATGCCTGTTATAGATATGAATGGTTTATTTGGAAAAACAATTTCGATAGGTTCAAATGCAGCTAAAATACAAACAATAACTGATAAAAATTTTGCTGTTTCCGTTAAGGTTGGAAAGGATAATGTCTTGGCTATTTTTAAACCAACTCATGGAAGATTTGGTGTTTTGGAAGGGGTTATAAAAAGCGCCCAAATTAATATTGGTGATAAAGTTTATACTTCAGGAATATCTGAAATTTACCCATCTAATTTACCTGTAGCTAACGTAATTAATGTTAAAAGAGAAAAAAATAAGCCTTTTCAAGATGTGGCTGTTGAAATTTTGGCAGACTTTAAAAATTTAAATTATGTATTTATCATTCAGTAATATTAAAAATATATTTATTCATTTTATTATAGGATTAACTTTGATCTTCATACAAGTTTATTTGCCTCAAATATGGATAAATCCAAATCTTTCAATAAATTTTGATGTTCTTTTGATTTATTTAACGTGTATAGCGTTTATTTATAAACCCCATCAGATTGTGTATTTTGCTTTTATGATTGGTTTATTTCAAGATTTAGTAGTTAATATTGAGATGTTAGGAATATTATCACTATTGAAATCTTTATCTGTATTTTTAATAGGAAGGATTAATAATTTTAAATTTTTATGGAACAAAAAAGTAAAAATTATTTATTTATTTGTGATTTACTTATTTCATTTTCTAGTATACTATTATGTGTTTATTAATAACGACTTTTATCTAATAGCTGTACTAAGCTTTTTACAGTCCCTCGCTTGTTTTATAATATTTTATATTATTCAAAAGAATTTTTTTGCAAATATTTTTTTTTTAAATGATCATTAAAAAAAATAATAAATCATTAAAGAAAAGAAATATTTTTTTTATATATTTTACTTTAATATTTGTTGTTTTAGCTAGATTTTATTATTTCCAGGTGTATAGTTATGAAAATTGGAAACTTTTGGGTGATAGAAATAGCATACATGCCCGAAATCTTAAAGCCCCTAGAGGCATTATCTATGATTGTGATAGTACTGCTATTGTTGACAATAAGTTTATTTATGATATAAATATAATTCCGGCAAATTTTGATGAAGATAATTTTAATTATGNAATAATNTCAAATGTTTTGGATATAAATAGAAATTTTATTGATTCNTTAGTAGTCCCTTTAAAGAAAACATCNTATAGAGTTANGCCNCATATTATTAAAAGGCATATAGACTTTAAAACAAAATCTNTATTAGATGAAAATAAACTTGATCTCAAAGGAATGTACTTTTCAAAATCACCAATTAGAACTTTTACTGATAGATGNAATTTGTCTCATGTTATAGGATATTTAAGACAAGACAGAGCAACTGGAAAGGTAACTCCTATGACTGGAATAGAGTTGAAATATAATGACTCTCTTATAGGGAAAAATGGTGTAGAATATCATTTAGTTGATCACAAAGGGATTGATCAAGGACTAGTTAAAAGTTTTGATCATAAAGCCTATAAGCCAATTCAAGGAAATAATTTATATTTATCTATAGATTTAAATTTACAAAAATTTGTAGAAAATTTGATTACGGATCAAAAAGGGAGTATTATTGTTTCAGATTCTGAAACTGGTGAGGTGAAAAGCCTGTTTAGTTTTCCTGATTTCCCTTTAGATTCTTTTATAGGTCCCATGTCAGTTGAAGAATGGAATAAATTAAATAATAATAGGGATAATGTTTTTTTAAATAGATCTATACAAAGTACATATTCCCCTGGTTCTATATTTAAATTAATTTTAGCTTCAATAGTTCTACAAAATAAAATAGTTCCAACAAACTACAAGGTTAACTGTACAGGGGTTTATGATTTTTTTGATACTCAGTTCCGTTGTTGGAAAGAGGATGGACATGGAGTAATAGATTTAGATGAATCCATTCAAAAATCATGTAATGTTTATTATTATCATTTGATGCAAAAGATTGATTTTGATTTATGGTCTGAAGAAGTTGAAAAGTTTGGTTTTGGTAAAACTACTTTAATTGATTTATTTAATGAAAAAACAGGGTTAGTTCCAAATAGAGTTTTTATGAATAATTATTATAAAAATAGTGGAGGTTGGTCAAAAGGACATCTTTTAAATTTGGCGATTGGTCAGGGAGAAACATCAGTAACACCAATCCAAATTAATGGTTTGATTTCAATTATTGCGAATGGGGGATATTCATTTAGTCCGCATATAAATAAAAATATTCAGCCAATTGTAAATTATGTGAATTATGATTCTCAAGTTTGGTCTTTTATAAGGAAGTCAATGTATAATGCTGTTAATGAAAATGGAGGTACAGCGTACAATGCTAGAATTAGCAATGCTAATGCTGAGGTGTATGGTAAAACTGGAACAGTTCAAACTTGCTCTAATTGTGATAGACTTCCGCATGCATGGTTTGCGGGATTTTTAGAATTAAAAAATGGTAAAAAATATACTTTGTCAATAATTATTGAAAATGGAGGTAAAGGTTCAGATAAGCCATCTAGATTGGCTAAAAAAATATTTGAATTTATAGCTGAAAATGATATTTAAGGGTTTATTTGATTTTAAAAGAGAGATTAAAATTCAATGGAGAATTATTGCTCCAATTTTATTTTTAATATTTATGGGTTTTTTAATTCTTAGCAGTACTAGCGGATATGCTAGTTTTGTTACATCAACATTTTACAAGCAGATTCTGTGGTTGAATGTTGGTTTAGTAGCATTTATTGTAATGCAATATGTTAGAATTCAATATTTATATGATTATAGCTATATACTATATATATCGTTGTTCTTTTTACTTTGCTTGACTTTTGTTTCTCCTGTAATTGAAGGTGCACAACGTTGGATTATTATAGGTCCATTCTTCTTTCAGCCTTCAGAATTTGGGAAAATAATTTATATTATTTGTTTATCAAGATTTTTTTCTGATAATAGGAATAAAAATAAATTTTCATTTTATATTATTATTGTTTTATTATTATCTGTTATTCCACCTCTTTTGGTATTTGTCCAACCTGATTTAGGAACGGCTATATTATATCTTTCTGTAATTATTCCTCTTTTATTTTGGTCAAATTTTAATGGTAAATTAATTTTTTTAATGATAGCTCCTATTTTTAGTGTTATAACAGTAGCATTGGCTGAATATTATCAATATCTATTCATATTTTATGTTTGGATGCTTATGTTTTTATTATTTTTATTCTATAGCAGATTTAAAATGATGACTGTTTTTTCAAATTTTGTGATTAATGTCTTGATAGGTCTCAGTGGACCATTGATTTGGAACAATATACTTGCGCAGCATCATAGAGACAGAATAATATTTTATTTAGATCCATTTAAAGAACCTCTTGGTAGGGGATATCAGGCGATTCAATCTTGGATTTCTATTGGTTCAGGAGGTATGTGGGGTAAGGGACTGGGTAATGGTACTCAGAAAAGTTTAAATTTTTTACCTGTAAAAGATACAGATTTTATTATTTCCGTTTTAAGTGAAGAATTGGGTTTTATTTCAATATTCTTTTTGTTAACAGCTGTATTATTTTTTGTTTATTGGATTTTAGAATACTTAGTTAAAATTGAAAGCAATTATTCATCATTGCTATTATTGGGTTTTTCCAGTCTTATCTTTATGCATATAATAATTAATATGTCAATTGTATCCGGCTTATTGCCCATAACTGGTCTTCCCGTACCATTTATTAGCTATGGCGGTTCATTTTTTCTTACCTGTTCAATATTGATAGGATTATCAAATAATATTATAAATAATGATATATAGAGTTAGAGTTTGAATATTAGCTTAATCAAGTTGTAAATTATATTATTAATTATTAAACAATTTATATATATAACATGAAACCACTGAAAATTTATTTTTTATCTTCAGAGATATTTCCTTTTTCAAATACTTATTCATTATCAAAGTTTTCTAGGGATTTTAGTACCTATATTCATGAAAATAAATCGGTTGATATTAGGTTATGTCAGCCAAAATATGGCTATATAAGTGAAAGAAAGTATATTTTAAGGGAAGTAATTAGATTAAGGGATATGGAAATAGATTTTGCTGGAAAACAGCATGTAACTAATTTAAAATCGGCTTTTATTCCAGAAACAAGGGTTCAAGTTTACTTTATGGAACATGCTGATTATTTTGCGGATGTTCCCGAATTACTGTATAAATCCAGAAATGGAAGATTATTTCAAAACAATCATGAAAAATTTCTTTTTTACATTTCTTCTACATTTGAAACTATGAAGAAATTATTTTGGGTCCCTGACTTTATTATTTGCAATGATTGGCAAACAGTTATTTTATCGCAAATAATTAAAGAAAAATATAAAGACAACGATTTGTTTAAAAACATTAAAATAATATCATTCATTCATTCATATAATGATAATTATCTATATTCTAATTCTTTATTTGAAAAAATGGGCATTAGTTATAATAAAAAAGAAAAAAAACAGAATGCTCTTAATGTTATGCGAGAATATTCTGATTTGAATTATATATTTGATGATGGAAAGTTAGAAACAAAAATAAAAAAAACATCAATTGGCAAATCTTTAATTTCATCTAAAAAAACAACAATTTTTGAATCTTGCGACAATCTTAAAATATCTGAAAAAATAGATATGTATGATAAGATTATAGATGATCTTAAATCTATTTCTTAAATAATGAAAAGAACCATTTTTTTTAATTTATATAAAAAAATATTTATTTTAATTTTTCTTTTAATCTATTCATGTGAAGAAAATAAATCTTTAGTTATAAATCCTGAAAATAATTTGGAATATGAATTTAAGGTATTCAAGTTTGATGATGTCAATTCTTCAAACTTCAGAGAGGCTGGAGATGCCCCATTTAGTTCCGGTCATAGTTCCCATCTTTATGCGGGAAATATAATTGATGAATCAAATAGTTCAGGAAATCAGATAACTCAAGAAAGTAAAATTTATCTTAAAATTAAAAACGATTTAATTGCAGATAATGCTTTTTGTTCAGAAAATCCATTAGATNTNAATAATATTCAATTAAAGCTNCCAACAATTACAAANACNGAAANTTTATATTTTAATCANTTTGCTGGNNATCAAAATCTTTTTGATTGTACNTCATTAGATGATGAGGATGATTGNNTNGACTATTCACATTGCTATTGGTTNGAAGAAGTNGATGATTATAGCAATGAATTATTTTATCAGTGNAATTTTAGAAATTCAAATAATTCTGGAGATAATGAACATGTTTTAAGCAATCCATTTAAAGCCTATTTATTAAATAGTCCATCTGGTTTATGTTTGGAATTTGATGAGAGTTCCGCTATGATTCATGAACAGACATTTTTAGATGAATGCAATTTGGATGATTCTATTAATCTGCCTGTGAGCGTCAGCGGCACATATGATTATATTACCATTGATTTAAAGGGATATTTATACACAGAAGTTAATGAGGGACTGAATGACTCTAATATAGATTGTTCACAGCTGAATTATGAAGATTGCATTTGTACTTTATGGACATTAAATCAAGATACAGATGAAAATGAATGTTTAATTGATAATCATAATAATAATTGCTATTGGCTAGGTTCTCAGAATAGTGGAGCGTGCTATAATGAACAATATTCTAATGTGACAATGGATTTGGAGTCATGGTGTTCAGGAAATGGTGAAAGTGNTTCAAATGATATAGTGATTATTTTGGAATATGAACCTCTTTCAAATGATGATTCATCTAGATTGTTGGAATTATATTCTACGGATGAAGATTACCTTTATAATAATCCATATATATATTTGAATTATGATGTAGAAGAAAATGAAATTAACAGCATTAATAGATATGAAATTAATTCAATCTCATCTCNAGTAGTTGATAACTTGCTTTGTAGCGGTGGAGATTGTTTGAATTTAAATTCAAATAATGAAGAATGGGGTACAGTCCTATCATTTGATCTCAATCTTATTCAAAATTATCTGACTTTGATTGACACTGATCCAAATAATGATAATCCCAATCTGGAACAATGNNATNCNCTAGATNTAGATTCATGCGAGAATTATCAATATTGTTTTTATGANAATGTNTCATCNGAATGTAATTTTATAAATTNATTTCCTAATTT
This sequence comes from Fidelibacterota bacterium, assembly GCA_002712165.1. Taxonomy (GTDB): domain Bacteria; phylum Pseudomonadota; class Alphaproteobacteria; order Rhodospirillales; family Rhodospirillaceae; genus UBA11612. Next base: position 15,492 of record PASS01000016.1, read on the forward strand.
AATTCCAACAGATTTTGAAGGAGAATTGTTGAGATTTGAAATTGAAATCAATGAAATGNATATTGATTTATTTGATCAAATCAATTTTTATTTAAACAATCTTTCTTTTATATATGCTGATGATGATCCTTCTGGAGATAATTATATTGAGGGGATAAGTGATGAAGGGATAGAGAATAATCTTATCTGGGATTGGGATGATGCTGACCAAGATGGAATTTTAGATATTTTATCAGAAGATTATGAACTGTTTGATGATTTTGGNGTGGATGGTTGTTCTGATGAATATGAAACTGGAAATATATGGGATGATGATTTAGCTGAATGTTCTGATAATTCCATTAGTGATAAACTTTCCTGTTTGTGTTTTAATGAATTAGATTTANGNCCATATAATCNGGATGGAACCGAAAATAATGGNGTNCTGGATTGGGANGATTTGGATGAAAATTTAGTATGGTCTATAGATGAAGGTGAAATTTGGTATGATTTAGGATATGATCATTCCGATGATGTCTATGAAACAGGATGCTTTAATGAGGATAATCCTTATGGGGGTGTAAATTTATGTTGGAATGAATCGGAATCACCTAATCCAGATTGTTCATATGATAGTTTATTGCTTGAATGGATTGCATTGGAACCAAACAATTCAATTGATAACTTAGATATTTTTACATCAACAATAACTGTTGCTAATGCTGATCCTGATGAATATGAAGTTTCTATTTGTGGGCAGCTTCATTGGGATAATGAATGTTCTAAATGCTTTGTAAACGATCCCAATGGTGATAACTATAACATAGATCCTTCAAATGATGATTATGATGAAGATGAATTTCCTTTAAATCCGGAAGGAAACAATCAATGGGATGGACCTGATGTGGTGATTGATGGCATATGTCAAATTAACGAATGTGAATTATTTTTTGATTATGGGTTAGATGGACTTCCTGATATTTATGAAAATTATGATTTCCCAATAGAGGATAATTGGCTGGATTGTGGAAGTGATGGTGATTGTTCAAATATTGATGCTGATAATACTCAAAATAATAACATATGGGATGAAGGGGAAGGAACTGAAGGCAACAATAGATGGGATTATAAGGATATGAATTTCAATGGCGAATTTGATATTGAATTTGATTTATATGAGCCATTTTTTGATTATGGAGTTGATCAAACACAATCATATTATGAAGAGGGAAGCAATGGTGAATTTTATAATTCAACAGGGAAACAGGGTAATTTATCATATAATGAATATAATGAAAATATTAAGGAAAAATTTGATGATTGCGGAATTGATGGACTTTGTGATGATAGCAATATAAATGATGATTTTAATGTGGATCCTAATGGTGATAACTATGATGCTGTGTTATTTCCTGAAAATCAAGAGAATGACAATAATTTAGATTGGGAAGATTTAGATTCTGATGGTTTATGGTCTAATTCAGATGAAGGTGAACAATGGTATGATTATGGGTACGACCATCTTGAAAATGAAAATGAACAAAATTTTATGGCTAATTACGCAAATTTGGGATTAGGGACTAATG
>PASS01000051.1 GCA_002712165.1 Fidelibacterota bacterium
ATTTGACGGCATCATCGGAATGGCTTCGATTCTTCTTTATGAGGGATGGATTATAGGCAGACCAACACTTAGCTTACAGCCTGGCCTAATAAAAAATTCTTTACGTCAAATCGGGGCGCGGCCAGGCGTACTCCTTGTCGATTCAAATGAAGGGGCAGAAGTTATAATACAAGACTGGATAGGCAAGCTTGAAATAGAATCGCCCACTGAAATACGGGCAGAGGCCAAAGAGCATGCAGAAGCTACTGAGAATGTACTATCTTTAATCCTTGATTTAGCCGCCCAACGGCAAAATGAGGGCCTATGATCATGCGTAATTACACAGTAGCCATTATTCCTGCTCGTAAAGGCAGCAAACGCATCCCAAACAAAAATATTCGCCCGTTTTCTGGACAACCGATGATTACGTACCCTATTCGTGCGGCTCAAGATTCCGGATTATTTGACCGCATTCTGGTTTCGACCGACTCTGAAGAAATTTCAGCAATCGCTCAAGCCTGTGGTGCTGATGTCCCCTTCATGCGACCCGCGGAGCTATCAGATGACCACACAGCAACCGCACCTGTTCTTAAGCATGCCCTAGAATGGCTGAACAAGAGCGGAACACCAGCCAGCCATGCCTGCTGCATATATGCTACTGCACCATTTGTGCGAGCGTCAGATATAGTGCAAGGACTTGATATTCTGCAAGATAGCAAAGTAGCAACGGTCTTTACCGTCACATCTTTCACATTCCCAATATTGAGGGCTTTGAAAATCAAACCTGATGGTAAACTTGCCATGTTCTGGCCAGAGCATCGTTTGACCCGGTCGCAGGACCTGCCGGAAGCCTATCATGATGCTGGCCAATTTTACTGGCTTGATGTTGCTAGTTTTTTAGAAAATCCTGAACTTTATAGTAAAGACTCAAAACCGATTATTCTTCCCCGATACCTCGCTCAAGACATTGATACGCTAGAAGATTGGGAAACAGCCGAGCTTATGCACCGCGCACTAATAAATACCGAATCATAAGAGTTTAGCTAGCCACAGGGAAGCTATCCACATACCCTCGGTCGATCAATACATACTCATCTTCACGCGCTTCAGGCGACCGTGAAGGCGTTATATGGAATTTGCATTCCTCTCGCGACGCAATTACGTGCTTTTTCTGATTTTCTGGCATGAGCACTTCTGCAACTGAGTGCTTCAAAAACCATTGCCCGTCAGGTCTAAGCGACCAGACGCGAAAGTCACGGTGTTTATCTACAAGCCCAAAGAGCTCACCCTCACTTAAATTTGACCATTTCAGAAAAAGTTCAAGGTCATTTGGCTTCTTATTTTGGTAACTGGAAACAATACTAATTCCCTCTTCCCGCGTTAAGCGGCCGAACCTGATTTCACGGCTAACATGGTCACTAATTTTTCCATATCCAAATTTGAGAAACTTAATATAGTCGTGAAGCCCATTATAGTGAATACAATCTACATCGTTGTAATTATCAAACGTGCGTTGTTGTACCGCAGTTTCGTAACCGTAGCGCTGTATCATATCCTCGTGCTGTCGTTTTGTATCCCACCGCATATAATTACCGAGATAAATTCCGCGAACTCCCACATTCGCAATTTCTTTATCATGGGGATAAAAGTACGCCTGCAAATCCTCTTCGCCCAATTCATCACTTAGAGAAAGCAGGTCCTCCGCCTCCAAACCCATCAGATCATGTTCCTTGCGGTACTTTCGGCTCATTTCAACTTCATCAGTATGTGAAAACATCCCTACTTGATCTAAGCCTTGGTGATGGCCCCAGATAATTAGGGGAATTTTATGGCGAACAGCAACCTGTACCGGCCATACTGTTTGGCCTGCTAGCACGTGCCAATACAAGCTACCGCGAAGCTTAAGCGATTCCTGTGTAATTTTCTTTACAGTTAGCGGATTGATTACCTGCGTATAGATGTCGAGGTCAAACATAGTGCGCAGATAGGCAAGATTGCGGTGCCCACGCCGAGTGTTGTAATGTTTATTATAACTCACAAGTAGTGGGTTGAGTCCCAAATCTTTTCGCACAGTATGTACAATGAAATATGAGTCTCGCGCACCAGACACGGGGACAATGCAATCATAACCAGAACCAGAGCGATTACGGTAGGCATTGACCAAAGCCTTCAGACTCTCTCGGCGCCTAGCCCAATTCAACGTATCTTTTTCTTCGTGAATCCGACAGCCACTACACACGCCTTCACTATCGAACGTTATGTTCAAGGGGTGGTTCGAGGGATAACAACAACGAGTACAATATTGCATGGGGTAATCAGATCACTTCATCGACATAATGAACAAAGAGTAATTCCTCAAGATCTTTGTCGGCTTTCTTTTGTAGTCGTCCCTGTGCATCAAATTGATAGTCCCTGTAGTCAGCATAGCTGTCATGGCGCAAGTCCACACCTGCTCTCTGCAAGAGCGCTTTGGTCACAGAGGCTGTATGTTCGGTGAAATGAAAAAAATTTCCAGCGCCCAAGCCACTAATACCAGGTACCCGGACCGCCTCAGCCATATGCGCTGGACAACCAACACCACCAAGGGCAATAACTGGCACAGAAACCGCTCCAGATACTTCAGCAATTAGCTCCAAGTCATAACCCATTTTACAGCCGTCACGATGGATAGCTTGGATGAGTATTTCACCGGCTCCATGATCTTCCGCACGCCGTGCTAGGTCTTTTGGAGATAAACCCGTCCTCTTTTTACCCCCATGCACGAAGGTATCATAAACGTTAATGTCGGAAGGCGCAGCGTCTATCGCTGCAATGATACACTGGGTACCAAACCTCTCAGCCGCCTGTTTTATAAGCTTGGGATTATCAAAAATGGAAGTATTTAGAACAACGCGATCAGCCCCTGATTTTATTACTTGGCGGATATGATCAACCGTCCGAATACCCCCACCCACTGCAAGCGGTACTAGGCAGAATGGCGCCACCCTAGTAATATTTTGCTCTAGCTGGGCGTCGGCGAAATTTCGACCTGATATATCCAGAATTACAATTTCATCGACACCCCATTTGTTAAGGTGCTCAACGGCAATCTCAGGTTTGCCGACCGGTAAATATTTATGGAACCCTACGCTTTGTACGACAATCCCATTGCGAACCAGTAAGACAGCAACGATACGTTTTTTCAGCATGCCAACCGCCTCTACCCGGCCTTCATAAAATTGATAAAGTTACGCAATAGCCGGCGGCCATTGTTCTGGCTTTTTTCAGGATGAAACTGCACACCCCAAATATTATCCTTCATAATAGCTGCTACCAGGGGTCGGCCAATATCAACGACTGCAACAGCGGAGTTGCTGGCAGACACCATGCAAAAAGAATGATTGAAATAGAAGTGGCTGCCCTGAACGATATTTTTATTAAATGACTCCCCGCCTGTCCATGTCACCTCATTCCATCCGATATGTGGTATTCGAATAGATGAATCTAGGGGAATAGTATCAACTTTAGAATCAATCCAACCCAACCCTTCATGACACCCTCCCTCTGTAGATTTGGTTCCCAGAAGTTGCATGCCTAGGCAGATACCAAGAAATGGCACACCTGCTTTCAAGACCCTTTCTTCAAGCGCATCGATCAATCCCAGCATACGCATACGTTCCATTGCCTCGCCAAAAGCGCCCACACCTGGCAATATCAACGCATCAGCCTTTGAAATTCGGTCCGGGTCTGAGCTTACAATCGAGCGGCATTCCAAAGAATCAAGCGCTGAAACCACAGACAATAAATTGCCCATTCCGTAATCAACAATGCAGAGGTCTCTTTTGCGCATCACGGTCACGTCATTACACCTTGGCACCTGAAGGCTTGTATCGTAATTCCCATGCACCAAGATTATTTAACTGCCACAAATCTTTGTTGCGCGCCTTTTCAATAACTTCATGGAATTGGTTTTTGGAAATACCAATATAGTTACAAAAGCTTTCGATATAGCGCTCACTGCACTGACCATCATATTTTTCAACCGCCTGTAGAGCCTCAACCCGAGTCATTTTACCCAGCCGCAGCTGAACGCTGGCCTGCTGAACAACTTTTCCAAAACCCAGTTTCAAGTGCTTTATCATTTGATTAACATGTACAAAGTCGTCGTCCACTGCCTCAAATGCGTTTAATGATCCAGTTTCTTCAGGTAAAGCATCGATTCCTGTACGCGGCTTCAGTCCATGACTGAGCGCAAAAGCACCATTAGCTATATCGTTGAAATCTTGAATATAAAAGCCGAGGTAAACTATTCGTAGTTGTGCACGTTCAAAATCATGCTCAGACGGATACTGGTACCAATTCATTTCATTGGCCATAAGCCCGCTTTGCAACCATGTATCGATTTTGCCCCCGGCAAGGGTATTATGAAAGCGCTGTTTATTGCCATCGCTTGAAACCGAACCAACGCTGCCACCAAACGCAAGCGCAGGATTTTCACCAAGAAAAATAAGAGGTATACCATAAGCTATCGCAACACGCGGCAGCGATGCGTACAACACAAGCTCACTGGCTTTAAATATATTAGCAAACTTGAGAAAGCTATATTTCGTAAGTTTTTTAGAAACTTGTGGTGCCGGACCTACCATATGCAGGTCGAAACCTTGTTCGACCAAGTTAGAAAGATTGTCTGCACCACACTGCGTTTGCTGCTCTGGCGGATATACGCATGACACAAGTAGCGGTTTAAGCCCTAAATCATCGCGCGCAAAGAATGCTTGACGAAGACTATCTTTGCCGCCACTAACTCCAATAATACAATCGTAAACACCGCGTTTGTTATCTCGGCCCCAGGTGGAAATATCATTGAGCTCTGTTTTACGACTGTGCCAATCAACCCGCGCCAAACTTTCAGCATAGCGGCAAGGCAAGCATACACCATATTCGTCAAAGACGGCATCAGGCCAAGTATCCGGGGTAACGCATTTTGCGCAGTATGCAACAGTCATAAAAGTACTTTCCAGCAATCGGCCCGCGGCCAAAGTAAATACAGAAATAGACTAATCATTCACCTGACTCGTTTTGACCACCTGTTTGCAATAGATGATTTGAAAGAGATCGACCCATTAGATCTTGAGCCCAGCCATTGGGATGTGGGTCTGGCCTTGTAACCCATAATGTTTCTGGGGGGTACTCTTGCAAAGCTGCAAGAAGATCCACAAATTCCACTTGATGGAACTCTGATATCTCTCTCACTTTAGCTGTAATATCCTCAAAGGGATATTTCTTAAGTTTGCGTAACTCTGGAATATTCGCGATAACGAGACGTATGTTGTTTGCACGGCAATACTCGGCAAGCGCAGCAATGCTCTGTTTGGCTGCGAGCCACCCGGGTGAACCTTCAGCGTATAAGAGCCCATAGTATGTTTGCCAGTCAGCTCCATCAAAAATACGCCTTTTCAGGCCATCCCAGGCGCCACCAATAACTGCATAGCTATAGGAATGACGCGCAAACCAGGACACCGCCTTGTAAGTTGGGTTGGGTTCTGCATCGTTTATAAAATAATTTAATATAATGACGTCTGGGTCGTAGGCTTTACCTTGGTTGAAAAAATAATTGACTTCCATCACCGTGTTATAATTACCAACACCGGAATTTATAACTTCAACAGGGCCTAATCCATGGTCCATCAAATTGCGCTCAATAACCTTTGGCATAGTTTCTTCAAAAGCGACTCCCCAACCAAACGTGATAGAGTCACCCAGCATAAGAATGCGAGTAACTCCAGGCGGTTTAAGAAACTCAACCTCATCATTGCGCAGTCCATCGCTGTTGATAGAAATGTCAACACCCATCAAACGGGCATGGGTACCAGGTATGTGTTCGTGGCCAATTTTAGGTTCTTTAGAGATACGCTTAAGCTCAACAGCGTATCTCCACATTTCAACGTGATAATTCATACCTTCTTTAAATAGGATGCGGCACAAAGTCTCAAAAACTCCCGCCATAACGAAAACGGTTATAAGGACAAGCAATCCGTTATATACACTTTTTTTCACTGTTCCTGCCCCGGCTCATGCGCATTTGGTAGATCCAACAATGGCAACACGTCACTTTCCAGCCAAGTGCCGATACAATCCGCTAGGTAGGCGTGCAGCCTAGCATTCGGATGGCTAGTACCCCCAAGAAGGTATGCCTCAGGATCGCTTCGCTCAAAGCCACTGCAATTTTGGTAGGGGAACTGCTTATCGGCAAAGAACCCATCAGAGATTTGGGTACGGTCTTCCAAAACCACTACGGCCAACTGGGAGCCACTTTCCAATGCAAAATCATGGAGGCGCTCGATTACATTGTGCGTAACTTCTATAGCATCGCCTGCGGTATTGTATGTAAACGACTGAAGCCACACGTTGTGCAGAAGGGTGATCAGAGCGGAGTGCTTCTCCAGTGGCCAAAACCCGATTGTACGAAAAGGGTAAAAGGCTAGCGATCCATCACGCACTCTATAATGAGGTGGAGCAACATACCGGCCCTTCTCGTCAGAAATCGAATACACCCAAGACTGATCTGAGACATTACGTAGTGTATGCGAATCATCGAAGGCCAAGATTATAAGCTTAGGCTTTTCGTTCGTGTAGAAGTCCCTGTACGCCCTCTTCGCTAGAATCAAAGACTGAACAGTGCCGTATCCGCCGTTACCAAAATTTTCAAACCAAATCTGAGGGTAGCGCTTGCTTAGGATATAGACGAACGATTCNTCATCACGNACNCCGTATGATTGTGCATTNCTGCCTCCAATNACCATGANNGGCCACCCTTTTGGTGNCAAATAGGAACTNGCNCGGGNAGCGCGCCGGCCAAAGTCCCAAAAAGTCATGGGCACATTGCCTTCCTCAATGGATCGAGACACCCCCTCTTTATTAATCCAGCCTAATTCTGGATCAGGCACCGACCATGTATATTCACTGTCTGGAATAAAAAACGGGTTGATACGAACTTCCCGCGTAGTGAACCCGGCACTGCGNGCAGCCACCTCCACAATAAAGGCGGACACGACAAGGGCGACAATCAGGAGGCATAGATTTTTCACGAACGTGTTGTACACGAAAAGCTTAGCTTAAGCCGCAGTAAATCTAAATCTTCAGTGTTACACCGGTGTAATCCAAGCACAAACCCTTACAAACTTGTAAATCCAGTTCACAAGCGCCATGGCGGTAGAACTTATCCTGGAAAATCCTTATTTTAAGTGCCACATCAGTGTGAATCCTTAACAAATTTTCGATACACAAACCTNAGTGTATTACGTCACACCTAATTTTGGACTTTAGAAAATGAAACCCAGCGCCCTTGCAGCAAACCCTACAGAGCTTCAACCGCCGCTCGGGCAGATATTATTGGGCCGCGGAAAAATCGGAGAAGAAGACCTCAATAAAGGCCTCGCGTTCCAGTCGAGCGTCGGCGGTCTTCTGGGCGCAATCCTGATTCGCATTGGCGCTGTATCTGAGGACGCAGTACTCGATGCACTATCACTTCAGCTCGGAATAGAGCTCATATCCACCGGGGCTTTGCCGCAAGATCCTTCAGTCTATGCAACAACTATCAAAGCGTCAGGCATCGATACAGAATGGTGGATCGATCAGGCGACTCTTGCATGGACGGACGAGGAAGGAACTCTAAATTGTATCAGCAGAGACCCACTACGCCCTAGCTTACANGAAGCACTAATGTCCGCTTTTGCAGGCAAACACATATCCTGGTGGCTGGTACGCAATCGGGAACTCGACATGATGGTTGAACTGGTGCGCCGCGCATTAACGAGCGATGGGCTCAATTATGATGATGACGTCGCCTTACTGCGCGAACTAGCAGAGGAAGCGCCTGTCGTAGAATTAGTATCCAATACCATGGCCCAGGCGGTGAACNAAAATGCATCTGATATTCATGTAGAGCCACGTGAACATGAGTTTGATATACGTTATCGTGTGGATGGTGTTCTACAAAGTAGACTAACGCTGCCCCGAGCGCGGTTTGATGCCGTAGCATCACGTATCAAATTAATATCCGGTCTTGACATTGCTGAGCGCCGTTTACCCCAAGACGGCCGTATCGGCATGCGCATCAGCGGCAAAGAGTTAGATATACGTGTATCTTGTTTACCTGGTGTTTGGGGCGAGTCAATCGTCATGCGGCTATTGCTCAAAGAACAAGAAGACTTTGCACTGGCTCGAATAGGAATGGCTTCAGATCACCTTGAGACTTTTTCAAAACTTGCGCAGGAACCNCACGGCATTATTCTAGTCACCGGCCCTACTGGNTCAGGTAAGTCAACAACACTGAAAGCTACCCTCGAACACATNAAAGATGGTAAGCGCAAGATAATNACCGTNGAGGATCCCGTTGAGTACAATGTGCCGGGCGTAACTCAGGTACAAACCAAATCTGAAATTGGATATACGTTTGCTCGAGCTTTGCGCTCTATTCTACGTCAGGATCCCGACGTAATTATGATCGGCGAAATACGTGATGTGGAAACAGCACAAATTGCGGTGCAGGCGGCACTAACCGGGCACATGGTTTTTTCAACGCTGCATACGAATGATTCTNTAAGTGCCTTNACGCGATTGACGGATATGGGATTGGAACCATTCTTAGTATCTTCATCTGTTCGTGAAGTAATGGCACAGCGCTTAGTTCGAAAACTTTGCCACCATTGCCGTATGCCGTATAAGCCGGCAGCAGGAATTCTTGATAAATGCGATGAGTTGCAGCGCAAATTCCCAGAACTTTTCGCGAGTACTGCCCAATGGTTCAACCCTAAGGGCTGTCAGAAATGCCAGAATTCCGGCTATAGAGGACGACTTGGAATATACGAAGTGGCAGNACTGAGTGAAGAACTAGCAGATGCCGTGCTTCATCAAAGGCCGCACCATGATCTAGAGCGCATTGCCCGGAACAATGGGTTTCGAGATCTCCTAGAAGATGGCTTGCTTAAGGCTTGGCACGGCGAAACAAGTGTCGAGGAGGTGTTGCGGGTCGCCGGCCAAGCGGGCATAGAGGATTAGCTGCTAACTCATCTCATATTTTATTAAGGCCTGCCAGCAACATGGTTGCAAATACAGATACCGGCAAAATTACCAAAGCTCTAGCCGATGCAATAGCATTGCATAAAGCCGGCGATGTGCATACCGCAGTCAAGCGCTACGAAAAACTTTTGCCAATAATCCCAAACCATGCCGAGCTTCTATATTTACTAGGAGCCGCCTATGTTCACCTAAAACGCTCAAATGACGCGGTGCCATTGCTTAAAAAATCAATCGCCATCCGTCCGAAACATGTAGATACATTTGAAATGTTAGGATCCGCCTGGATCAAATTACAAGACCCAGGAAATGCGCTAACGTGCTTCGAGCAAGCCGTTAAGCTTAAACCAGACTCTACAGACGCCCTATGCCGATTTGGAACAACACTGATTATGTGCAACCAGCCTGATGATGCCATTGGCGCATTCCGGCGAGCGCGAACAATCAATAACAATCACCCAGAGGCTATGAATGGTGAAGGGCTCGCACTCCACACTATTGGACAGAGCGCTGAAGGAGAAGCCATTTTAAGAGAATGCATTGCCGCAAACCCTTTATATGAACAGTCTTATGTAACCTTGTGCAGCATCTTGAAAAGCACTGAGCGCTTCGCCGCAGCCGAGCAGATTGCGCGACAATGTCTGATGTTCTGCCCAGAAAGCGTAGTTGCTCAGCATTATTTGGCGACCGCTCTACACAAACAAGGGAAGTTAAAGGATGCCGAACGAGCATATCGCAAAATATTAAAAGCGGGTGTTTCGGATACAAATATTTTTATTCAGCTGGGTGACGTTCTGACAGACATGGGTCAGCTTGACGAAGCGGAAAACATTCTAACAGATGCAATGATTGCCGCCCCTGATAATGCTGGACTATTAACGGGCCTCGGCTGCGTTGAACAGATGCGGGGCAACTTAGACAATGCCATATCCTTTCATAACCGCGCTATCGCCGCAAATAAGAGTCATGTTGATACTTTCGTAAACCGAGGTAACGCGCATAAATTTTCCGGAAATTTTGAAGCTGCGCTGGTCGATTACAACAAAGCGCTCACATTAAATCCAAATTTACCTGCGGCGATAGCTAACCGAGGAATGACGCTATTGACACTTGAACGTCTAAGCGAAGGGTGGCCCGCTTTCAGATCACGAATTAGAGCACTTGCAGGCTCATTGGATTTGAGTAACCATAAAACGTGGGACGGAAGCCCTTTAGATGGAAAAAATATTTTAGTTTGGGCAGAATATGGTCTCGGAGACGAAATTTTATTTTCTAGTCTATTAACGACGCTCATAGAAAAAGTAGCTAATTGCACATTTGTGTGCTCACCGCGGTTGGTAGCTTTATTTAAGCGCACATTTCCCAGTATCTCTGTGCATGCTCTAGGAACTGTCATTGAAGGTGACTTCGATGCCCGCCTTCCACTAACCGATGCTGCTCAATGGCTAAGGCCATCAATGGAATCTTTCCCTGCACATAATGGGTACATAAAAGCCGACCCAGATCTCACTAAAAATCTACGCCAACGCTACCAACTCTCAGGCGACCAGAAAGTAATTGGCATATCTTGGCATAGCGCCGGAGCAATAGGTACGGCACCATTTAAATCCATCGCCTTGAGGCGCTGGGCCCCCATACTCGATAATCCCGGCATTAGGTTTGTATCTTTACAATATGGTAACTGTGCTGCCGAGATACACGAAGTCAACAATGCTCTTAGCTCCCGCATCACCTTAGATACTGAAATAGAATCATCTGATGAAATGGACACCTTCGCGGCACAAGTCGCCGCAATGGATCTAGTGATCTCGATCAGCAATACGACAGTTCATATCGCCGGAGCTTTGGGCAAACCAGTCTGGGCTCTGGTCCCAAAAGGCCCGGGAGCACATTGGTATTGGTTCCAGAACCGCGATGACAGCCCATGGTATCCATCTTTACGTATGTTTCGGCAAAAGAAACAAGGCCAATGGGATGAAACCATCGGCGAGGTCGCCGAGCAGCTGAAACTTTGGCATCAAAAATGAAAAAGAATAGTAATTTAAGCGTCGGCCAGGCTTTTACCAAGGCCATCATGTTTATGAACTCAGGCCGGTTTGCTGAAGCCAAACAAATCTCAGAAGAGATTAAGCGGGTCCGCCCACTTTCACCAGACGTGCACAACCTTCTTGGAGGCATAGCCTTCAAGATGGGTGTAACAGCTGAAGCTGCCAACCACTTCAGCCGAGTGGTCGAATTAAAGCCAGACCATAACGAGGCCCGCCATAATTTGGCTAAAATGCTCTGCAAGCTCGCGCGTTGGGACGAAGCCGCAACTCATTTCGCGATTTTAACTGATACAGCAGGTAATGATGTAGACATCTTAATGAATTGCGCGCGTGCTCAGGTAAAATCTAAGAAGTACAATGACGCGATCAGTACATACAAAAAAGCGCTTGAGGTGCATCCGTCAGCGGATGCTGTACAAACTGAGCTAGCGGAGGCTTTCTTAAAAAAGGGCGATATACGGAGAGCGGAAGAAACTTATACTACTGTCCTCGCTCGAACACCTGCATATGCGCCTGCACTCATTAATCTTTCGGTTACGCGCGATATCCAAGGACGGATGGACGAAGCTTTAGACCTTCTAAAAGAGGCCACTCGGAAAAATCCGAACAATGCCACCGCACACACACACTTGGCGCTAGCACTGCTTGCAAGAGAACAACTCACCGAAGGGTGGGCTGAATATATATGGCGCTTTCGTCAGACTGATACTTCAACGCTACATGATCGCTTTGATGTTCCCTTTTGGGAAGGAGAGCCCCTGAAAAATCGGCGCCTACTTATATGGACTGAACAAGGACCTGGGGATGAAATCCTAATTTGCAGCATGGTGCCCGATGTAATAAGGCGGGGTGCGAAGTGCAGTATAGTATGTACCGGTAGACTGACAACTCTACTCAAGCGCTCATTTCCTAATGTTGACATTATACCTAGAGAGCATGTAGTGGCGGGCAAAGTCAAAATACCGCGCGTCGATTTTCAGGCATCCCTTTCTCACCTTGGTAGATGCTTGCGTCCAAGCATAGATGCATTTCCCTCTAAGGACTCTTACTTGCAAGCTGACCCAAACCTGGTCAAGCAGCTACGAACTAGCTATCAGGCAGGCACCGGCTATCCCCTTATTGGCATCTCATGGCGCAGCGCCAATGCTAAGGCGGAGGTGGAAAAAAGCACATCCCTACAAGATTGGTTGGGTCTGCTCGCCATCCCCCACCTGCGTTTCGTGAGTCTACAGTATGGGGTCTTCAGCGAAGAAATAAAAACTATAAAAGAATCTACTGGCACCGAAATAATCTTTGACTCCAGCATAGACCCTTTAATTGACTTAGATAAATTCGCAGCTCAAGTTATGGCCATGGACCTTATCATCTCGGTGAGTAACACCACAGTACATGTAGCTGGTGGACTTGGTCGCCCGGTCTGGACTCTTGTGCCAGCATCAGTAGGGCGCATTTGGTATTGGCTATTGGAGCGACCAAATTCACCTTGGTACTCGTCCATGCGGCTTTTTCGCCGCTCTAGGGAGTCGAACTGGAACCCAGTGATAAGCCAAGTTATACAAGCACTAATAGGCTGGCGGCAATCACAACGGTAAAACGTTTGAAATCCCACACATAGATTCGACGATAAGTGCCTCATGATCAATAAACAGCTTCTACCAATTCTACATCGAGAGGAAATTGCGGCACGCGGCCTTCAGATCGCAGTTGACAAAAAATTGCGTGATCAGTTGCGTACAACTTTAATACCAGAAGGCAAGCGATGCCTTCTGGTTGGACTTGCATGGAAGAGCGAGGATGAAAAAGCAAAGACACCGTATTCGCTCAATATTTTAGATTGGGAACCAATTCTACGCGTTCCCGGCTTAACATTTGTGAATCTGCAAACAGGTGATTGTAATGCGGAATTGGCTGCAGCCGTTGATGCTTTCGGCATACCAATCGCGCATAATGAGATTCTTGATTCCCGCCTAGCCACCAACAGCTACGCCACCAGAGTGGCTGCGATGGATATTGTGGTCGCACCGGACTCCGATGCAGCTGCAATCGCAGCAGCCTTCGATATACCGGTTTTTTCCATTATTTTACCATCCTTAAAAAACACTCGAAGTTCGCAACATACAACGCAGGTTTTCATTCAGGGGCAATCGGGCGAATGGCAGAACGTTATCCGCGATGTAGGTCTGGCGCTACTCGATCATACAGTTAGTGCTGGAGTTATATCTAAGAGAGCGCCTTACCTACGTACCTTCGCACAGCTTTATGCCATTAACGGTCAATCAGAGGATGCGGAACTTTTGTACCGCCGTCTCGCACAAGAGCCTGGTCTTGCTGCAGAGGCCCTGCATCAAATCGCATTCCTGAGGCAAAAAATCGGACAGAACGAAGACGCTTTGCGCTTGTTTGACGAGGCGCTAAGCATCGATCCTGGATTTTGGCATTCCTACAATGGCAGAGGGTTAGCCCTAGCGTCTCTCAATCGATTTGAAGACGCCATCTCCTCTTATCGCCAGGGATTAACTCTCAATCCACAATCTGGAGAGATTCACAACAATCTTGGCACATCCCTACGCTGCTTGGGTCATGCCGCAGAGGCCCTTACACATTATCGTCAAGCAAAGGAACTCTTACCTAACGTCAAATCAATTCTCCTAAATGAAGCTTCTGCATTAGATGAATCGGGCAATACAGAACAAGCACTGCAAGCATTTGAGGAACTTGTATCTTTACATCCGAACTATATAGATGCCCGATATAATCGATCGCAGATACTGCTTTCAACAGGTCAGTTTGAAGCAGGGTGGAAAGAATTCGTGTGGCGTCTAAAGCGCCCGGCGGCAAATGCCCACCACGATCTTTTCCCTCAGCCCGTTTGGCAAGGCGAGGGTCTGAGTGGCAAAAGAATCCTTGTGTGGACAGAGCAAGGTATTGGTGACGAACTTCTCACTGTCAGTATGATACCTGATATAATTGATGCTACTGAACATGTAATAATTTTGTGCTCGAAGCGCTTAATACCTCTAATTCAGAGATCTTTCCCGACAGCAACAGTAGAAGTAAGAGCTGAGCCCTTACCTTCCAAAGCCACAGACCCCTCAATTGACCTACAGATGTCACTTTCAGAGCTCGGCATGGCTTTTCGCGTGGACTTTGCCAATTTTCCACACCGCCAAGGATTTCTAAAAGCGGATCAAAACAAACAAGGTCTGCTGCGCCATAAATATCAGCAGCGCCAACCGGGTACACGATTGGTGGGTATTTCGTGGATGAGTCCGGGGAACTATGAAATTGGTTGGCTCAAAAGCCAGAGACTTATTGATTGGGCGCCAATCCTTTCCACACCAGGTATAACATTCGTCAACCTACAATATGGCGCTTCTAAGGCTGATTTAAAACGCGTCCGAGATCAATTAGGAACGGATATAATCCACGATGATGATATCGACCCGTTAGTCGACATGGACTCTTTTGCAGCACAGGTTGCTGCCATGGACTTGGTTATATCTGTTAGTAATACAACTGTTCATACCGCTGGAGCACTTGGCATCCCTTGTTGGGCGTTGGCCGCAAAGGGGCGTGGTCGGCTTTGGTATTGGTTCCGAGGCAAAAAAAATAGCCCTTGGTATCCGTCAGTTCGATTTTTGTCACAGGAGACCGAAGGCAACTGGGCGCCTGTCTTACACCACTGCGCCCAAGATTTAGCGGTGTGGCTGTCCAAAAAGACTAAATTCTAGCATTAAATGAATGTCATTGGCTTGAGCTTAAGCGCCTAATCAACGATAAATCCACAGCATTTATGAACTGTGTTAGCGATCGGAAAATTAAATGATTCGCATATTTATCGGATATGACTCACGCGAAGCTGTCGCATTTAATGTTCTATCCCACAGCATACAGACGCGCGCATCCGAACCAGTTGAAATAGTACCACTTATGCTGTCGCAGTTAAGAAGCGTTTTTAAACGTGAGGCTCATCCGCTTCAATCTACGGAATTTTCGTTCAGCCGTTTTCTAGTACCACATTTATCACAGTACGAAGGCTGGAGCTTGTTCTGCGATTGCGACATGTTGATGCTTGATGATTTGGCAAATTTATGGAAACTGCGTGATGAAACCTATGCTGTGCAAGTCGTTAAACACGAACATAACCCAGGAGAGACTAAAAAGTTTCTCAACAAACCTCAAAGCCGCTATGAGAAAAAGAATTGGTCATCTGTGATTTTATTTAATAATGCCAAATGCACTGCTTTGACGCCTGCTTATGTCAATACAGCAACTGGCCTGGAACTACACCAGTTCAAATGGCTCAACGATGATTCATTAATTGGCGAATTACCTCACAGATGGAACCATCTAGTGGACTACGATCCAACGGTACCGCCCGATCAAGTTTCGCTTATTCATTTCACCGAAGGCGGACCGTACTTTGACGATTACAAAGAGTGCAGCTATGCCGATCTCTGGTTTGCTGAACGTGAGCGTATGCTATTCGCAGGATAGCAGTCCCACCAGGGACTTAGCGTGCGTTAAATTAATTTCGAAGTTTTTTAATACGGCTTTAAGCGTATGACTGAAACACAAGATCGCGCGTATGGTTTGTATCTAAATGGGTCCTTTCGGGAATCCGACAAACTCTACTGCGAGATTCTCGATAAAAATCCAAAAGATTCGCGTGCATGGCACATGCGGGGCTACATTGCTGTGCAGCTGAAAGAGTTGGAACGTGCCGTAGAGTATATATCTCGTGCCATCGAGCTTAAGCCAAATGTATACTCAATGCACATCAACCTCGGATCTACTCTGGCACTGTTAGGCCATTTTGATCAGGCAGAGGCGGTGCAAAAAAAGGCTATTGAAATAAATCCCCGCGGAACCGAAGCATATTTCGCGCTTGGTAACTGCCTCAGAGCAAAAGGCCAATACTACGAAGCTGAAGCCGCATATCTTGAAGCGTTACAGATAAAACCAGATTCGGTGGAATCGCTCGAAATGTTAGCCCGTAACGCCGAAGACATGCGCGACCATGACAAAGCCCTGGATTATGCTCTAAGGGCGATCGAGCAAAACTCAGATCATAAGGACTGCCACACTATGGCAGGGAATAACTATATTCGCAGACGTGATTACGATTTAGCTCTTACGCATTACTCAGCAGCACTCAAGATTGACCCCAAAGACGCTACGGCAAATAGTAATCTTGGATTATTATTTACGAGGACCGCTGAGTACGAACGTTCTGTTGCTGCATACAAAAGAGCACTCTCTCTAAGTCAAGATGACCCTAAAGCGCGGCATGGTCTGTCGCTGGCCTTGCTTATACTAGGGCGCCTATCAGAGGGCTGGAAACACTATAGCGCTAGATTGGAACTCCCTGCCCATCGCCTCGGCGCGAGGCCCATGTCTTCGCCACGAATCCTTGGCAAACCGCATGGCTTACGCACATTAGCATGGGCAGATGAAGGTATTGGTGAGCAAATCATGTTCGCGAGCTTGATTCCTGAAATCACCAAGGATTGTGCTTCGCTTAGCTTAGAGTGTGACGAGCGCTTGACGCCATTAATGCGCCGCACTTTTCCAAATCTTGACTTGATTTCGAGGCGAAGCCCTCCACACCCAAAATTTCATGCAAATTACGATGGGCAGTTTTGTCTAGGTAACGCTGCAGAATGGTATCGCCCTAATTTCGATTCATTCGCGCACCAAAAGGGTTATCTGAGTGCCGACGCAAAGCTTACCCGCGATCTTCGTCATAGGTATCAAAAATCACGCCCGTCAAAGCCTCTTATTGGAATATCCTGGCGTTCCAAAGATCAAATTAAAATCAGTTCAGAAAAAAGTTTAGCTCTTAAAAATTGGGGCCCCTTACTTTGTNTTCCCGGTGCTACTTTTGTGAATTTGCAATACGGTAATTACATAAAGGAAATATCAGAAGTGGAAACATCNCATAGTGTGTCGATTATATCAGANAACGAAATCGACCCCCTATANAATTTGGANGCATTTGCTTCTCAGGTCGCTGCAATGGATTTAATCATTACCACTTCTAACGCTACAGCCCATATGGCTGGCGCACTCAANGTACCAGTGTGGACACTAGTGCCCAAAGGATTCGGAGCTATGTGGCATTGGTTCCTCGATCGCAACGACAGTCCTTGGTACCCTTCCATGTCCCTAATTCGTCAAGTGCAGCAAAATGATTGGGGACCAGTCATAGATCAAGCCTCGTCTATGTTGGTTGATTTCGTAGCACAGTGGCGTCCGGCTACCACCAAATGACAGAGGACGTTGGGATAATTCTCGAAGAAGCACAAACCCTTCATAAAGCTGGGCATTGGGCCAAAGCGGAGGCGAAATGCAATGAAATCTTGCGCCAGAATTCACAGCACCCTCAAGCGCTCTACCTACTGGGTATTATCTACCTTCTAAATAAAGATTTTACTGCAGCCACCAGCTTTTTAGAGCGTGCAGTTTCATATCAGCCCAACACCGCTGAGATGCATGTCAATCTTGGAGCCGCTTATCGAGCTAATGGTGAAACGACGAAGGCAGTTGAAGCATATCAGAAAGCATTNGTATTGGACTCAAATCTGAGTGCCACATATTTCAACTTGGGGCACGCGCTAAAAGAATTAGGAGCATTAGAAGAAGCGATCAATGCCTATAAGGCTTATATTNCAAAAGAGCCCCAAGACGCTGAAGCCCTAACCATACTTGGTGATACTTATATGGTGGCNGGCTATAGCCATGACGCTATAGACGCATACGAATCAGCANTCAATCACGATCCCCATAGAACAAGGGCTATAAGCAATACCTCAATCATAATGCGCAATAAAGGTTGGCATCATGCAGCCCACACTATTATCGAGCGCGCAATTGAATTAGCACCTTTAGATCATGACATTCGACAAACCTATAGTGTTGCCTGTCTCCAGTTTGGCGATTTCGAGAACGGATGGGCCGCACTGGAAAGCAGATTTGACACAGAGAACGAGAGAATTGTCCGTCGCTCTAGCCCACCTGCTTATTGGAATAATGAAGACTTAGATGGAAAGAATGTTGTTGTATGGACGGAACAAGGATTGGGCGATGAGGCTTTGTACTCGAGCATTCTACCAGAAGTGATAAGCCGGGTGGCGCATTGCACAATCGAATGCTCTAAACGTATGGCGCCTGTGTTTATGCGTTCGTTTCCGTCTGCAACGGTTATAGGATACGAAGCATCTAATTTTCCGGTCATGCCTGCGGATGGCTTCGATTATCAAATTCCCATGGCCAGCCTGGGCCTCCACTTTCGCCCCGACTTTTCGAGCTTTCCGCGACACGAGGGCTACCTAAAATCAGACCCTGATAAGGTTGCAAAGATTCGAACACGCTACGAATCTCTGGCCAATGGACGACGTATCGTTGGTCTATCCTGGCGCAGCAAGAATGAGCTTGTTGGCAAAGACAAAAGCATAGCCTTGGTAGATCTCGCAAATATTCTTCAGGTGCCTGATATCATGTTTGTTAATCTCCAGTACGGCGATTGCACTGAAGAGCTGGCGAACGTCAGCAAACAGCTTGGTGTCGAGGTTGTACAGGACGCTGCCGTGGACCCCTTGACGGATATGGATATGTTCTTCGCCCAGGTAGCTGCCATGGATTTGGTTCTCAGCACCTCCAACACCACCGTCCATGTGGCTGGTTCACAAAATATCCCGGTGTGGGTACTTCTTCCTCACGGCAAGGGTTTAGCCTGGTACTGGTTCCTGCAGCGTAGAGACAGCCCTTGGTATCCTGCCGCACGATTAATTCGCGCCGATCACAAGCTTGAAGCGGGCCAGACACAGTGGTTGGAATTGGCCACACGCTGCGCCACTGATCTGACTCAATGGGCCGGAGCATAACGTGAGTAAAACAAGCTCCGTCGCAGAAACTCTGCAGAAAGCTTTCCAAATGCATCAAGCCGGCCAATTGGATAAGGCCGAACGCTTATACAACGTCGTGCTAAAAAAAAATCCGAATAACGTCGATGCACTCAATCTAAAGGGAGTCATCACCCATACCCGAGGACGCTATACATATGCTCTGACTTTGTTTGATCGCGCCACAGCGGCCCTACCAACTTTTGCCGAAGCACACTTTAACAAAGCTAATTGTCTAAAAGCTTTGGAGCGAAACGATGAGGCGCTGGCAGCCTATGCCAAAGCCACCTCCCTTAAACCGTCTTATGCCGAAGCACGGCTCAATGCCGGAACCTTACTACATAAAATCGGACGCACCGACGATGCCATCGCTACTTTTCGCGACATGGTGCACATCGCACCGGATGATCCGCGCAGTCACTACAATCTTGGCGTTTGTCTCACCGAAGTACTGAATGATGCCCAAAACGAAGATTACGAAAATATAGCAAGCGAAGCCGAAGCCGCTCTCAAGCAGGCGATCGAACTAAGCCCCAACAATGCCGATGCCCACCTTGCCTACGCAAACCTCTTCGCNAAGAACGGTGATCATGACCGTGCAATCCAGTTCACAAAAAGCGCCATCAAACTCAAACCAAACTGGCCAGAAGCTCATTCCAATTTAGGNAGCCATCTCGAAGCACGAGGCGAACCTGAGGCAGCTAAAACCGCATACGATNACGCCTTAAACCTCGATCCCAACAATATCGAAGCTCTAGTAAACCGAGGATTAGCACANCTTGCNGNAGGNNATTTGGCGAANGGTTGGGATGAATACNCTCGGCGATTTGAATCTTCACATGCGCTTTACACAAAAAGACAGTGGCCTTGGCCCGTATGGCAAGGCACATCGTTAGANNGCAAAAGTATACTTGTTTGGAGTGATCAGGGGATTGGCGACGAAATACTTTACGGCGGAATGATTCCCGAAATTATTCGTACAGCTGGTTCATGTACCGTCGAATGTGCACCCCGCCTCGTGCCGCTGTACCAACGTTCATTCCCAGAAGCGGAAATCATTCCACTGGACACCCAAACAACCGACAACCTCCGGCGAAGGTCTTTTGATTACCATAGTTCGGCTATCGATCTCGGTAGGTGGTGTAGGCGCAGTTTTGGTGATTTCCCCAANAGAGGACATTACNTGNTTGCGGANTCACTGCGTACCAAACAACTCCGCCAGCGCTACCTAGGCCAGNCAACTNGTAANACAAAGCTGATGGGCTTGTCCTGGCGCAGCATCAATCCGTTGATCGGAAGAGAGAAAAGTATAGACTTGGAATACTTTGCCCCGATNCTNAAAACACNNAATATACAATGGGTTAACCTTCAATATGGCGACACCCAACGAGAGGTCGAACAGGTAAACAAGGTATCTGGTGTTCAACTTATATCCGATCCTGAAATTAACAGCTTATCCAACCTTGACTCAGCCGCGGCACAAATCAGTGCGTTAGACGGCCTCATAACCATAAGCAACACGACAGCGCACCTTTCGGCAGCCCTTGGTGTGCCCACCTTACTGCTGCTGCCCGATCGTAAAAAAAGTCTTTGGTATTGGTTTAGCCATGGGTTTTATAGTCCCTGGTATAGATCAGTAAGTGTAGTTAGGGGTGAAACCAGCTATTTGATAAGTAAAGTTTCAGATTTTACTCAAAAGATATAGTCACAAACCCACTTTTATAAATATATATATATCAATTACTTATGATCTATTTAGCTTTTTTATATATTACTTGGTTTATAGCAAAACGGTAGGCGAGATCCAAAGCCTGGGCAATCGACCAAAAAGTTAACGGTCTCTTAAGCCCCTGCAATTGTTGTAAAACTGCACCACCTTCACTCCAAATTAATATCACATCTACCCATTGAGTCGCTTGACATTTGGGTAGCGCGAGGGTGTTATGTGCAAGCGCTGACGGGCGCAATGTGTCTGCCTGTCCGCAGACATAACTGGATAATAGATATCTGAAACCATATATGGGGATCCCAATATTATGAAGAGTTCACAACACTACAAGTTTGCCGGAGCCTTACTGGCTACGACGGCGATTGCCGGCGTAGCGAGTGCGGGTACGGTTGGACGTGTTGTCGTCAATCCGACATTAGCAGCTCAGGTAGTTGCAACCGGAACGGCGCTCAACATTTCCAATACGCACTTCTCCGCCACTGCTGCGACAGCCAACGCGGTCAATTTCCAAGCAACGCCTGCTGGTACGTCGCCTGCCATCTCCTTCACTAACTCACTGCCAGCCGGTTCTTCGTTCCAGGCTACGATCAATATTGCCGGAGCGCTGATGAATAACCCAGCTCTGCAGGTTTCAGTGTTGGCACGGATCAACAATACATCGTCCTTTGTGGGAACAGTCTCCGGGGCATGTACTGCTTTGACGCCACTCACAGATAAAATTCTGATGAGCGGTTGTACTGTTAGCGGTAACGGCACTCTCACGGCTGCATTGGGTGCGGGTTTAGCAACCCAAGCTTTCATGGGCGGCCTTAAGTTAAGTGGAATGGTGCTCAATAATGCTTCTGGCTTAGCAACAGCTGGTGGCTCGGTTAGCTTGAGTGGCACGATCAACGATAATGCCTCTCCGACTGTTCTTATCGAGAACATTACTTCGGGCGCTCTCGTGACCTCAGCTGCACCAATTGTCACAACGGTAACACCAACTGCTGCTGCTGCTGTCACAAACCCAGCAACAACACCTGCAGCGTTTAAGTCACTTAACACTCCTTTCGCTGGCTCTCTCTCTATTACGCTAGCAACAGTGAACATCACTGCATCTGGTGCGCTGGGAACTGACTTGAATACGTTGGTAACCCCGGACGCCGCTGGTGGTCTCGCTGCATCATCGAGTGTCACAGTGACAGTCACGAGTTCTGTATTGTCAGATGACGCGACAACTACTGCCGTTATGACAAACGCAGGTGCTACCGTAACGCTTACACCGGCTGCTTTCTCAACCGGAACCGCAGCGTTCTCGTTAGCCAATCTCTACTCAGGCGGTAATGGGCTACAGACAATCAACACAACGTTTGATGGCACAAGTGCAATCAACGCTGCGGCGGCTGGTACTGTGGCAGTTGCTTATGGTATCAGCGGCGCCAGTGCTGCTGTTACTGCTGCACCAGCTGGTTCAGGGACTACCGGATCAATCAATTCTGGTGGGTTCAATACTGAACTGAATACCATTCAGGCCTCGGGTGGCACGTTAGCCTCGTATATCCGGGTCCATAACAATGGTAACCAGGCCGGTACTGTGACGTTCAGTGTGCTGAATGATGCTGACGGAACAGTTTTGACCTCCTGGACATCGGGAAGTATCGCTGTTGGTGCGACACTGCAAGTTTCTGCTGAACAGTTGGAAACAAACGGTACGCCTGCGATCACCTCCCCGTCGGGTCAGTACACTGTGCAGCTTTCCGGGCCGATCCTCGGTTATGCTCAGCACATCCTGTACGATAGCGCGACCGGTCAGTTCGCTGATCTGTCTAGCTTCCGTAACGCGGGTGGCGCTAACAACCCGTAGTTTCTTTAGAAACTATATCCCGGGTTACCGGGTATGAATTGGGGGAGGGTGAGAAATCACCCTCCCTCTTTTCTTTGTCTATCATGGCTTTAACGTGAATTAACGTTGCCTGACATTGATGTAAGACAGTCCATCACAAAGGTGTTGTAAGGTCCTATGCAGGTCCAACTACCAACAGCGCAATCAATCATAGAATTTGCATGTCCCAGTCATTCCAGTACGAGGCTATAGATACTGCCGGACGAGTACTAACCGGTAAAGTTGAGGCGACTCATTCACGCGATGCTCAACGTAACCTCGAGCGCCAAGGACTAACTCTTGTTAGCCTATCGACTGCGAGGCAAGAGCTTCTAAAACGTCCGGGGACACTATTCCAAAGAGGGGTTACTGCTCAGGATCGCATTCTAGCGCTAAAACAACTGGCACTTCTTCTGAGATCGGGCGTGCCACTTGTGCAAGCCATCAGCACATTGAAAGGCCAGGCTACACATCCAGCACTATCAAAAGCCTTTGGTGACATGGAGCGACACCTTCGCAGCGGCGAACCCTTCACAACAGCTCTAACAACCACACTGCCGTCGCTGCCAAGCTACGCCTACCAGTTAGCAGCAGCGGGCGAAGCGATCGGTAACCTCGGAGAATCACTGGAAGATGCTGCCGAACAAATGGCGTATGATCAGCAGCTTCGTCAAGACGTTCGTAACGCCCTGACGTATCCGGCTATCTTGATCGTCACTGGCATTGCAGCAGTACTGTTTATCTTCATAGTCGTCGTCCCGCGCTTTTCTGCCATGCTGTCATCTAATAAAGAGCCACTACCTTGGCTTTCTACTGTTGTGCTCGAGACTGGACTTTTTTTCAACGAACATAAAATGGTGATACTTCTGATCACGGCAGCAACTGCAGCGGCGCTTTGGCACATATCTAGAAACGCTAAACTCATGTCACAAGTGCGCGAAGTCGTAAGCCAATTACCACTTATTGGCGTCTGGCTACGTGATGCAGAAGTCGCAAGGTGGGCATCAATGTTAGCTACGATGCTTCGGAATGGGGTGGATCTAATTAAGGGCCTCACCTTAGCTAGGGATGCAATCAACTTAGAGAGCCTACGTGATCGACTTGACCAGGCGACCAAATTAGTGAGAACCGGGCATTCACTATCTTCGGCCATCTCTAGCCAACATGCCTTCTCTAAAACAGCACTTAGCCTCATTCAGGTCGGGGAAGAATCTGGCGAGCTTCCTTCTATGTTGCAATCACTAGCAAAGCTTTACGAAGATACAGCACGACAACGCATGAAACGCTTCCTACTAATGCTGGAACCCGCAGCTATTCTCTTCATCGGCGTAGGCATCGGTGGCATCGTTGCTGCGATTATGTTAGCTATAACAAGTGTTAACCAGGTTGCGATTTAATATGAATTCAGTTTCGAATTTCGAAGGTTCTAACCGTTTGAATACCGCGCCGGATTATAGATCGGCTGGTTTCACCTTGCTGGAAATGCTGGTAGTTCTCGTGATTATGGGTCTGCTAGCTGCATTGGTTGGCCCGCAGTTGCTTGGCAGAGTGGATACCTCACGTGTAACGGCTGCAGAAACCCAAGTCCGAATGCTTAAGGGAGCATTAGACACAATACGCCTAGATATCGGACGATATCCAAGCAAAGAAGAGGGTTTAAACCTTCTCGAAATCCCGCCTGAGGATGAGCGCACTGCTCGTAAATGGCAGGGGCCGTATCTGGTTGAGGGAGTCCCGTCAGATCCCTGGGGCTTTCCATATCAGTACAATCCCGTATCAAGGTCTTCCATTGCCATCTTCAGTTACGGAGCTGATGGAGAGCCTGGAGGTGAAGGTCTAAATGAAGACATCGGAATTTTTCCAAGAAAAACAACGTCGAATAACTAGTAGCGTATTCTCCACCCAGGGGTTCACATTACTGGAAATTTTAGTTGTGTTGTTCATTGTAGGCCTAACAAGCGCGGTGGTTCTCCCGCGACTTCCATTGGTCGCCGATAGCCTGGATTTCGCGCTTAAACGGCAAAGCTTTGAGCAAAATCTAAGTGGCCTGGCATACCAAGCCTACACTAATGGCCAAAACTTTATTCTCTCGGGACATTATACTTCTCTTGGACCTAAACCCGGTCAAAGAGGGTTAAGACCCCCGAGGAGGAGTCTACGTTCAGATTTAAGAACCATGCCGACTTCTGATGAAAGCCGAGAATTCATGCCACCAGTTATTACCGCTGATGTCACCCCAGTAGTACCTGACGGATGGGAGCTTATCGTGCCAAAACCAATTTATTTTCGAGGCTCGGGCTTTTGTACAGGTGGTTATGCCGAATTAGTGATTGGCCGTTTGCGATATGATTATGTCCTCGACACACCATCTTGCAAAGCTAACCTCGTGGACTAGCTATCATGAGATGCACACATTTTCAAACACACCTCAAAGAAAGTGGCTTCACACTTCTCGAAGCCATTGTCGCGTTAACACTCCTTGGCCTCGCATTAATACCAATGATCTCCTTTGTATCGGAATCAGCTAGCCAGCTTGCGAGGGTGGCCGACAACAACGAGCGCAGCTTTGCTGTCAAAGCTGCCGTGGCCTTACTCGACCCCATTAATCCCATGGAAAACCCTCAAGGCGAGGAAACAATAGGAAAAGACCTCACCGTCAGATGGAGCAGTGATATTACGATCCCCCCAAATGATGGCCCGCAATTCGGTACAGGACTAGCGGCATTCCGCGTCGGTTTCTATAACGTCCGCGTTTCACTTATTCGCGATACCGATACGTGGTTTGAATTCGATCTAAGAAAAATTGGGTACCAGAGAATAAATTCTAACCCACTTTTTGGGGGCTGATTACTTACTATGAGCTTACTCGATAAAAAAGGAATGACAGGTGGGTTTACACTCCTGGAGGTTTTAGTCGTGCTTGTTATCACCAGCTTGATTTCTGTTGTCTTAGTTCAGGGGTTCTCTCTAATACTTAGTGCTAGAAACAGTGTGCAGAATAAAATTGTTGGGCTAGAACAGGTCATTCTCAAACAAAATGTATTCCTTGAACCATTGAAAGGCATATTACCTGATTACTCAGACCGACCGAATGTGTTTCGGGGTGAGTCACAAGCCGTTCGGGGCTTGACCATACGCCCTCTTCAGAGCCGCATAGGCACGCCCGTCGGATTTTACATGTCAATGGACTATGATGCACAACGAGATGAGACAGAATTAGTTTATGAAGAAAATGGACTCCCGCCTCAATCCCTAGGTCGTTGGGCAGGTTCGGAAGGAAAGTTTCTTTACCGTGATCGAATTGGTAAGTGGCTAGACACGTGGCCGCCAAACCCAGATGTTACGCAGACGCCGTGGCTAATACAATTGGTCATGGGAAGCGGCTTTCCAAGCAGTCTAATTGTCAGCCTAAACGGCCCCCACCAGCGGACCTTACGCTTTCAGGACCTACCTTTCGGTAGCACTGCCATTAATGATACTCAGACAAATAGCGGTAGGTGAAAAAGTGCTCCGCTGCACTAAATCGTCACTAAATTACTAACAAACCACAAATTATTTACGCGCACTCTGACAATCATTTAACTCCTGCCTCAAAGGTTAAAGAGATACCATAATGTAGTTACTCTCGGGGTAACTGAGCCACTGTGAGGCTTGCGTGCCTTCAGAGCAAGTCCCCGGCAAAAGCGATGAACCATCCGGTAGCATAGCTTGATGGTAATGGGCCCTTTTTTTAGATTCAAATATGATCATTTTTGCCAACAACCACGGTAAGTCAAATGCCGCAAAGACTGCAGGATTTGTGCTGCCACTTACCCTATGGATGATAGCTTTGTTTGGATTAGGCATCGCAGCAATTAATAACTGGGTATCAACCGCCGTCGAAAATGCAAGAACTCTGCAACAGAAGTCTGAATCTGATTTGATGGCTGCCAATATCACAAATGAATTAGTCTACGCTATAGCAACACAGCCTATGAGTCCGCGTGGCCTCGAAGTAGGTTTAGAAATAAATAATCCCGGTCAAGGTGACCCTATGGCCCTAATGGCATCTATCAATGAATCATCAGACTACATTGCTCTTGACGGACGCCCTTATCTTTTAGAAGGGAATATAGACTATACTATACAAATCCAGGATGGTCGCGGTTTGATGAATTTACAGAGCGTAACATCAGAGCGTCTTCGCCGATTGCTTGCATTATTCGATATTCCGGAAACATTACGAAATCAGTTACCTGATACTTTAGCCGACTGGATGGACGCCGACGACTTAACAAGATTAACGGGCGCAGAAAAATACGAATATGAAAGACAACGCCGCTTCCCACCAAGAAATGAAAATTTACTCACACCAATGGAGGCCCAAAACATCCTGGGTTGGGATGGAATTCCCGAAGTGTGGGCGGCAGATCTTCGAGCCCCTCTTTTTACGACATGCCGTATTGCAGGTTTTAACCCCAATACTGCGCCAGAGACTATCCTGTTATCTTATATCTCAGGCCTGACCAAAGACGCCGCGTCAAATGTAATCGAACAACGCAAGGTTTCTCCATTCCGTAGTGGACGAGAATTTATGTCAGCCACTGGATCTCTTTTAGCTGCTGAGCCGTTTTTCTTCTCAGTCGTTCCCGGCAATTGCTTCATTGTTGATCTTACTCACCGTGAGTCAGGTCGTCGAGTCCGTTACTCACTATCTCTTGTTCCCTCAAGTCAAAACAAACCCTGGCAGGTGGATTATGCCTTTAATATTCCTTCGCAAATTAATGAGCCGTCTGACGGACTCAGCCCAAGACTTGCTTTCCCAACCCCCGAAACTCTTAATCCAGTCATCGGAGGGGATAACAGAGTTAGCGGGCTCCGATAGACGCATTCTTTGGGTTTTGAGCCGTCGAGACCTACGCCAGAATGTTTTTGAACTGCCGGAAAATATACCCCGGACAAAGCGAAAGAACGCACTCGACTTGCTTGTTCGAAAATGGTCTCCATTCCCATCTACAGAGTACGAGACACTGTGGGCCTGCGATAAAGCATCCGTGTACGCATGGAATCGTGAACAAGTCGAAGCTGACATTAAAGCGGCAGGATACAGTCCAAAGCGTTGTAGTGTATGGCCTGAAACATTCCTACGCGAACCTATTTCCGATGGTGTGCGCCTTGCCACCGTTGCTGATGGATTTGAAGGTCAAATGTGGCGGCAAGGATTTCTTACGGCTACTAGGTGGTGGGACGAACTACCAGAACATCGCGACTGGATTATGTTTCTGCGGTCCGCAGGCACAGCATTGCAGAATACGCCACCTGCACAACCGCAGCCAACCGAAACACAATTTCTGCATAGTCCTTGGACTGCAAGCTCCACACCAGCCACTGACATATGGTCACTTTTTCAAACAGATAGAGCTGCAGCATTCGTCGCAGCAGTAATTGCCGTGCCATTCTTATATCTTTTAAGCCAAGCTTTAGTGCTTTCAATAGCAACAAATGAAGCTAACACAAAAATGAAAGAAATGGCTGAGGCAAATCAAACGGTTCGAGTCGATCGAAATGCTGCATTAAGCAATATCGACGTTATTGAGTCCCACTTGTCATTAGAACAATTTCCCGCCCAAATTAAAATTCTATCACATGCTTCAAATATTTTAGGAAATCAAAATTTAACAATATCAGAATGGGTGTATGACAGTGGGAATTTAGATCTTGCACTAGTGTCTCCTAGATCACTGGATTCAACTTTTTATATTGAAGCCTTTGAGAAGGACAACCTGTTTTCGAATGTTAGTGGCTCAAGTGGCGTTCAGCAAAGGACTCTCCGGCTAAATATGCAAGTTTCTGCTCAGGAGTGGTCTTCTCGATGAAAGCTGCTATTCAGATAGTCCGATTACGCATACAGAATATGCGCG
Source organism: Fidelibacterota bacterium (assembly GCA_002712165.1). Lineage (GTDB taxonomy): Bacteria > Pseudomonadota > Alphaproteobacteria > Rhodospirillales > Rhodospirillaceae > UBA11612. The sequence goes on from PASS01000051.1 coordinate 28,479, forward strand.
CACAATTATTGGAGCGGTTCGGTCATGACTTAGTCATAACTGATCGATTAAAGGTTTTATTAGCAGGCGCAGCTGCCATTTTTGTGCTCTCTATATTTATAGGTTTGGATTCATTCACAGAAAGTCTTGAAAATCGCCACACGCGAGCGCAGGTAGCTCTTGAACGACTTAAAGTGCAGATTGAAAATAGTGCTTGGAAAGATAGGCAAAACCAGAGCCAAATTTTAAAGTCAGTTCTTCAAGATAGACTCTGGGCCGCACCAACACCGGGGCTAGGAGAGGCAGGCTTTGAAAGATGGCTGCGCGATCGCCTGGTGCAACATAAAATGGAGCCGCAGCAATTACAAATTCGGCGAGTTCCAGTCATATCGCAGGTCGAAGAAGGGGCGTCGCCAAATCCCCTTAAGGACATTCAAAGGATGACAGTCAAAATTATCATGCCCTTTGACCAAATCGGCCTCATTAGATTCTTAGAAGACATTGCTTTAGGTAGCAAAACGCTTGTCGTTGAGCGTCTCATTGCTAGGTCAGGGCGTAATGCTCGTATCGAAATGGATGTTTCCGCCTTTTATCGATCTCAAGAACTCGGTGATTCGGGAGAAGTCCAGTGAATACCATTAAAAGGCTAGAGCAATTCTTAAAGCCATATTTTCCGCATATCGTAATTGCCTTTGCAGCGATTTTCTTTGGCTGTGGCGTTGGATATATGAAGGTTTCTACTCGTCCGCCAGAAGTCGATATCGCCGATAGCTGGAAATTACCGAAATGGGCGCCCCACCAGCCGTCAATATCCTCACAAGAACTCGTACTCCTCGAACTCTGGGGCGAAGATGGGCGTGTCAGATCTGAGATGGAGAGTGAATCTAAAGATTCTTCGCCTTGGCGCCTCATCGGAATTGTTCAGGATGGAGAAACTAGAATAGCCATCATTGAAATGGCGCAAAGCGTTGCGCTGCTGCGCTTGAGTGTAGGGGACGAACTACCGAATGGTGCAGAGATTACAAAAATCGAGACTGGCGAACTGACAATCTCTGATAATGGTAAGGAACTTGCCATACAGCTCTTCACCACCGAAGAAGGTTAGAAATGATATTTAGTGAAAAATTAGAAATTTTAATAAGGGGACACATGATGGACAGTTTCCGTACAAGTTGCCGAATCAGTGCATTTAAATTGGCAATGTCGGGGGCAATCATCCTAATGGCTGGCTGTACAACGTTTGATGCAAGTCCCGTTACGATGCCCCTACCTATAACTAAGACAGCAGATCGCCCCTCTGAGTTAAGCACGACATCTCAGACAGCAGGCTCGCGTCGTGACCGCCTCACGTCATCAGCAGGCCCACAGTTACCTCCGGCACGTACTGGGGGAGACTCTATTTTGTCATCCAACGCACCTAAATTAGAGGGCGACCCCATTGGCGTAAACTTCGACGGCATTCGTTTACCAGCCTTTATAAATACTGTCTTCGGTGATCTTCTGGAAGTTTCATTCGATATCGCGAACTCGGTTAGGCAGCGGGATGATATAATGGTGACCATGCGGACAGCTGAACCGCTTTCTCCAGATAATTTTTACCAACTAATTGTTGAGACTCTGCAGTTCTATGGAGTCAGTGTCGCATACTCAAATAATGTCTACCGCATTATTGACTCTACAGCGACAAAAGATCCCATTCCTCGTATTCTGCGCACACGAGCCATTTCTACAATTCCACCAGATATGAGGCCTTTATTTTATTTTGAGCCTTTAGATAATATCACAACAAGTACAATGAACATCTGGCTCGACCTTGCGCTGAAAGGAAGAGTGCAATCGATTGCGGTTCCTTATGCAAATGGCCTGCTCCTTTTGGGAGGTAAGGATGATGTTTCTGCTGCACTCGAAATTATTGACATATTAGATCAACCCTATTTAGCGGGCTATAGAAGTCTAAAAATTTCTCCAGCCTTTTGGAGTGCACAAAAACTTTCTATGCAACTGGTTGAGATTATGACTGCGGAGGGATTTAGTATTGGAATAGGTGGCATTGGTCAAAATGCCATAAAACTAATTCCCGTTGATGCTCTCAACATCATCATTGCATTTGGAACTGGTGAGGACGCTCTTCTGCATGTTTTACGATGGGCTGAAGACCTTGACCAGCCAAGTCAAACTGTTGCAGATCAAGGCGTCTACTACCATCAAATTTATAATGCCAAGGCACAGGACCTAGCTGATGTTTTAGAAGGTTTTCTTGAAGATGGACTCCCTTCCTCGCAAGACGGTAATCAAACAAACATAGTGCGGAGCTCACAAAAAATTAAGGTCGACGAAGCTCGTAATGCTCTGATTTTTTTGGGTAGTGCAGAAGAATACGCCCAGTTTCGTACTCTAATAGCACAAATGGACCATGCTCCACTTGAAGTTATGATAGAAGCCACAATAGCGGAAGTTACTCTTAGCCGCGGAGAGAACCTAGGTGTCGTTTTTGAATTTGATGACGGAGTTTCAAGTCTGCCTAATCGAACGGCTGTAAAAACAGGTGATGGCGGCCTATTTTTAAGCCTAGTTCGTGATCGCGCAACAATAATGTCCCGAATAAATGCTCTTGCGGACTTTGACAGGGTTCAGATCCTATCAAGTCCACGGCTAGTTACTAGTAGTGGCAATACCGCCTCAATTAACGTTGGAACACAAGTACCTATTATTACTACACAACAGACTGATCCTTCAGGGCAAGTAGGTGGAACAAGCTCTATTTTGCAATCAATACAATATCGGAGCACTGGCGTCACACTGAATATAGAGCCGACAATAAATTCTAATCGTCGAGTGGAACTTACAGTATCTCAGGACGTCAGCGAAGCCCAAGCAAACAGTTTATCTGGCATACAAAGCCCAATTATTTTGACACGGGCAATACAGACAACATTATCACTGAGCGACGGTGAGACAGTTCTCCTCGGTGGATTAATTTCGGAAAATTATAGTACTGGAAATTCTGGTTTTCCGTATTTGAAAGATGTTCCTCTTCTAGGGAACTTATTTAAAACAGAATCTCGGGGTGTAGACCGTACGGAGCTCATCGTGCTGCTAACGCCCTATATTATCGATAGTCCAGAAACATCTAGACAAGTTCGAGATGCATTTCGTAACAAATTAGGGGAATGGGCTAGCCCAACTGGAAGTGAAGAGAAAAATATGAGGGGGGAATAATGATATTGAGAGGTTTATTATTTTTTTGTATTTCAATTACTGTAGCATCCTGCGCAGAGATCGACACTAATACATCTCCAATAATAGAAATTACTGATCAGACAAATAACTTTAGTCCACCCCAGACTGAGAAAGATTTAACTAAGCTAACAATAACAGAATTAAATAAGCTCATAGCTGCTGGTGATACAAAAGCCAAAGCTCAGCTAGGTGCAAGATATGGTCTCGGTGAAGGTGTCGAACAAGATCTTGAAAGGGCTATTGAGATATTGACAGAGGCTGCAGAGGATGGCGAGCCAGAGGCGGAGTTTTTCCTGGGCACAGCATATTATAGCGGTTTGGGTGTACCTCACAGCGAAATGGGAGCCGTGGTTTGGTTTGAAAAAGCAGCTAGTAAGGGTCACGCTGCAGCGCAGTATTGGCTTGCCGTTTTAATTAAAGAAGGTCGAGGGGGTATTAGCCCAAGCTGGGGGGGAGCCGTTCCACTACTTTGGAAATCAGCAATGCAGGGCTACGGCGCTGCCCAATTTCTCTTAGGTTATGCATACCAGACAGGCTCTGGGATAGAAAAAAATTCTGATGCTGCGGCCTATTGGTATCGCCGGAACTTGAATTTGGGCTGGGACACTAGGACAGTATTTAATCTTGCACTGATGATTAAAGAGGGAGAAGTTGAATGGCAGCCTGGTGATCCACAGGACCTCAAACCCCCCCATATTAAATCTCGCTAAAAGAGTCGATTTCAAATCTGCAGCTCTATTATAAAAGATTATTTAATATTAATAACAATACTTTATGGGCTTGCTGCAGTGTATTGAAGCTCCTATAACCGTGGCAATCTTTATTATATCTATATTCAATTCTAAGCATGGCAACTTCTGATAAATCTCTATCGAAAAAATCAGCCTCAGATATATTCTGGAATAAGGCGGCTGAAGCTACGCGGGTGGGAGATCATAAATCAGCCGTGAATTGGTTTCGAAAATGTGTCGAAGAAACACCGGATTATCCCCTCGCCGCTCTCAACCTCGGAATACTGCTTACTTATGAGAAAAAATTTACTGAAGCAATTTCTTATCTTGAGAAAGCAGTCAAGCTAAAATCTGACTTAAACAGTGTAACTGCGTTGGCAAACGCTTTATTGCGATCTGGAAATTCGGATGGTGCTACTAGATATCTTGAAAGTGTTAACAAGTCAGTTCCCGGTCACGTTCCTACGCTTATTCAGTTAGGGGAAATAAAAGAACAAGGGGGAGACCGAAAAAGAGCGAGGGAATTTTATCGGCAAGCTAAGAAAGCTGATGAAAAAGATTTATCTGCCGCCATAAAGTATGCCATTGCGTCATGGGATGATGACCCAGCAGAAACGGCTGCAGTACTTGATCAACATTTAAAACGCTCCGACCTTGATTCTAATGAAAGAATAAAAATTCTTATTAGCTTGATTATCTATAAAGAATTTAACGAGCGGATTAAGCGCGGTCTTATGCCTTATCATGCTACGTCTTTGGATGAGCTATTTTTTACCTACACAGCTCCTGAATTCGCTGAGTTAAAAAAGCTTTGCCTCGAATCTGCAGAAAACAATCCGACCGACCCGGGTTTACAAATTAAAAAGTTCTTGGCGCTTTTTTGTTCGAACGATCGCATTGGTGCACAAAGCTGCATCAATGAATTCAAAGATGCTGTGGTTGGCCAAATATGGGATGCTGTAAACTTTGATCCTTCATTTTATAAAATGATTGGGCAATTTACTGATGCGGATATAATCAAGGGATTACCACCAGTACAAGAAATTATTACCTGCACATTTTCTGATGAACCTGTTGCATATTTATCTTGCAATTATCTTTATTTCGAAAACTTTGCAGCGCCTATGCTGCGCTCTCTATCAGATAAAGCGCCTGGGTCGCATGTACATGTGCACATAATGGATGTGACACCTGTACAATTGGCTGCAGCAACTAAGTTCTGTAAGAAACTTACACTGATCAATATTGCACTATCAGTTGAACAACCTGGCGTTGATAAGGAGGGAATCGCGCATGCTCGTTCGTACTATCATGCCATACGTTTTATTCGATTTTATCAGCACCTCCTCCATTACAAATGTACGCTTTGGCTCATGGATGTAGATGCCCTATTCAACCGTGACCCACATATAATGTACGAAGTTCTTGGCCATAAAGACGCTGCGATGCGTATTCGTGCAGGCAGATTAGAGCCGTGGAATCAATTTAACGCATGTATTGTAGCCGGGACGTCAAATGCACAAAGCCTTGAATACTTTCGCCTAATATCTGCTTATATAGCCTATTATTATCAAAAAAGTGGGCTTCGTTGGGGCATTGATCAACTAGCGATGTATGGAGTATTCGAATACATGCGTGATGTAGGATCTGCGCCAGAGTTAGCATTTCTTGATGATAAAGCTATAGATTATGATTATATGGAGGATGGCATTATTTGGTGTAACTCAGGACGTAATAAGTTTCTTCACCTACAGCGCAATCCGGATGGCTCCATTGCCATCGAGGACCCAGACCGAGCAGCCTACATAAAATTATTTGATAAGTACTTTCAGCCGCTAAGTGGTTGATACGGAGAATTAAGTCATGCAAAGCGATTTAGTTTCGACTCAACTCATAATCACAGTTGCTGCACTATTAGCAGAAATCGCCCTTTTCGCTTTTTGCTACTTTCAGTCTAAGAAGCCAGCAGATCCGTTAAAGCCACGCATGATACCTTACGCCCTCATTATGGTTATATTGTCGGCAGTCATACTTGCAACGCTCGCACATATAGTCAGCCTAGTAACTGGCTCTCAAGTGCAACCACGCAGACCAAAAGGCATGCGATAATAAACTGAATAAATTTTCTTGTACTTGTCAGCTTACCAACTGTGTTGGCTGCTGCTGCGCTGTTTTTTCGGTCCAACCCATCGCCGTATCCAAAATAGCGTGCAGAATAGCTTGGTGTGCTGTTTCAATAAATCCATAAGCGCCCGCCTTAACGTAAAAATTTATATCCCCAGCACTTCGCAAAGTATTACTTTGCGAAAACCCGCTCAAGGTCACAACAAAGCAGCCTAGAGACTTTGCAGATTCAACGGCGTTTAGAATGTTCTTAGACTCACCTGAACTGGATATAGCAATCAGCACATCACCTTTAGCCCCCAACATTTTAACTTGCGTGGAAAACACCTGATCATAACCCAGATCATTACCAATGCAGGTTAGCGAGGATGATTCATTAAAAGTCAAAGAGCGCACACCGCCATTTTTAGAAAAATCAATAGCCATATGCCCCGCGATGCCAGCTGATCCACCATTTCCAATAAACATGATCTTATTGGGCCCCTTCGTGATCCGGATCATGGCATCTCGTACAAGGCCCAATCCCTCATCTATGGGAACCTCGGTATCTCCGGCAGACGTTACTTTTGCCGAGAGCAATGTCTCATGGAGAGTGTCGATATAAGCGTGGAAAAGTGAAGTCATACTATTCCTTCAGGCTCTGATCTAGATTTTTCAGTGCACCAGCATATGCCCATTCTACCCGTTTACAAGCTGAGACTCTACTGGCACTTGACCTAGAACCGGTGTCGATGTACGAAATACATCGTGGTGATTTGGAGACCGGATTGCGGCCACGTTAAAAAACGCTAAAAGGTCGAGGGCCTTTGCCCCCGCCAGAGCCGGTCGGGGGCTATTTTTTTGGCCAAAATTCTGAGGTAGAAGCCATGACTGCAGATCAAAACACACAAAGGAGCTGGGCACCGCAAACGCAAATGGTCCGCGGCGCTACTGAGCGCAGCCAGTTTTCAGAGACTAATGAGGCAATTTTTATGACCTCTGGATATGTATATGAAAATGCAGAAGAAGCTGAGGGTGCATTTAAAGGTGAAAATGAACGCTTCATGTACTCGCGGTTTCGCAATCCAACAGTTGCCATGTTCGAAAAACGCCTAGCTTTAATTGAAGGTGCAGAGGATTGCCGTGCTACTGCTAGCGGAATGGCAGCTGTTTATGCTGCTCTAGCATGTCACCTAAGTGCGGGTGATAGACTTGTCGTTTCGCGAGCATTATTTGGTTCCTGCCACTATATCTGTGCGGAGCTATTGCCACGGTTTGGTGTAAAGGTCGATTTCGTGGATGGAACTGACATAACACAATGGGAAGCCGCTCTCTCAACTCCCGCAAATGCCGTATTTTTTGAAACACCATCAAACCCTGGCTTAGAAATGATTGATGTGGCGAAAGTAAGTGAACTTGCTCATAAAGCCGGCGCAGTAGTTGTAGTTGACAACGTATTTGCAACACCAATTCTGCAAAAGCCACTACACAATGGAGCTGATATTGTTGTCTACTCTGCAACCAAGCACATTGATGGACAGGGACGTTGCCTTGGAGGTGCAATTCTTGGAACTACAGAATTTATAGTCGAAAAGCTTACTCCCTTTTTTCGACATACCGGTCCGAGTCTGTCTCCCTTCAACGCATGGATTTTGCTTAAATCTTTAGAAACACTCAAATTACGCATGGAACATCACTGCAATAATGCTTTAAAAGTTGCGCATGCTTTAGAAAGAGAAAAGAATATATCTAAGATTCTCTATCCTTTTCTTCCAAGCCACCCTCAACATAAACTTGCCACATCACAAATGTCTGCCGGCGGGTCAATTATTACCTTTGAACTCACAGGTGGAAAATTTTGCGCGTTTCAGTTTCTAAACCAGCTTAAACTAGTCGATATCTCCAATAACCTTGGTGACGCAAAAAGTCTTGCATGTCATCCGGCAACCACTACACATCATCGCCTCACTCCTGAAGAACGAGGGCACCTTGGCATTACCGAGGCGCTAGTACGTATTTCAATAGGTTTGGAGGACACCGATGATCTAATTGCGGACATAACTCAGGCTCTGGCCTAAATTGAAACAGAACTCTTGTCTTAAAAGGCCTTTTAATACTACAGAGATAGAGTGTATTCTTACGTACGGTCGGGTAAAATAAGATTCATCTAGCGAAAGTAGAATTTCTTTATATGTATAAAAAAGTAACACGAAATATTTGTGTCTCTGTACGACCCTTTTATCTGGAGGAGCAATCAGAGCCGGATGAGGATAGATTTGTCTGGGCATACCGCGTTAGTATCGAGAACCATAGCCAAGATACTGTCCAGCTACTTGAGCGGCACTGGCGTATCACAGATAAGTTTGGGCGCCTCCAAGAGGTTAATGGGCAAGGCGTAGTCGGAGAACAGCCGGTTCTTAAACCGGGCGAATCCTTTGAGTATACTAGCGGCTGTCCACTCGAAGCCCCATCGGGAATTATGGCTGGAAATTATGAAATGGGCACAACGGGTGGTGAACGTTTCAATATTGAAATTCCCGCCTTTTCTCTTGATAGCCCGTATGATATCGCAACCATAAATTAGAAATAGAGTCAAACCTTGGCTTAGAGAGCTCGTTACTTTGCAGCAGCCCTCATGTTTATCGGATCCCGCTTGAAAGGCACCTTACATGACACCCCCTCCAATCGCATCATCACGACCAGTATCTAAAGATCACCGTGAAGGTAGTGGTGGTACTACACGCCCAAGCCGGACTGATGCGGAAGCAGCTGTTCGCACCCTCATACACTGGTCAGGCGATAATCCAGACCGCGAAGGACTACTGGATACACCCTCTCGCGTAGTCCGCGCCTATGACGAATTTTATGCTGGTTATTCCCAAGATCCCGAAGAAATTCTGCGTACCACATTTGAAGAGACCGATGGCTACGACGAAATGGTGGTGCTTAAAAATATCTCTTTTCAAAGCCACTGCGAGCACCACATGGTACCAATTATTGGCAAAGCTAGCATTGCATACCTCCCCAATAACCGCGTTGTCGGTATTTCAAAGTTAGTTCGCGTACTTGAAGCTTACGCAAAGCGATTGCAGATTCAGGAAAAAATGACTACTCAAATTGCTAATGCTATTAATGATGTTCTCAATCCTAAAGGAGTGGCCGTGGTGGTAGAAGGGGAACATCAGTGCATGACAACTCGAGGCGTGCAAAAACCAGGCGTATCTATGGTAACATCAAGTATGCTAGGTGCGTTTCGCGAAGATGCATCAACGCGTCGCGAGTTTTTAGCTTTCATAGGCCATAATTAGCGAAAGACAACAGTTGGTAGTCAGCCGAACTCCGGCACCGATACTCTCATTGATAAGCCTGATAGGCTCCTCATCCAGACTGTCGTTCCATTCATGATAGGACGCTTTTCTCTTCTTGTCGTTGCTTAGCAGTAAGATTATCGATCTCACTCTCCTTAAATAGGTATACCGCGCGGCAGAATTCACATGTCATGCTTACCATACCATCTATAGCCAGTGCTTTCATTTCTTGTACTGGAAATGAGGCAATTATACTTTCACTACGCCTTCGTGAGCACCTACACACAGCTGCCAGAGGCTTTGCTGCTGTCACCCGAACACCTACTGTACCATAGAGGCGCCTTAGCAGGCGTAACGGCGATAATTTTGTATCAAGCAACTCTGCATCAGTAAGGCTGGCAAGCATGATAACTGCTGTACGCCACGCATCTTCCATCTCCTCAGCGTCATAATATTGCGCATCACCATCCTCAGGCATGCGCTGGATAATCAAACCTGCCGCGCACCATGAATCATCTGAGTCAAGCGGCGGCGTCACTACAATTTTCAAGGCCGAATCTAGCTGCTCCGACTGACGAAAATAGTGGTGCACCGTATCGGAAATAGACTCGCCGGCTAAATCTACGATGCCTTGGTAGCGTTCTGAGTCGGGCCCTTGATCAACGGTAAACGCTAAATAGCCATCCCTTCCAAGCAATCGGGGGTGGCCACCCTCAAGCCTAGGCCGTGAAACCTCTTCAGCAAACTCAGATTCATCGAACTTTACACATCCGCGTAGAGCGCCATCGCTAGTGATATCCACCACTAATGCACGAACCGGGCCTCGCCCTTGAATCTGAAAAGTAAAAACACCTTTGTATTTTAATCCACTAGCCAAAGCGACAGCAGCCACCATGGATTCTGCAAGTAAATTAGAGATCGGCTTAGGGTAATTATGACGCGTAAGAATTGCGTCAGCTGATTTCGTTAACCGAACTAAACGGCCGCGAAAAGCACCCTCATTTATTAAGAATGGAAGACAGATATCACTAGCGGTACCATAGACAGCAGACATTTCTGCCGTCACTCCAAGCACCATAAGAGCACTCCTTTTTGCACATGCAGCCGATTCTCCGCTTCATTCCAGACCACCGAACGCGGCCCATCAATGACCGCTTCAGTGACTTCCTCTCCACGATGTGCGGGCAAACAATGCATGAAGATAGCATCTGACTTTGCCTCGACCATCAAGGCTTCATTCACCTGGTATGGAGCTAGTTCTTTATGCTTATCCGCAGCTTCGTCGCCCATGGACACCCACGTATCTGTTACTATGCAATCTGCATCTTTCACAGCGGCATGTGGATCGATTCCTATACTAATTTTTGCGCCCTTGCTCCGCGCCCAGGCAATAATATTTGCACGCGGCTGAAGGTTTTTTGGACATGCAATCCGCAATTCAAAACCAAAGTGCGCAGCCGCATGAACCCAGCTTGTTGCTACGTTATTGCCATCTCCCGACCAGGCTATAATTGACCCCTCAATGGGTCCTTTGCATTCTTCAAAAGTCATAATATCAGCCATAATCTGACAAGGGTGAGACTCGTCTGTTAGGCCGTTGATCACAGGTACAGTGGCAAACTGAACAAGATCACGTAGTTTCTCCGGTGAGGAAGTGCGAATCATAATAGCATCAACATAGCGGGACAGCGCCCGCGCTGTATCCGCAATAGACTCCCCACGGCCGATCTGAGTGTCCTGAGGAGACAGGGTTACCACTGAGCCGCCCAGCTGCTGCATTCCTACTTGAAAAGATACACGCGTCCGCGTCGATGGTTTCTCAAATAGCATAGCTAAGGTTTTACCTATGAGTGGTAAGGGCGTTCCTACGCCGTTTTTCTTCACGGAAGTAGCGCATGCAAGGATGCTGCGCAATGTCGTAAGCGTCAATTGGTCAAGGTCTAGAAAATGTTTGATGTCTTTAGACATACCGCCCCTCTCTACCCAGCGCATCAAAGACGCCGTTAATTCATCAGCTCATTAGCGGATTTATCAAGAATTGAAATAGCAGAATCAATTTCTAAATCACCGATCGTGAGTGGTGGTAATAACCTCACCACATTGTCTCCAGCGGGCACGGTTAGCATACCGTTAGCTAAAATTTTTGCAGAAACGACTGTATTAGTTTTTTTACATTTAAGACCGATCATCATACCTTTACCGCGCACACATTCAAAAACCATATCGTGCTTTAAAACTAGGGATTCTATTTTTGCCCATAATTTATCTGCTGCCGCTGCAACCCCGTCCATAAACCCAGGGGCCAATATGACGTCCATTACTGCATTGGCTGCCGCCATTGCGAGTGGGTTGCCACCAAATGTCGAGCCATGAGTCCCAGCGATCATAAATTTTGCAGCATGCTCCGTCGCAAGGCATGCGCCCACAGGAAAACCTCCTCCAAGGCCTTTAGCCAATGCCATGATATCAGGAGTTACATCCGCCCATTCATAAGCGAACACTTTTCCGGTACGGCCAAGTCCCGTTTGCACTTCATCAAAAATTAGAAGTAAGCCAAACTCGTCAGCCAAGGCCCTAAGACCCTTAAGGTACTCAACACTGGCTGGTACAATTCCGCCCTCACCCTGTATAGGCTCAACTACCATAGCAGCTGTCTGTTCTGTAATAGCTAAACGAGCCTCATCCAAGTTACCGAAGCTTACTTGGTCAAAACCGTCGACTTTGGGCGCGAAACCATCCAATTGCTTTTCTTGCCCACCAGCCGATATTGCCGCAAGAGTTCGTCCATGAAAACCGCCGCGAGCTGTGATAACGCGGTATTTATGTTTTGCGCCTTGAGCCTGATGAAATCGCCGTGCTATTTTTAGGGCGCACTCTATTGCCTCAGCTCCTGAGTTACAGAAAAATACGGTATCAGCGAATGAATTAGCTACTAATCGGCCAGCTAATTTTTCTTGGCCAGAAATTCGGTATAGATTAGACGTATGCCATAGTTTGTCAGCCTGGCCTTTCAATTCCGATACTAAATGTGGATGTGAATGTCCAAGCACAGTTACAGCAATCCCTGATCCAAAATCCAAGAAACGGCGGCCTTCGGTCGTGGTCAACCAAGCCCCCTTACCTTTTTCAAAAACTAAATCGTTACGCCCATAAGTGGGCATCACTGTGGAAAAATTCACGACTTCGTCCCTACTAATTGGTGACGACTACTTTTAGAGCTATGCCCCGGCGCATATTGAAACGGAAAAAGTAAAGGGCGGCCACTGACCGCCCAAGACCTCAGATTCATACGCCAAACAGCATTGTTGTCAACGATTCAAGGCGTTTGAGAACAAATTCATCACTAATATGCCGCATATGATCAAGGCAATCCCAATGATTGCGGGCAAATCCAGCATTTGTTCATAAACAAGCCACCCTAAAAGGGAAATTAGGATAATACCGAGGCCAGACCAGATCGCATAACTAACGCCCACGGGAATAACCCGCAAGGTCAAAGAGAAGAAGTAAAAAGCAACACCGTAGCCAATCACCACAACTAATGACGGCCATGGACGCGTGAAACCTTCTGTCGCTTTAAGGGCTGTTGTGGAGATTGTTTCTGCTATCACCGCAATCAATAAGTAAATATAAGCTGCCGTCATGTCACGCCTTTAACTTATAGCCGGTTTTAATGACAAAGTATGTACACACAAAAAGCACAATATTTACAGCCACCATTACAAGAATACCGATGAGCGGTTGACTAGATTCTTGTCCCAAGAATCCATAGCGGAAGCCGTCTATATTATAGAAGAAGGGATTATAATTAGCCAGAAACTGCGCCCAATCTGGCAGGCGGTCTGTAGTATAAAAAGTACCAGATAAAAAAGTCAGAGGCGTAACGATAAAATTGGTCACCGCTGCCATGTGATCAAACTTTTCTGCCCACACAGCCGTCAAAATACCAGCCAAAGACATGAACAAACATCCTGCAATCGCATGAAATGCGATGTAGCCAATATTGTTCAGGTGCACTTCGGCAAACGATGCCATGGCAATGCCTGTAACCAATCCCACGATTAGTCCGCGCGTGACGCCGCCTAAGGTCCACGCTATAGTCAGCTCCAGAGCGCTAAGCGGTGGCATAAGAACATCAACAATATTACCCTGTATTTTAGAAACTAGAATCGAAGAGGATGTATTAGCAAAAGCGTTTTGAATCATAGTCATAATGACCAGACCAGGTAATAGAAAGTCCTCGAACGGATAACCAACAATAATCGTGCTGCCACGTCCAAATGCAAATACCATAACTAGTAAAAACATCATGCTGGTGATTACCGGTGCAAAAATAGTCTGAAATAAAACTTTCCAGAAACGCCGTACCTCTTTGAAATATAATTCCCGTAAGCCGCGCCAGTTAGTCGACCCCATCGTGCGCGGGTGTGGAATAGTAAATTTCAAATTAGTGGTAGATGATTTATCGTACATGAATTGAAGTCTAGCACATAATTCCAGCGTTTGAATGATGGTTGATTCAGAAATGTTTTGTTATCCGCAATGTCAGAAATCCATCATTCTTAAAGCTTGAAAGAGTATTGCGGCTGTTGACATTAACAAAAAATCGTCCTTCCAATTGCGCTGTCCAATCTTGTCCAAGACGCCTCTCTGCCTCGATAAAAAGAGATGCTGAGCCATCATTCACATCAATCACAGCTCCGCCAAGAATGGCAGTATCTTGCATGTCATTAGCGGCAAGACGTGCACCGATAAATAAATCTTCATCATATGGAGTCAGAGGGGCTGGCGCTTCAAGAGGAACAGCTGCCGACGCACGGCTTGAGCCGGCAAAGGGAATACTTTCACGACCGTCGTAATGAAATTCTGCAAGTAATCCTAAATCCCAGTTTGATTCAGCGATTTGATAAAGCGTGTATTCCACTCCGCCCGACACCGCTACAAAAGCATCCCGATAGCCATCACGCCCTATAGCCTCGAGCTTCCATAGCGACGCACCCGAAGTATACTGGATTGCAAGTCCAACCTGGGTTATTTGGCTATATATAGGTCGCAACGCGGTACCAGAAGCATTAAGGGAGAGTCTGGGCTCCCGTGACGTGCCGTGAAATACAGATAGACTCATATCTATATCAGCAAAGTAATTAGAATACCGTGCGGCTAAGTCCACGTGCCCATGAGCAGCCGGCGATTCAAATAGTGCGTCGCTTCCATCCACCAATAAGTTTCCACGCAAGCGTCCACTAGCACCAGGAAATGTACGTTCTCGAAAACCAGACATTACAAACAGATCTAGCTGCCCCCAGCCTTGGAATAATGACAATTTCATCATAGGCTGACCTAGCTTGTCTTCACCATCCGTGTTCTCAATGCTATTATCTTGATTAATGATATCGATCAGGTGGCGCGATTCCGTTACTCCCCAAAACACCTTACCTAATCCAATCAACAAATCGAATTCATCGCCTATATAGCGAATATAGGCTTCACTGATATCTCCATGTGATCGCTTCTTATCCTGACCATCGGCACGTAAAAACGGCACGAAAACAGCCTGTAGGGTGCGCGTATCATTTTCCCAGCGAACGTCGCCCTCCAGAGCAATAGAAGGCTGGAAATACTTGAATTGGCTAGTCAGTCGTGGGCTTTTAAGAAAAGCTCGGCCCTCAATTCCAAAGGCCGCACCTATCTCCAATTCGCCAGCGAGAACAGATGGGGCAGGCCCACAAGTAAGAATCAAAGCCGCAGCAAACGTCGCTCTAATATAGTGGGTAAACACGTGTATATACTTAGCGAATACGTTCCAAGACGCCCTTAACAAAATCCTTCTCGGCAAGTCCGGTTTTAAATTTGTACTCGCCATAAACGAGGTTGGTGGATTTATTATTTTGATGGTTAACCATAGTCAAAGTATGAGGACGCCATACGCCATCATAGTTCCGATAGTCCTGCAATGTTAGAGTCTTTAATAGAGAATTCTTGCGATCATAAAATTGCACCTTACGTGTTTGGAAGGAATCTTGGTCGATCCAGGCAATTTGCCTTGTGTAACCAGAATTCTCATATTGCGGAATTCGCTCAATTACATCCATTGTCATACCATTGATGTCTTCTTCATGCAGATACTTATATGAAAATTTACCCAATTCAGTAATTGTGAAGTCTTCGAAAGCGAACTCAGAACCAACAAACGGCCCTGACTTATTAGTCGAAGAGATGCGCTTCACCCGCTTTAGTGCCGGAAGAAATAACCACTGATCATCTGGCTTAAGAATTTGCGCGTGGGACAGAAGAGCTGTCCCTTTTACATCTCTCGGGCTTTCAAAGATTACTAAGGATTTGTCACCTACTTGTTCGCTAACTTTCTCTAGTGTACGAAATGACATTTCGCGGATAGATTCTTGACCAGCCGAATTGCGTAATATCATCTTGGCTGAGGAACGACTATTACCAAAGCCAACATCACTGCGATCAGACCGGGCTGCAATATCAAACCCTTTTTGAACCTCCTGTGTATTCTCAGATAAGCCGGGGGCTATACTAAGAGCAGCAATAAGTGCCGCACTGGCTAAAATATTAAATTGTTTGGGAAGCGGCATCTAATTCCCCTCTCTCAAGCTCAGTAATGTCATTTTTATTTTTACCACCGAACCATAACAATAGGCCCGGTAATAGTAGAAAGTCGAATAATAAGGCAAAAATAATTGCAAGCATTGTCAATAGGCCCATATCTGTGGTGAGTTTGAAGGATGAAAATACGAGCACAGCAAATCCGGCCGCAAGGATGAATGTATTGATAACTAGAGCTGGGCCAACACGAATAAAAGAATATCGAATTGCGGCAGATGTGGATGAGTTATGCAAAATGCGTGCGCGGCGATATTTAGTAAGAAAATGCACAGTGTCATCCACAACAATTCCTAACGATAGCGATGCAACGACGGCTACCGACATCCCAACTTCTCCGACAATAATTACCCAGGCACCAAGTGCCGACAAAATAGGCAGACTATTTGGAATTAGACTGAGAAGTCCCAGGCCCACACTACGTAGTGCGAATATTAATATAATGCCGATCGCTGCTATTGCGATAATTGTACCCTGGATCATACTTTCTACATTTCGCTGGGTGAGGAATGTGAACATCACATAAGCGCCTGTGGGTTCTGCAACCTGCATATAATCTGGCGCATTTTCTCTAAGCCAATTCTCAACAGAGGAAAGAAAGGCCTTAGTTTCAATGGTTGTTGGATTATTCAAATTTATTGTAACGCGCGATGCTGATTTATCGATATTAATACGATCATTTAGATCGAGCCCATAAGGCAAGGACAACTCATATAATAACAAGTATTGAGCTGCCAGTTCACGGTTTTCCGGCAACTTATAAGCATTTGTATGATCCCCATGCATATTGCGGTTCAAGCGCTTCATAATGTCGGTGATAGCGTAGACATGACGAACACTGACATTACCTCGCAAGTATTGCGTAAAAGCCTCCAGCGTCCTGAGGTACTCTGGATCTGATACACCCCCTGGCCCAGAGGCTGGTATTGAAATCTCAATAGGCGCTGCACCGAAATAAGGTTCCGTGGCATCCACCGCGCGCCGAAATTCTAAACGGTCGTCGAAGTACTTAGTGAATGTATCGTTGAATTCCATCAGTGGTATGAGCAAGATAAGAGAAATTGCAAAAATCCCACTTCCTATGGCAAGGGCTTTGTGCCTACGCAACACAAAGTCCGCGAACTGACCCATCAGCAATGGTCCCAATCCTGAGTTTGAGCCAGCCTTCATGGGAATCAAACTCACGAGTGCTGGCAGCAGGGTTATAGAGAATATCCAAGCAGCTGCGATCCCAATAGCTGCAATGTTTCCAAGGTGATGGAACGGGGGCGAATCTGAAAAGTTCAACGCCAGGAACCCGACAATGGTTGTCAACGATGTGACAGCAACAGCAACAAAGTTCGAACGCATTGCGTCTGCCAAGGCAGATAATTTATCCATGCCCTCACTCATCGCAACACGTAAAGAAATGAGTATATGAATTGAGTCGGCCACAGCCAGGGTAAGTACGACGACAGGCGCAATAGCCGAAATCGGTGTCAGTGGAAATCCAATATGGCCAGCAGCACCCATAGCAATCACTGTTGATGCCACTATAATAAGAAACATCACAAATGTTGCACTTACTGAGCGGAGCGCTAGCATCGATAGAACCAATACCATTGCGAATGTTACAGGTATTAGTGCGGCCATCGAATCTCGCCCAGACTCGGCCATTGAATAATTCAGCATTGATACACCCGATAACCAAATGGTTGCATCCGGGTGGGCATCTTGGACCTTGTCGCGCAAACTTAACGCGGAGGTAACGGCCTCAGGAACCTCAGAAGCGCTAACTCCGGGATATTGTAGCGTCACATTTACAGCCGTCGCCAAAGAGTTGCCTGTGACCAATTGGTCTCTGAGCAATGGTTCTGCAAGCGCTATTTCACGCCGCGATTCGATAAAATCTTGTGTCAGAAACGATGCGTCGTCAAATAAATCCTCAACAATAAGGTCATCTTCATACGCTCTCGTGTGCTGAAAATTATTAAGAGAATCTACCCGTGACGCATATGGCAATTTCCAGCTGCCCTCAGTCAGTTTTTCAACAGCTATGAGTATATCAGATGTAAAAATATCTCCGCTTTTAGGTATAACTGTGAAGAATAAATTATCGTTTTTGGTATAGGTGGCCTGAAAGTCCTCGAATGTTTGTAATTGTGGATTAGCTTTGCTGAATAATGCCCGATAATTGTTTTCGACTTGTAAAGTTGTAGCGCCATACCCAACCGCCACCATAGCCAACAGAGCTAGGCCAATCACTAACCAACGGAAGCGAATTACCCATTCAGTTAAGCGAACTACATAAGCATCGACGTTGCTTGATTTTTTTAGACTAAGTGAATTATTTTCGCTTATCATTAGACAGGGTCTCTCTTGTCTTAAATTCTTAAATAAATTTTATCCGATTTTTTCAGCGGATTAATTCTCTCCTATTAAGTATCTTGATGCCATGCGCGCGTCTGCGAAACATGTTATACTTTGACAGCGCATGAGCAGACGGACATTTTTACTTTTCCACCACACAGCATTATGAAATTTAATGATGCCCTGCACTCCATCACCATCTAAGTCGAATGCAATGTCAAATTCTAAATCCTCTATTCGCAAAATACCACGAATAATGACGCGCAAACGGCTTGAAAATATCGCCGTTCACTATCTAAGGCGTTATGCAAGTTCATGTGAGAATTTACGGCGCGTATTACTTCGCCGCGCAGACAAAGCAATCCTTTTTAATGGTGGAGACAGGGAAGAAATTAAACTATGGATCGAAGATATCATTAATCAAATGATTCGATCTAATGTTCTGAACGATGCCCGCTATGCTTTAGACCGTACTACAACATTACGACGTATGGGCCGTGCGCCAGCAAAAATTCGCTCGCAACTAACCACAAAAGGAATAAGCCGCGCCATAATTGACAATGTTCTAGCTGAAACTGCTGTAACAGCTAATGGTGAAGATGCGACTCTCAAGGCAGCCATGGCCTATGCTTGTCGACGCAACCTAGGACCTTTTAGCGAGAAACCAAGTACTCAAGATGGCATTCAAAAACAAAACAAAAAACATCTTGCTATATTAGCTCGCGCGGGCTTCACCTATGATATCGCCTGCCAGATTATAGAAATGGTGGATAAATAAAATATGGTCTAGCATTCAATCATCCAACGGGTCCGCTATATGGATGAAATTGTCTGCATATTAACTGGAAATGCATATGAAAAAGTACTCAGCAGCTATTTTTATAATCCTCACAGGTGTATTCAATATTGCAGCTGCGCAACACCAGAGTGGTGAAGCTGCATACCTGCAGCTCTGCGCTCCCTGCCACATCAATACCGTTTCTGGCGAAGGAGGGGGCGATGATCGTGCGCCAACGCTTGAAGCAATAGGATTCATGTCACCCATACGCGTGCGCAATGCCCTTGCCTCTGATCCAAAATCTAACTATGTCAAAGAATTATCAACCAAAACTTTTGAAGAATTGATGATACTATTAGTTCCTAATGAGGACTCTTGATATATCGACAAAACTACATACTTGATTTCTTCAATTCTAAACTCGTGAAAATCAATCTACATCGTAAGTGTTTTTGATAGTCAAGCAATGCAACCGCGATTAAGCGTAATAGGTACTCTGATTTTATGGCCTGGCCGCTAGCGCCTTATTTTCAATTCTAATACGTACTCGCAGCATCACCGCATTTAGTAATGAAAATATTAGTGCTAGCTCCCAAGCATCTAGCATCAAAGGCACAACGGCAATCTCCATAGAAACAACAATATAATTAGGGTGCTTCAAGAATTTATATGGTCCGCGGCGCACTAGTGGAATATTTGGAATGGTGATAATTCGCGTTGTCCAGAAAGGCCCCAGCGAACTAATCACCCAAGTACGCAAGCCTAATAATGCTGCATAAATTAAAACGAACGTCATGTTCATGTACGGAGGCACAGATAGCACCCAAATAACTAGAGCTACTATCCAACTCGCGTGCAATGCCATCACAAATGGGTAATGCGCTGCACCTACTTCATGGCCGCCACTCTCAATTAAACGCTTAGTGTTGCGCTTCGATATCATCAGGTCCATCGCACGCTGTGTTATAAGCACCGCGAGAACAAGCGAGGGTAACCAGGAGGGTGCAGCAAAGTACTCTAGCATCATGATAGCAGTCTCACTTGCTTAAGAAGGCTGAGCAAGTAAATCCCACCGAAGACATCACCAAATGGCGAAAAGCACAAAATGCTAGTTTGCAGTGCCAGGTGGTAATGGAAAATTCACAGGCTTGGCAGCAATATCAAGAAAAGCTTCAGTTTCAAGGCTCAAACCCTGCAATGCCGGTGCAAGGCACGTAGCTAGGGACTGAACGATACCAGCCCACTGCTCAGATGGAGCGTGCGCCCAAGCGAAAAAAACTCCTCTATTACGATCGTAAAGAGCAACCTCTTCCAGCGCCGAAAGCGCCGCAAATGTTTCTGCATAATTTTTAGTAGCACTCACTCTCAACCACTGTGGCCTAACGCCCAAATGCCAGATAGTGTAAATCCCTCCACGATTACTAAAACTAGTTGCCAGAGTTTCAAAATCGCATAGCCGCGGATAAACCTGATCAACTGGTTGCCAAAACACAGTTTTTTTCTGCTTTTTAGGCATAAGCACATGCCCAAAAGCTTTTGAGAATGAGGATTTCGCCATCTTTGGCATCAGGCTAGTTAGCTGGCTTTGAGATAGCGCGGACTAGAACCATACGCGCTATAAAATAATTGACCCACAGCACAATAACACCAGCAAAAATAACATCGCTTAGAAAATGTGCGCCCTGTGCTATCCGAACAAAACCCATCATAAGTCCAAAAAGCGTGCCTGCGAAAATACCTCTCAGCTGCCATTTTCTGGGTAAGAGCCACGCATATGCTGTGACCCAAAATGCAAGTGCAGCATGGCCCGAAACAAAAGAGCAATTATGCTCGCATTCATTAGCTACCCATAGCGGCGGCGTAAAAGCTGCATCACCCCCAAAGGCATCTATATCCTTTGGCCTTGCCCGGCCCCAACTCGGTTTCAGTAGCGCTTCAACCAGCAAGCCTGGGCCGACCAAAAGTGTGGACATCAAGAAGACAATATGCGGTGTAGTGACCCTCAAGAACCACCGCTCAAAAAAAATACCCGCGGCCCAAAGTATTATGCAAAAAGCAAAGCTGACGATAATGACGGCCGGCATTGCCGAACGCATCAATTCGAGAATTCCATCAACGTCCCAGGTAAATCCGGTCCCTGGTATATAAAACATTCCTGATATCTTCAAATCTAGCCCAGGAAAAAACATAAATAAAAAAATTAGGCCAAGAACCCAGCGTGCCGGATACTCGCGGATATAGTCTACTGTCACCTTGGTTATTTCAATAAACTTCATCAACCATCCTCACGATGAAATAAATAAGTCAAACCAAAGAGGCCAGCAA
Organism: Fidelibacterota bacterium; assembly: GCA_002712165.1. Lineage (GTDB taxonomy): Bacteria > Pseudomonadota > Alphaproteobacteria > Rhodospirillales > Rhodospirillaceae > UBA11612. Next base: position 49,919 of record PASS01000051.1, read on the forward strand.
CAAACGTCGGGGCCCAGGCTGCAAGAAAAAGCGGCAGTGTAGATGATAATCCGAGCGCATAAGCAAATCTGGTAAAAAAATAAAATAAAAATCCTGCCGCAAGCCCTGCCGCACCCCTCATTGCCCAATTGCTGTGGTTTGTATTTGCAGTCAAACAGAATGCAGCGGCAACTAGTACCATCGCACATAGCATGAAAGGCAAAGCCATAAGCGAATGCCAATAAAGCCGATGTGGTAATGCTGAGAAGCCTGAGGCCTGAGAAAATTTAATGAAAGCCGGCAGATTCCAAAATGACATAGTCTGAGGTGCCTCAAAGCTGTTTTGTACCTGACCCAATGTAATAGAGGTCGGCAGAAAATACTGCTCATGGAACTGGGTTTCCTGGCTGGGCATCACATCCCAAACATCGTCTAACCTAAAAAAGCCCTCAACTAGTTGGCCAGACGCAGCCTCGAATCTGCGAACAAAACTCTCTTCGGCATTAGTCTCAAAAATAGATACTCTTGTCAGAAATAGGATAGATTCTTCTTGTCTAACATATTCAGCATGGACCACTTTAGCCGAATCAGCATCTGCTTCACGCAACCATAGCCCGCCCTGACCAATGTTTAAGGTTGCTGCGTTACTACGAATCAGCCCCTCCTCCATGCGCTTATATGCGTCGTACATACCAGACGCCACCGGATCAACAACGGCCAAATTCACTGCACCGATCATAGCTGCCAAAATTATTGGCGGTGCCAAGAACTGCCATACGGACAAGCCTACGGATCTAATAATTACCAGCTCATGACTACGAGATAATCGGAATAGCGAATACATCATTGCAATCATAACCGCGAAGGGCAAAGTATCCTGAACCGTGTGCGGTAATTTTAGAAATGCCATCCAAAGCAATGTCTCGAATCCAAGGCCCTCAGCCCTTACTGCGCGGCGCATAAGCTCGATGGTATCGAATAGCAGAATCATGCCCACAACTCCTGCCAGTAAGCCCAAAAAGGCCCACAGGAAGTGTCGCCCAAGATAGATCGAAAGTTTGGGATAAAAGCGATTCACGCAAGATCCTCGGCTATTCAAGGCGCTTTTCGGCACCATCCATACCTTACCTAAGCATCTTAGAACAACTTAGGTGACTTTACATCAACCGCAACAGTGGCGCAGAATCCCAGTTCTGGCTTAAAATACACATGTGAGCAATGAGGCGGTAGTATGGTAAAATTGACAAAAATCTATACACGCGGTGGTGACAAAGGCGAAACATCGCTTGGCGATGGCTCCCGAGTCAAAAAACATACCCTGAGAGTCTCAGCCTACGGAACACTGGATGAATCGAATGCCGCAATCGGGCTTGCACGGCTGCACTTAGATGCCATAGGTGACGATGGCAAGGCCAGTAATATGCTGGAGCGCATTCAAAATGACTTGTTCGACTTGGGAGCTGATTTATGCACACCAAGCAAGCATGATGAAGACTCATCTAAGGTTCTAAGAATAGTTGAAAGTCAGGTTGATCGGTTGGAATCCGAAATCGACTCCATGAATGCTAACCTTCCAGCGCTTACGTCTTTCGTTCTGCCAGGCGGCAGCCCAGTAGCCGCTTATTTACATTTAGCCCGCACCATCATACGTCGTGCTGAACGTGAAATAGCTGAACTCGCTGAATATGAAAATATAAATCCAGTAGCTCTCAAGTATGCCAACCGCTTGTCAGATCATCTTTTCGTTCTCTCTAGGCATATTAACGCTCGTAGCACTGGTGATATTCTGTGGTCTCCTGGGAGTAATAGAACCTTAGAACCTGATGGTTAGGAACGTTGAATATACGGCGCAGCCTATATGACTTTTTCAACATGATTTTGCACCGCAGCATAATTTCGTTTGACAGCTCGGTGACGACGGACTAGTTGTGTTGCCCCTTTTCGGGAGCTGTTAAACCTGGTGTGCTAGTCGTATAAATGCTGGCATGCTTTTCAAAACCCCTCCGCTTGTGTTGAGAGAATGTAGGTTAATCGCATGAAGATCCTCGTCGCTGTCAAAAGAGTGGTCGACTACAACGTCAAAGTGCGCGTCAAAGCGGACAAGACGGGCGTAGAATTGTCCAACGTCAAAATGTCCATGAACCCCTTTGATGAGATTGCTGTAGAAGAAGCAGTACGTTTGAAAGAGGCTGGCAAGGCAAATGAAATTATTGTTGTAAGCATGGGCCCTACAGCAGCACAAGAAACCATACGCACAGCTCTAGCAATGGGTGCAGACCGGGGTATTCTCGTACAGACCGATACCGAACTGCAACCTCTGGCCGTCTCTAAACTCCTCAAGAAGGTGGCTGAAAAAGAAAGCCCCGACCTTGTGATTCTTGGTAAGCAGGCCATTGACGATGATTCAAATCAGACTGGTCAAATGCTAGCTGCTCTTTTGAACTGGCCACAAGGCACATTTGCGTCAAAAGTCGAGCTTGGTAACAACACTGCCAAAGTGACCCGCGAAATTGATGGGGGCCTTGAGACCGTTGACCTTAAGATACCATGTATAATCACAACTGATCTGCGCCTTAATGAACCACGTTATGCGTCGCTACCTAATATCATGAAGGCTAAAAAGAAGGCTATCGATATAATGACGCCCGATGATCTAGATGTTGACGTAATGCCCCGGTTAACAACACTCAAGGTTGAGGAGCCTGAAGGCCGCAAGGGCGGTGTAAAAGTACCTGATGTTGCAGCACTTGTAGATAAACTAAAAAATGAAGCCAAGGTGATTGGATGAGCTCTCTCATAATAACCGAACACGATAACAATACGCTAAAGCCCGCAACCCTAACCGCGATTAATGCTGCACAAAAAATCGGCGGGGACATACATACATTAGTTGCTGGAAAAGGGTGTAGGCAAGTCGCTGAAGAGACAGCGAAAATTGATGGCGTGACTAAAGTCTACGTCGCAGATGCTGACCAATACAGCCACCCATTAGCTGAAACGCAGGCCGCATTGATTGTCAGCTTGGCAAATGACTATTCTCATCTAATTGCGCCCGCTACAACAAACGGCAAGAATATCATGCCGCGCGTCGCCGCATTACTCGACGTAGCGCAAATTTCAGATATTTCCGCTGTTGTTTCAGAAGATACTTTTATTCGGCCGATCTACGCAGGCAATGCCATGGCAACAGTAAAGTCCCATGATGCCAAGAAAGTGATCACTGTTCGCGGATCGGCTTTTGATAAAGCAAATCCAGAGGGTGGGAGCGCAACGATTGAAGACGTCTCCACTGCTGACGATCCAGGCTTATCTACTTTTGTAGGTGCAGAACTATCCAAGTCAGAGCGGCCAGAGCTGACCGCAGCACGAATCGTAGTTTCCGGAGGCCGGGGCATGGGTTCTGGAGAGAACTTCAAAATCATTGAAGCTTTAGCCGACAAGCTTGGAGCTGCGGTAGGTGCCTCACGCGCCGCTGTCGATGCTGGATTTGTGCCTAATGATTACCAAGTTGGCCAAACAGGCAAGATTGTAGCGCCGGAATTATACATCGCTGTTGGAATCTCTGGGGCGATTCAACACCTGGCCGGCATGAAAGATTCGAAAGTTATCGTCGCCATCAATAAAGATGAAGAGGCTCCCATATTCCAGGTGGCCGATTACGGACTTGTCGGCGACCTATTCCAGGTCGTACCAGAGCTCACCGGAGCGCTCTAAATCCAAGTTCCTTCTTTAGCGCCATAAACAATAGACCCCATTCCGAGCGATAGACTCAGGCGAGGCAATATGACCGAGGCCACATCAACTTCGAAAACTCCTATAGAAATTTCTACGGTCGGCATTATTGGGGCCGGTCAAATGGGATCAGGCATTGCGCATGTATGCGCTCTGGCGGGATTTGACGTCGCCTTGACAGATATTAGTGAAGACCAATTGAAAAATGCCATAGCCGTCATTGACAAGAATATCGCCCGTCAGGTGAATAAAGGCTTCGTGAGCGAGGCAGATAAAAAAGCGGCGGTTAAGCGCATTTCCATTAGTATATCTCAGGATATTCTGAGTGATAGAGATTTAGTTGTAGAAGCCGCGACTGAAAAAGAAGAAGTCAAAAAACAAATATTCAAATCTTTGGGCCCTATACTCAAACCGAATGCTTTACTGTGCTCTAATACATCGTCCATTTCAATTACTCGCCTAGCAGCGGTCACCGAATATCCCGAACGCTTCATGGGGCTACACTTTATGAACCCGGTTCCGCTAATGAAATTGGTGGAATTGATTCGCGGTATTGCTACAGATGAGGCGACCTACACATCCATTCAGACCTTTGCCGAGAAACTTGGAAAGAGTACCGTTTCCTCGGAAGATTTCCCAGCTTTCATCGTCAATCGTATTCTCGTACCAATGATCAATGAGGCGGTCTATACGCTCTACGAGGGCGTTGGGAACGTCAGGTCCATCGACACAGCCATGAAACTTGGTGCCAATCATCCCATGGGCCCCCTGGAACTCGCAGATTTTATTGGCCTCGATACTTGTCACTCGATTATGTCGGTCTTGTACGATGGTTTGGCCGATACTAAGTACCGACCCTGCCCTCTTCTCGCAAAATATGTCGAGGCCGGGTGGCTTGGTCGCAAAACCGGCAAGGGCTTCTACGACTATAGTGGCCCCGAACCGGTTCCCACCCGATAGCACTACTGGGGCGAGCGTCCGTGTCCAATTTTCTCAGTTGGAACCTTATGACAGGTGTGCGCCCCTACGGCTTTCTAACAATTCTGTGTGCGATTCTATTTCTACCAGGAATTACTTCGATTTCCCCAATCGACCGGGATGAAGCACGCTTTATGCAAGCGACAAAGCAAATGATTGAAACTGGCGACCTGGTTCACATTAGCTTTCAAGACATGCCACGTAACAAAAAACCAGTTGGTATCTATTGGTTACAGGTGGGCGCGGTTAAGTTTACTGGCACACAGAACCTTGCGGCGCCTTGGCCTTATCGACTGCCCTCAGTCATTGGTGCATGGCTCGCCGTGCTCGCAGTTTTTAGATTCGGAAGTCGCCTTTTCGATACTAAGACTGGATTAACAGCCGCAACCATACTCGCCACCAGCGTTATTGTTGTAGCTGAGGCGCATATTGCCAAAACCGATGCTGTTCTTTTAGCGATAGTAACCATAGCTATGCTAATTTTATCAAAATTTTATATAAGCCGTGAAGAACACACACCACCTCTTATTACAGCACTTCTTTTTTGGACCATGCTCGGACTGGGCTTTCTAATTAAAGGCCCACTAATTCTGATGGTAGCGGGGGCGACGATCACTGCGCTATGCCTGGCTGACCGAGATGCTACTTGGCTCAAGGCCCTCCACGCTGAATCTGGTATACCATTAGCAATCGCCGTTGTTTTACCTTGGGCGTTAGCGACTTCAACCGGCGAGAATGGATCGTTTTTCACAGATGCAATTACTCAAGACCTTCTTCCAAAACTTGCTGGAGGACAGGAATCGCATGGGGCACTTCCAGGTGTTCACTTGTTTGCCTTATTCGTAACCGCATGGCCCTGGTCGGCCCTAATACCATTTGCCGGTATACTTGCATGGCGACAGCGTGCAACACCCGCTATTCGCTTTTGCCTTGCTTGGTTATTGCCCTCATGGATAATTTTTGAACTCATACCTACTAAGCTTCCCCATTACACAATGCCGCTATTTCCTGCATTGATGCTATTAGTTGCAGCAAGCTTTTGTGAGTTAAAAAATTTGCAGCGCTTAGTCAACAAGCCAGCAGGAGTTTTGTTTCGTGCCTTATCAGCCATAGTTAGTATGATGCTTGGTGCTTCGGTTGTTTGGTTGGCCCACATATATGGCCAAAGCATATCGGTTGCAATTTTAGCAGCGATTGTCGCAAGTGGTGCTGGTATTTTAGGGTTTTTTGCTCTCGACCGCTTCAGGATTAGTACTTCTATTGCGTCGTTGGCATTATTAAGCCTTTTATTAAATGTTATGATATTTGGGAATGTTGTTCCTAATCTTGATAAACTAGCTGTTAGCCAGAGACTAGCCAAGATTTCTGAGCCATACCGCGATCAAAACACTGTTATTGCGATAGCAGGATTTCATGAACCATCAGCAGTATTCTTGCTGGGTACCAAAACTCGTTTAACTAGCTGGGACGGAGCATTAGGGCTTCTATTATCCGATAAGGCTGATCTAATTGCTGTGCCAAAAAACGATATTCCACGTATAGAAAATGAACTTGCACGCTGGGGCAGGAAGATGAACAAGCTAGCCGAAGTCAAGGGCCACAACTACTCTAAGGGGGAAGGCGTACATCTGGTTCTAATGTCTGCGTCACCGGCCTAGGTGGGGATAAGTAACATATGATCTCTTTTACAAGAAATTCCCGACTCGCACGCTGTTTATGGGCATGGGGATTAGGCACGGCAGTAGTAGTGATTGCACTTATGGTTTGGGCAGACAAATCCATCGCTCTTACCTTCCACGCTTATCGAAATACTGAATGGGCTAATTTCTTCGCTGCCATTACCGACGGCGCTAACGGAGTGATCTGGTACTCAATTTCAATTCTGGGCATTGGCATCGCCTACCTACGCCAGCATATCTCGTCTATTAGTAATTCGCAGTTGATCAAGGAGGTGAGAGCATGGCTATTCATGATCGTGACTATGGCCACGTCGGGTATTTTTATAAATATAGTAAAATTTTCAGTAGGGCGTGAGAGGCCCAAGTTTCTATTTCTTGATGGTACTGCAAACTTTCACCCCTTCACACTTCGCCTCGCCGACTGTGCATTTCCTTCAGGACATACACAATCAATATGGGCAGCTATGCTGTGTCTTTCTTTCTTACTTCCCAAGGGCCGTGCTCTGTTCATTCCCATTGCAGTACTTATCAGCGCGAGCCGTTTCATCATTGGAGCGCATTACTTTTCTGACGTGATTGCAAGCATTTTCATTGCAGCAGCATTCACATTACTCTGGCGTCAGTGGTTCGAGAGAACTGGAGTTACCGTAGCCCTGAAAACTCCGGCGGCACAAAATTAAGATTCGCTAATTAAATCGCGCAGGCTCTGCTCGATGTGGGGGCTAGACCAATCAGTGTCTCCCTCTACACGGCCTACCTCGTTACCAGCCTTATCAATAATGAGCGAAGTGGGCAGGCCCCTCAGGCCTGCGTCCTTAGAAAAACGAGCAGCTGACTCGGTGTATCTAGCCAAATTATTCCACCCATTGACATCCATAAATGGCACCGCGACCCGCGCACCTTCGCGGTCCTGGGAAATAGCCAATACCTCAAAATCAGCGCCACCAAGCCTGGCTTGCAAATTATTCAAAGTCGGCATCTCCTTGACACATGGAGCGCACCATGTCGCCCAAAAGTTAACCACGAGGACCTTACCCTTGTAATTCAACAGGGAAACCTCGGCTCCAGCACCATTCTTAAATGGTGTGGAAGGCGCTGGAATGTTACTTTTGTGCCATACTATTGAGCCAAAATTGGACTTTGAAGGTGTAGTAATGAGATCTGAGGCTTCGGGTTGGCTAACAGGCAAGGCAGCTTCCTCAGCCTGATGGGTTGCCAGGGCGGCCACAGCAATGATAATCACCGCTGCCAGACCGGCGGCTATCGAAACCAGTCTAAGATTTAAACCATTGTTCGGCATACGCCCTCCGCAATTCTATTTGGCCGGCCAACATAATGCGGAGACCAAACAGCAGGTCAAGGTTAATAGATGACTAGCAAAATTTGGGGTGGACGTTTTTCTGCTGGCCCCAGCGCCATTATGGAGGAAATCAACGCCTCCGTCGGATTCGATCAGCGGCTCGCCAAGCAAGATCTGCGTGGTAGCCGGGCTCATTGTGCTATGCTTGTGAAGGCCGGTCTTATCAGCAAAGAAGATGGCGAAGCAATCCAAGGCGGGCTGGCCAGAATCGAAAAAGATGTGGCAGATGGCAATTTTGTTTTCAAGCTCGCTCTTGAAGACGTTCACATGAACATAGAAGCTCGACTGACAGATCTGATTGGTGCTCAGGCCGGAAGGCTGCACATGGCAAGATCGCGCAACGATCAGGTGGCGACAGATTTTCGTTTATGGGTACGGGCGGCCGTTGACAATATTGAAGAACAACTGCTTAAAATTCAGTCTGCTTTGATAGACAAAGCTGAGGCGCATGTGGATACCGTCATGCCTGGCTTTACCCATCTACAGGCTGCGCAGGTAGTGACATTCGGCCACCATTTATTAGCCTACGTCGAGATGTTTGGCAGAGACCGGGGCCGCTTTTCGGATGCCCGGCGGCGGCTTAACGAGTGCCCATTGGGGGCTGGCGCACTGGCAGGGACATCGTTTCCTATTGACCGACAACAAACTGCCAAAAAATTAGATTTCGACCGGCCCATGGCGAACTCAATGGATGCTGTGTCCGACCGTGACTTTGCTCTAGAATTTTTATCTGCCAGCAGCGTCCTTGCGACTCACTTATCACGTTTTGCCGAAGAATTAGTGATTTGGTCAAGCGCACAGTTTGGCTTCATACACTTCACAGATGCGTTCTCTACCGGTAGCTCGATGATGCCGCAGAAGCGCAATCCTGATGCTGCAGAGCTAGTGAGAGCCAAATCTGGGCGTGTATTTGGGGGACTAATTACGCTGCTGACGGTAATGAAAGCGCTGCCACTTACATACTCAAAGGACATGCAGGAAGATAAAGAGGCCGTATTTTCTACTTTCGATACACTAGAGCTGTGTCTTGCAGCCACCTTAGGTATGGTCATTGATATGAAAGCCGCACCCGAACGCATGCGTGCTGCAGCTTCAGTTGGATTTACAACAGCGACAGATTTGGCTGACTGGCTAACCCAAACCTTAAATCTACCATTTCGTGAATCTCACCAAATAACTGGGCAAATCGTGAAACTAGCAGAAAGTAAGAGATGTGAACTTTCTGAGTTAGCCCTTGAGGATATGCAAACTGTAGAGCCAAGGATCACAAAAGGTGTTTTTGATGTACTAACCGTAGACGCCTCAGTAGCGAGCCGTACCAGCTTTGGAGGTACAGCACCGTACAATGTTCGTTCGCAGATCACAGCTGCACGCAAACGGTACTTGAAAGAAGGGCCGGCTTGATGAACAAGATCGCAAAGACTGCCGGCTACTTACTAATGGTGTTCTGCTTAATCGGAACTATGGGCGCGTGCGGTAAAAAAACACAACCCATTCCTCCAGACGGATCAACCTATCCGCAACAATATCCACGCCCGTAGATCGGCTGATTTACTATGCACCACTTTATATATAAAAACGGCTTACTACACGCCGAAGATGTCCCTCTACCTCAGATTGCCAAAGCCGTGGGCACCCCGTTTTATTGCTATTCAACAGCAACATTGACGCAGCAATATACGATTTTCAGCAACGCTATTGAGGGACTGAACGCCGAAGTCTGCTTTGCCATCAAAGCAAACAGTAATCTGGCGGTTCTAAGCCTTCTAGCAAAGTTAGGTGCAGGGGCTGACGTTGTTTCTGGCGGAGAACTGCGTCTAGCTTTAAAAGCCGGTGTACCTTCAGAAAAAATCGTATTCTCAGGTGTGGGCAAGACCGAGGAAGAGCTTCGGCTAGCGCTTGATACAGGGATTGGTCAAATTAATGTGGAGTCAGAGCCTGAGCTTCGCACATTGAGTGCGATTGCAGCAGATGCTGGAAAAACTGCCCTCATCGCTCTTCGGATCAACCCCGACGTAGATCCAGGAAGTCATGATAAAATTTCGACAGGGCGCAGAACTGACAAATTTGGAATTAGCTGGAAGTTAGCGCCGTCATTATATCGCACAGCACGAGAGCTGCCGGGAATAGACCCGGCTGGTATCGCCGTACATATCGGGTCGCAAATTACTAGCCTCGGGCCATTCGAGTCTGCATTTTTGCGCGTGAGTGATATGGTCACGAAGCTACGCGCTGATGGTTTTAATATCCGCACTCTGGATTTGGGCGGGGGCCTTGGCGTGCCTTATGTACATGATGATAATGCCATAGTCCCCACACCCAAAGCCTATGGCGATATGGTGCGCAGAACCGTTGGTCACCTTGGATGCAAGCTTGCATTTGAGCCAGGCCGAATCATAGCGGGCAACGCTGGCATTCTTGTAACCCGCGTAATCTATGTAAAAGATACTGAGGATCAGCGATTTATCATTGTGGATGCTGGCATGAACGATCTTGTTCGTCCGGCGATGTATGATGCCAATCATGATGTGCTCACAGTGACTGAGCCTCGGCTGAAAGATGTTTTACAGCCTGTCGAAATTGTCGGCCCAGTATGCGAGACAGCGGACCGCTTTACTAAAGAAAGTTATCTGCCACCTATAAAACCTGGCGACCTCTTGGCGATTCTCACAGCCGGCGCTTATGGTGCCGTGATGTCCTCAAGCTATAATACTCGCCCCTTGGTTCCCGAGGTAATGGTTCGTAGTGAAGAATTTTTTGCGATACGCCGCCGACCGCACTTTGAGGAAATGATCGCACTAGAAGGACTACCGCCATGGCTAAAATGAAAAAAAAGTTCGATTGACAGCAGCCCCAGCAATCAGTTGAAGAGCCTTAGAATACATCAATGACCAATAAGAAAACGCACACCGGAACTAAGTTAGCAGTCCATGACCTCAAAACGAGTGGAAGGTTAGTATTAGTATGGCTTGCAATATCATGGGAACGCCTATGGTCACGACTATGGATTCCCACGACATTTTCTGGGTTATTCATTGCCATAACCCTGACCGACGTGCTGCCGTCATTGGCTTTTATCCTTCATGTTTTCTTAGTCCTGGCCACCCTAGGTGCCATCGGATATCTGACTTATCGCGCGCTACGAGAATTTAAGTGGCCAACCCGAAAAGAAGCTCGAAACCGCCTAGAAAAGACTTCGCCTGTTCTTCATCGCCCCCTCACAACTATAGAAGACTCCCTCGCGGGAAATGCCTCGGTTCTCCAAAAAAATATTTGGAAGCTACATCAGCGGAGGGCAGAAAATGATATCTATCAACTCCAAGCAACGGCGCCTTCGCCGGGAATAGCAAAACAGGATCGCTTTGCCCTGCGTGTCGCCGTTATTTTAGGGCTGTTTGTGACAATAATAGGTGGCTGGAACGATCTTTCTGACCGTTTGTGGCGTGGCATTCTTCCAGTGTACGGCGCAAGTGGCGCTTCAGTTTCTGCAAAAATGTGGATCACACCGCCAGTTTATACAGAACAATCGCCAATCTATGTAGAAATCCCCCCAACAGATGACAAGCTAATACCAACTAGCCTGAATATTCATGCGGGAAGCAAAATCCTGGCTGTGATTACAGGCACGCCGCGCAAAGCATCTATAGCGATGGACGATCACATCATGATGATGGAAAGGCTCGCTGATGAAAGTCAGCGCGGCGAAGCCAATCTCCCCAAAGGCGAGCAACTAGAATTACGGCAAGGCGGAGGTGTAATCGCAGGGTGGGATGTCAATTGGATCCAAGATGAGCTGCCTGTCGTTGAATTTATAGAAGCGCCTAGTGAAGCAAACAGATGGCGCTTAAAAATCGACTACCGAGCAAACGATGATTACGGCATAGAAAAAGCTTCGGCTCTAATTACTCGATCTAGCGATAAAATAGAGAGTTCAGAGCCAGTTGAAGTGCCATTATCCACTCCACCGTTCGCCCCAAAAAGCGTTGTTCATTCTGCTATCACGGATTTAGCCTCTCACCCCTGGGCTGGAATGAAAGTAAAAATTCAGTTGGTGGTGACAGATGCCATAGGGCAACGCGGACTGAGTAAAAAAATGACTGGGCAATTGCCTGAAAGGGTTTTTAAGCATCCAGTTTCAAAAGAACTCGCCAAGTGGCGCAAACCATTAGTAGAAAGTCCAAAGAGCACCACAAAACCAGCGGCCAATAGTATAGCAGCTATTTTAAAAGACCCCGAGAGCTTTGGTGGGGATCCAATGGTGCAACTCACCTTATCGGCAGCAAAACACCGCTTACAAAATGAGAGTTTAGAAAACGTCACTAAAACAGTACCCGACCTACTCTGGCAAACAGCAGTTCGCATTGAAGATGGTAGCCTCGCCGTCGCTGAACAGCGGCTTATGGATGCGGAAGAAGCTTTGCGTGAGGCTATGGAGAGAGGAGCGTCTGCCGATGAAATTAATGCGCTTGTCGATGACTTGCAAGATGCCCTAGCCGACTATACACGTGCAATGGCGGAGAGTTCACCAGAGAGTCAAAGTGGCTTCGACACCGCAGACTCTGTTGCCGAACAAGATATCACAGCGATGATGGAACAAGTTCGCGAGCTATCAGATCTCGGTGCGGAGGAGGCTGCGCAACAAGCTCTCGCCCAGCTTGAAGACCTATTGAAAGAGTTACGCAATCAGCCCGGCCCAGGCGACGGGACAAGCCCAGAGGTACAGGAAGCGCGCGAAGTGATGGAGGAGATGCGCAAATTAGCATCAGAACAGTTATCACAGCTTGATCAAAATTTTGAAAAAACTAGGGAACAAGCCCTCCAAGAACAACGGCGACGTGAGCAACAACAGGGGCAACAAAACCGAGGGTCTCGTAGACAAGAAAACCAGAAAAATCAAAATGACAGCCATGCAGATAGCGCAAGAGCAGCTGGGCGAGCAGCCTCAGATAAACAGGACGCTTTGCGCCAACAACTAGCCGAACTAATGTCGCGTATGAGCAAAATCACAGGTGAGACACCTGAGAGCCTCCAAGAGGCAAACAAGGCTATGAGAGAGGCTAGCAATGCTTTAAGGCGTGGCGCCTTTGAAGCAGGCGTCGAAGGCCAAGGCCGCGCGGCATCGAAACTTGAGGAAGGTGTCGAGGAAGCAACAGATATGTTGCTAAAAGCACTTTTTGAAAAGGGGTTTGGCGGCATGGATGTAGCAGGATCACAACGGCGGTTTGGCCCTCTTGGTCCTCGAGGTGGTCGTAACACAGGCGACAATATTGACGTTCCTACCGAACCTGATACGCAGGGCATGGCGCAGCGAGTACGGTTGATTTTAGAGGAAATCCGCACCCGAGCCAGCGACCGAACCCGGCCTCAGGACGAGAAAGACTATCTGCAGCGTCTAATGAAACAATTTTAAAATCTTAGTAATATTGCCACGTACAGAATAGGAAGCATAGGACTAGCCCTGATTCTGATTATAAACCTTAATAATGCGCATTAGTTCTAATAAGAGCTAGTCGGTATCCCAGACGACCCGGTATCCTTGGGCTGCGTCAAGTTGAGGTAATACCATACGAAGCTCAAACTCGACCGTACCCCCAGGACTCAACTTTTCCATTGCTGTTGAGGCTACCGAATCTTGAATTACTTCGTCTGCCTGGTTGAATAGCTCGAGACGCAATCCCGGTACGGGCCTTTGAGAATCGCTTATGTTAGATACAAAGCCTCTTACTACAAGCGTTTCTACACCACCGACGCGCATCAGACGCTTACCGGTCTCTATAATGCTGAGTCCACTTCCCATAGACTCCGAACTCATACCAATACTGTCGTAAAATTTAGCAAAGCCCGGCAAAGTGTCTATCAGGGCTTCACGGCCGAACCACACGGTCAGAGCCAAGGCCAATATAGCAGCACCAATGAACGCCGCACTGATGTAAGCCGGGTCGATAGGCTTTCCCCTCTTATGCCGCTCTGCACGGCTAACAGCTTCATGACCCTTCGCCTCAGCAGACAAGTCCTCGCTGTCCGCATTAGCATCTTCGTTATTAACATCGCTAAGGCCCGAATCAGGTGGGTCTGCGTCCAGAGCTGGCATACTCTTATCTTCTTGAAGTGAATCATGGGTAAGAGTTTGATTCGTTTCGCTAGAGAACCGTTCAGAGGTATTCACTTTAGGTAAAATACCAGCTTCGTTTCCACCACTGGACCATTCTCGATCTGGCTGTCTGTTGCGCTTCTCCGCTTCAACAAGCTTGGGGTCAACTTTACCTGCTCCGTCCGCCTCCCCATCAGCAGGCTCTGCATGCACACCTCCCAAGCGAGGCTTTTGTTCCTTACCACCACCTACATTTACACCCATCATCGATTCACCGGCCGCACCAGGTTCACCACGCTCATTATCCATCCAAGAAACTGAATCCTCGCCTTGCGCTAAATTCTCACCTGGACCTCTCACTGGCTGTCCGGACACACTGTTGCCGCGCTGACTTTTATCCATCCAAGAAATCGAATCCTCACCTGGCGCTAGATTGTCATCACGCCCGCTTATCGACTGCCCAGGCACAGCAGGGCGACCTCTCTGAGAACCTTCGGAATGCATCCACGAAACCGCACTATGTCCCTGTGCCACATCGGCAGTAGGGCGGCGGAGAGATTGCCCAGATGTCGGCGCAGGAACTCGATCAGTAGCTATCTTCGGTTTTGCAGCACTAAAGCCCTCTTGTTGAGAAGGGCGCTCCTGTGGCCCTCGCTGAAAACGCGTCATAAGAGAAACTGCACTACTAGGTAGAGATGGAGAACGCTGAGAAGCTCTGGAATCACCCTTTTTACCCAGGGGTGCAGCCTGAATAGTCGGATGTTTATTGCTAATTTCGCTCCGTGCTCTTGGGCCTGGGCCAGGAATCCTCTGAGCCCTTTCGGGATGCATCCAAGAAATAGGGGGTTCTCTCCTAACTGAGCCGCCAGAATCTGTTCTAATTGATCGCCCAGATATCGGCCCAAGGCGAGTGTTAGTGGACTTCAGTTTTGTTGAATCTAGACCCGTCTGACTAGATTGGGGTTGATCGGACCCCGCCTCCTGGAACCAGGAATGGCTGCAGCTAGCACACTTGAGGGTACGGCCTTTCTTACCCAACAGTTTTGCCGGGATCTCAAAAGAAGACGAGCAATTTGGGCACGCTATGCGCATCGACATCCGCCGGCTTTAAGAACAATTCAGTATTCTATACACACTTACGCCAAACGAAACTAAATACTTGTATAAGTTGACGATATTAAAAGGAAGCTCTCGTTAAAGTATATCTAAGGCAGCTTGTCAGCCTTCGCAGCCAGTGTTGACAGGTGTATACCTTATGCAGGATTGAGTTTGGAATTTTGACAATTATGACCGTCTTACCGAACAAACAAGGTACTTTAGTCAGCGACACCATACGATTAGAGAACGTCGCACTCCGCTATGGCGAAGGTCCTGAAGTACTCCATGATGTTTCAATCGTTATTCCTCAAAGGTCATTTTATTTCCTGACAGGTCCGTCAGGCGCAGGAAAAACCTCTCTAATGAGCCTCATGTACCTAGCGCGCCGTCCCAGCAGAGGTCGCATGAAACTATTCGGAGAAGACGTCACCGGACTAAAAAGTGATAAGGCCGCTAGTTTTCGCCGACGCTTAGGTGTCATCTTCCAAGATTTCAGGTTGCTGGATCATTTGTCGACCTTCGACAATGTCGCGCTACCCCTTCGAATAGCAGGAGAGCAAGATTCTATTATAACTCAGAATGTTAGTGAACTTCTAACTTGGGTCGGTTTAGAGGGACTTATGGAAGCACGCCCATCAACTCTATCAGGTGGTCAACAACAGCGCATTGCCATTGCCCGTGCCGTGGTCAATCGACCCAGTCTTATTTTGGCTGACGAGCCTACTGGCAATGTGGACGATGCAATCGCAATTAGACTCATGCAGCTATTTATAGAGATGCATAAACTAGGGTCTAGTGTAATCATCGCAACGCATAATGAGTCTTTAGTCGAGCGATTTCCATTCCCGCGCTTACACATTGAACAGGGCATGGTTGAGGCACTACCAGCGGGCGCGACTCCCTCTGCTATAACAAACGGGGAGTAAGTGTTGTAATGCTAAGAATTCGATCAGACCTTCCGCTTCGTGGAGACAGCTCAAGCCGTTTTGTATTTGGCCTTGTTGCGATTTTGGTCTTTATTGCAGCCTCGGCTGTTACTGTGAATTATTACATCGAAGCCTTAGTAGATGAATGGAATCAAAATGTAACCGGGACACTGACGATACAAATTCCTACAGACTATACTGGCTCTGCTGATACGAATGACATCCAACTTTTACTTGATGCTCTTAGCACGCACAAAGCCGTCTTGGCAGCAAATGTCGTCTCCATGGAGAACATGTCTAAATTACTTGAGCCCTGGCTAGGTCAAAGTACTATTATTACAGATCTGCCATTACCTATTTTAATAGATGTCAATATAGAAAGTAATGACGAGTATTCTGTGAAGTCTATTATTGAAGTGACTAAACAAGTCGCGCCCCGCGCTATCGTTGAGGATCACCGAATTTGGTTGAATAGTATTGTCAATCTAGCCGATGGGTTAAGCATTATTTCCCTAGCTATTATGTTACTGGTAACAGGTGCGCTTAGCTTAATTGTCATATTTGCTACCCGTGCAAGTTTAACCGAATATACGCAGGCTATAGATATTTTGCATATTATTGGCGCTAAGGACGGATATGTGGCCGGGCAGTTTGCAAGACGTGCTCTGGTTCAAGGTATTCTTGGTGGTAGCATGGGACTAATTCTTTACGGGCCTATGTTTGTAGCTATCACATGGCTTGCCAGTCAGGTACAGATGGGGGTGCTGCCGGACGTGGCGCTACCTATACAGCATTGGATATTGATACTTTTGCTGCCGGTCATAGCTGGAGCACTAGCCATGTTAGCCGCTCACATTACGGTCCGCCGCATTCTAGCTCTCAAGGTTTAAATCATGGATCTGAAACAAATGAATGCGTTAATAGCTTATGTCTCGAGGTCCACCGCTGATATAAAATTAAGCACATGAGAGTTCGAGCACAACATATTCTTGCCGGGATTACACTTACTATTGCACTTGGATGGGGCACAGGACTTATTTGGTTTGCATCCACTTTGCCAACAAGTGTTGCGGATACAACAACCAACACAAATGCCATTGTTGTTTTGACAGGAGGTAGTGAACGTATTGAAACTGGCCTTCGTCTATTAGCCGAAGATTTGGGAACGCGGCTGTTTATATCTGGGGTCGGAGAGCAAGTAAGCATGCAAGATCTTGTAGCACGTGGGCAACCACTTGATCACAGTCAGTTAGACCGCATCGTAATTGGTAATAGAGCAAGCGATACACCAGGGAACGCAACAGAAACTGCTTTATGGGCGCATGGAGAGCAAGTGCGTTCCCTCAGACTAGTTACCGCATCATACCATATGCGCCGCGCCTTATTAGAGTTTCACTCAGCAATGCCTGAAGTAAAAATTATTCCTCATGCTGTATTTCCAAGCACAGTAAAGAGTGATTGGTGGAGATGGCCTGGTACGGCGAGCCTCATCGCACGAGAGTACACAAAGTTTATGATCGCTTGGGTAAGACAAAGCCTAACTCAAACTCCAAATACTCAGATCCCGTCCAGGGGCAAATCCAAAGGCCTATTATAGGGGCCAAAGCAATTACTATGAAAAAAAACCTGATTTGGATACGGTCCTGGATATATTTATTTACTTTCTTGACATGGACGGCAGCGATTCCCGTTGTCTGCCTACCCGCTCTTATTAAAAAAGAATGGGCACTAGCTGTGACAAGATTTTGGGTACGGGGCGTCATGACACTTGCCAAGTATATTGTAGGTGTCCATGCGACCACTACCGGCCAACAGAACTTGCCACAGGGCGCATGCATTATAGCGGCACAGCATCAATCAAGTTATGAAACATATCGAATGTTTTTAGAGCTGGAATCTCCGATATTCATATTAAAGCGTGAACTAGTTTTTATTCCACTTATTGGCTGGTTCATGAAACGCATCGGCCTCATCGGTATAGATCGCAATGCCGGCGCAGGTGCTATGCGAAAGATTCTTCGCGAAGCACAAGCCGCACTTGACTCTGGAAATCAGCTTGTCATTTTTCCTGAGGGCACACGAACAGCACCAGGAATAAAGCACCCATACCAACCAGGGGTCGCAGCACTATACGCCTACTGCGACGCACCTGTGATCCCAATGGCCCTTAACTCAGGCTTCCTTTGGGGCAAGACCCGCCTACTAAAACTGCCCGGAACTATAGAGTTTCGCTTTCTGCCGCCACTTCGCAGTGGGATGGACAAAGACACAATGCTAAAGGACCTTAGAAAGCACCTAGACTCTGCAGCAGAAGCCCTAGGGCAGGTATAACTCGCCCCAGATCCCACCCTACTATTATACTGATAGTATTGAGAGACATAGAATTTTCACAGACGCTCGCGAATGCCTATCAAGGTGCCCCAGGCGTTTCTATTGGCAAAGATGTGGAGTACTTGATCTCCTCCATTACAAAGGTAGAGGCAACATCGCTCAGAGACACACGTTTGATTAAACGCTTATAAAATGCATCATATGCATCCATATCTTTGACGATAACGCGCAGCAAGTAATCGATGTCCCCAGCCATTCTCCATATGCCCGTAATTTCCTGGAATTCTTTAATTACCCGAGCAAATTTTTGCAGCCATACATCATCGTGTTGATTTGTGCGAATAATGACAAAAACGGTCAAACCGAGATTTAGCTTTTTAGCATCGAGGAGAGCAACTCGTGCCTTAATTATTCCAGCTTGCTCCATCTTTTGAATGCGCTTCCAGCAAGGCGTTTGGGATAACCCAACCCTTGAGGCTATCTCAGCAATTGAAAGACCGGCGTCCTGCTGCAGAAGGCCCAGTATCTTGCGATCAATAGGATCCATAGCTCTTACCTTGCTTTAATTTCCTGCGGCACCACATAGCCACTACTTCAACATCTCTTAATCCCGCAATGTTGCTAGGATAAAGGGGGTGGGGTGGAATACATTTTCTCGTATCATAGGTAGAATATTCATCTACAAGTAGCCTTTTTGTCTAGACCATATAAATTATTTTTTCCCTCTTTCCGGGTGGAGTGCTACACGGCATGTGGCTGGGAAGTAGGCTATTTTCCCATGAAAAGCCAATTAGCGGACTCTCATCGCCGGCTATATGGAGATACAAGATGTTTGAAGACTTAAAATCGGCCCTAGAGTCCATTAAAGCGCGCGATCCGGCAGCACGTTCTTTATGGGAGATAGCCCTGCTCTATCCCGGCGTTCGGGCTGTTGCAATGCACCGCATAGCACATGCTTTGTGGAGCAGTGGTTTTTTGTTCCTTAGCAGGTTTATATCCGAATTAAATCGTTGGCTTTCAGGGATTGAAATTCATCCGGGTGCAATAATTGGAAAAAAATTGTTCATTGACCATGGCCTAGGCGTGGTCATTGGTGAGACTGCCACCATAGGAGATAACGTCACTTTATACCACGGAGTCACCCTTGGCGGTATTGTCGCCACTAATCAGCCCGGCAAAAAGCGGCACCCGACAATAGAAAATGGCGCAATAATTGGGGCCGGCGCACAAATTTTAGGCGGAATAATAGTTGGACAAAATGCACGCGTGGGCGCGAATGCCGTTGTAGTCAAAGACGTACCGTCCGGCACCACCGTTGTTGGTATACCCGCACAAGCCACCGGGGGACATGAAACCATCAAGACCGATACCTTTGTTCCGTATGGATCGCCATGCGATGATCTACCAGACCCAACCTCTCGTGCAATATGCAACCTATTAAAAGAAGTCGAAACACTACAACATCGTATTGCTCAGTTAGAGGCAGAAAAGCGTCCTATTAGCAATAAAGACAATCTCACTTAAACTAGTACGCAATTTTTGATACCAGCCGACTCAAAGGTGGCGAGCAATGAGCATCTTCATAATCTCGTTAGTCCCACCATAGATACGTTGTACTCGGCTATCCACGTACATTTGGGAGATTGGATATTCTTCCATGTAACCGTATCCACCAAACATCTGTAGGCACACATCCGCCGTTTCGGATTGCTTATCCGTCAGCCACCACTTAGCCATTGAAGCTGTCACAGCATCAAGATCACCCGCAATAGCGCGTTCAATACAGTAGTCTATGAATACACGAGCTATAGTCGCTTCTGTGGCACGTTCCGCTAATTTAAAGCCCGTATTCTGAAAGTCTAAGAGTCTTTTTCCGAAGGCCTCACGTTCTTTCACATATTCTCTAGTAATCTCGACGGCACGTTCAATAGCAGCAACGGCAGATATGGCAATCAAAAGCCGTTCAATGGGAAGTTGTGCCATCATTTGAGAAAACCCAACACCTTCTTTTCCACCTAGAATATTGTCAGCCGGAACGTAAACATTATCGAAAAAAAGTTCAGCGGTATCAGACGCATGCATGCCAATTTTTCTCAGGTTACGTCCTCGGCGAAACCCATCACAATTCTCGGTCTCCACTACAAAAAGAGAAATGCCCTTTGCTCCGGCATCAAGATTCACCTTCGCCGCAACTACAATAATGCCAGCCATATGCCCGTTGGTAATGAATGTTTTTTGGCCATTGAGAAGATAACCTGATTCATTGCGTGCTGCTCGCATACGAATGTTTTGTAAGTCCGACCCGGCGCCCGGCTCGGTCATCGCGAGTGCACCAATCAATTCGCCCGATGCCATCTGTGGAAGCCATCGCTGGCGCTGGTCTTCTGATCCGTAAGCCAAAATATAGTGAGCAACGATGCCACTATGGATGGTATTGCCAAAGTTGACGCCTACACCACAGCCTTCTAATTCTTCAAGGATCACGGTTTCGTGAGCAATGGTTCCGCCGCCACCGCCGTATTGATCAGGGATACTTGCGCACAATAGACCAGCAGAGCCCGCCTTTAGCCACGCAGCCTTATCAACGTATTTTTGTTCGATCCAACTCTCAAGGTATGGCGTAAATTCTTTTTGCAGAAATTTTCGCGCTGACAACCTGAGTATGTTCAGCTCTTCATTCATCCACGGCGATATGTATTGAAATGTCATGCTTTCACCTTTTATTAGCGCTTCGATTTCCACTCCTGTGCACGCCGGCGAGCCTCGAATACTTCGTCGGGCGTGAGGTGTAAAGCAACCTGAGATTTAAATTCAGCCAAACGCGCACGCCATGAAATATCCGTCTCGGGCACATTTTCTGATGCGATTTCGAACCACATTAGCGCCAAAGCATAATTGCGCGGCACACCTTCACCGTTAGCATACATCACGCCTAGGCTATCTTGTGCTGTCACATTTCCATCTTCAGCAGCTTTTTGAAACTGGGCTAAGGCTTCAGCAAGGTCCATGCGCTGATACGCATCATAGCCTATTGCAAGATCTTGGGCAGGGTCGGCTAGCGCTGGAGACATCCAGACGCGCGCGCCTAAAGTGATTAGAATCGTAAAGCACACCAATACCGCTGCGAAACCTTTGGTTCCAGGATCACAACAACGCAGGGGTTTTGAAAAGGCATCAAGGATAGGCGTATATCCAGTAGTGAGCGCCAGCGGCGGTCATGCGACTTGGACGAGTTGAGGCAACCTGAGGATTGTCACTAATTGTGAAATCGTAATAATCATTACCCAATAGTTGCCCAGGCTCAGTATCACCCTCAAAACGATAAAGAGCGTAGCTTTTATAAGCCCATTGTTTTGTTCCGTCCTCGCGCGTCAGGATGTCCCAAAGTCCAGACGGTTTGGCATCAGCAGGGGCTTCAAAGGGTTTCCAGACTTCCTGACAACTCGCGTCGCAGCCTGCCGCAGTGGTTCCTATATCACGCCCAACATTTGATCGCGGCTCGATGCCACGGCGAAGACCATGGCCGCCGAGCTGATATACGTAAGCATCACGACGATATAAAGTCAGTCCGCTTTCGTCGGCCAATACGATGCCTTGGCCTGGCGTTTTCTGAAACGTGACATTTTGTGGTTTAAAATAACGCACCACTGTAGCTATTCTCACGTTATCATCAATGTCCATGCCTGTGGCAAAGCCGGTCTCTAGATCTCGGTTATAAGTAAAAAGGGGCCGGCCTTTATAGGCCCACTGTAATATACCATCGCTGCGTCTGACGGTAGAAAAGTCCCCACTAGGGGTTGCTAATACAGGGGCTGCGTAGGGCGTCCATGAACCATTACAAGGGTCGACAACCACATCACAGGAAGCCTTGCGCCGCTGAGCTTCTATATCTAAGGCATAAAGCGCCATGCCCTTCAAATCGACTAAGGCGTGACCGTTCGCGTCAGGGATTGATTTTATATCAAAGCCGGGCGGGACCGCTATTCCAGCCGACGGGGCAAACTCGGCTATACTCCACACACCATCGATATTCTTTCCGTAATCATCAGCAATTGCTTCGTCCTTAAAGAAAGTGTAGAGGGGCTTGCCGTGTACTGCCCACTGCTTGGTTCCATCATCGCGGGTGATCAAAGACCAACTACCCTCTGGATTTGCACCCGCTGGTGCAATGAAGGGTGGAAACTGCTTTGCGCAGTCGCCAAAGCAGGATGAAACACCTGGCTCTTCATCCATCGCTGTTGTGTAAAGCGTCATGCCTTCGGAATTGGCATAAGCCCATACCTGATTGAACCCCTTACCAATAGCGTAACCGATAATCAGAGTAAAACCAGTATGACCAGCAAGTTGAACGGTCACACCTGGAGGGGTAGCAATTGGCACTGCAATAGATAAATTTTGCGAACCATCTACATCATTCACATATTCGCCTATTGAAGCGCACCCTGCCAATAAGCTCGCCGCTACAACAGTAGCAACCCATGAAGATGTATTTAGACGCATATTTACCCTCTCCCACTGGACGTGTCCCTAGCCGCAAATATACCAGGAACAAACTTGTGCACTTAAGCCTTAACTGGAAATCGAGTTAAGCCATGACCTCTGTAATAGTACGCGAGGTATCGTTGGACTCGGTGCCCCAACGACTTACTGGCAACCCTAGAGCTTGCATAATTGTCAAGCCGACGCGACTAGTGGTGTCACCGCCAGCCGGAACGTGAATGCCAGTCTTCAGCCGCCCACCTGCTCCACCGTATGTGAACATCGGCATATTCTCGACAGAGTGGAATTTCGCGAAACCAGTGTCGGTGCCATACATCATGACAATGCGGTCCAATACCGTGCCATCACCTTCACGAATGCTATCCAAAGCCGATAAAGTATCGTTAAGAGCCATCATGCATTGCTCTTGGAACCAGGCCACTTGACGCTGTAATCCAATTTCAGGGTCAACTGGTTCTTCGTGGGTATGAATATGGAATGTCACTGGGCTACCCGCGGTGCGCAAATTCCCACCCGCGCTATCGAAGACAATATTGATAACACGTGTTTGACCGCACGCTATTGCATGGGCCAAGAGCTTAGAGAACAAACGATTATCAGCGGAAGCATGTTCGATAACCATGCTATGCTCGCCTTCCTCAGAATTTTCAGGAGCTGAACATGCTTCAAGTGGGGCCGGCCTCTGCAGTTCCAGAACCATCTGGTTCTCCAGCTCCCTAAGGGCTGTGAAGTATTCATCCAGACGCGATCGGTCTTCTGCACCCAGATCACGCAACAGACCTTGGCGCTCCTCACCGAAAGCTGACAAAACGCTTTTACGGGCCATGGTTTTTGGATCTGGAGTAAATTCGGCAGCGTTAGGATCTTGAAAATCTGGCCCAAAAATACGCTGATAAAGCGCCATCGGAGACGTTTCTGCCGGGTTTGATGCACTCGCGCTCTTCCGGCTATATGACATCCGCTGTCCGTTGCAAGAAACTTCTAATGAGCGAAAACGTGTGCGCTGGCCAATGTGGCTTGCAATTAACGTATCGATACTGGGGAAAGCCCCATTGTCGCTGTCTGGAATTCCACCACCCATAACAGCGACAGCACCAGTCTGATGGACCTTAGGTGGATGAGCATCTAGAAATACACGCATACCGCTGTAAACATTGATCTTGTCCTTAAAAGCCTCAAGCGGTTTGAGTTGCATGGGCATTTCACGAATAACACCCGCCTCTTTCGGTTCCCAAAATCCAGGGCTCAGGCCAAGACCTTGAAACCAAGTGCCGAAACAAGATGGCAATGCTTGCCCTGTTGCAGCCAAAGCAGTTCCGTTTTCATTCAAGAAACAGTTTAGAAAAGGAAGCCCAAGTGTCACCGCTCCACCGCCGAGCGCACCACGCAAAACTCTCCTTCGACTCGCTAGCCTTTCTAAAGCATCCATTCGTGTTCTCCTTAGCAACCTTTAACTTTAATTTAATTTAAACTTTCCGCCGAATCGCCCATTACTGCATTTGCCTCTTGGCTCTGAGATTCAGCCACTCGATAAAATGCAGCGCTCGTTACTATGGTGCGCATCAAATCTGGAAATCTGTGCCCTTTTTCAATAAATGTGTCCTTAAGGTACTTCATCCAGACCTCTTCACCCTTGGCCGGAGCACGACCGGCAGCATATGCATAGACTCTGTTTACAAGGCAATCTGTGGTTGCCGGATGGTCGGCAATAACCTGACCGAGCTCTACCGCATTTGCGAACTCCCGTCCGTCTAATGAGCCACTTGTATCAATGACTTCACCATTTTCAGTGGTACGAAAACCTGCAGCAGCATCGAAATTCTCCATTGCCAGACCCATAGGATCAGTAATCTTGTGGCAACCGGTGCACATAGGCTCGGTGGCATGCGCTTGCAGACGTGATCGCGCTGTTTTGTAAACAGGGTTATCTGTGTCTTGGACAACGGTAAACTCAACTTCGCCCGGTGGATCAGGCACATGCTGACACATCAGAATTTCCCGTATCGCCTTGCCCCTCAAAGTAGGAGAGGTACGACCAGGATGCGAATGCAGTGCAGTGAAGCTTGCGTGCATAAGAATACCTGCTGCTCGAGGGTCATTCTCTGAATAGGTATAAGGCACCCATGGATCAGGAGCACCGTTGGCCGTAATTTTAGGAACAGGAACACCGTACACCGATCCCATTAAAGGATTCATGAAGGTCTTAGGTGTCGTAAATAAATCTCGGTAGTCACCATTTTCTGTAAGCAGCACATCAACAATTGTCCGTAATGTTTGCTCACCTGAGGCTTCCGTCACGTCGGTAGTGAATTTTGGATAAATCGCTGCATCTTTGGAGAATGTCGCAAATCGATCAAAATGAAGCATATCTTCAAAAAATGCGCGCACACCATCCTCTACTCTAGAAGAAGCTAACAGTCTATTTGCCTGCTCTAACAGTCCCTTTTCGGTATGCAGCTGGCCGCTTGCAGCAGCTTCCAAAAGCTCTGTGTCCGGCGACGTGTTCCATAAGAAAAAGCTGAGCCGTTCCGCTTTAGAATATGCATCAAGCCTATAGTGGCCAGGATGATCTGGATCTGGCTCTGGTCTTTCTGTGCGAAAGAGGAACTGGGGTGAGCTGAGCATTCCACCCAGACTAAGAGCAAAGCCTTGGTAAAAGTCTCCAAGAATCTCCGTTGCCTCAAATGCAGCATTAACGCGCAGGTCTAGCTCTTCATCAGTAAGAGGCCTGCGGTACAAATGCAGACCAGCCCTTCCTAGTGCCGTGCGTGCACACACCTCATCAAACTCGCTCAGAGATGCAGGCTTGCAAGGCATAAGCAAGTCACGATGCCGTTTATCGACCGCTTGCTCCGCAACACCTCGGGCTATGGCATCGTACTGCGCCAACCCACTGCCTGTAACACTGATCTTAGATGCTCCGACCGCCAATAGCCCTTCCTTGCGCATATCTGGCTCAAAGCGGCCACCAATTTCAATATCAGAACCAAAAACATCTGCGACAATGTTTCTGTATTGGTCGGGCAGCAAGCGGCGCACTACCGGCTCACCGCCAGAAGAAAGCGGCTCGTCAGCAGCCATCGATAAATCTGCAGCAAACATTGCCATTGCCGCGAACAAACAAGATGTAATGATGCTTAATGTCTTTAGACATTTAGGTCTGGCAATATTCATCATCACTGGGTCTTTAGCTTTACTAACCACGCTCCTACCTCTCTAACGCGTCTGCACTAATTTAACTTCATCGTCAGCTTTCGCTGTCATATCCTCGTGGTGCACAACAAATGCAGGAACAGCCTCAACACGATAAGTCGTAGAGATATGGGTGTTCTGACCCGTGTTGGGATCAGGATACGCATCAGCCAACTTCCGCAACGTGTGGTACATCCCGATAAAGTCGATGCCCGCGCAGCACTCCAAAGCCAAGCCACCATTCGCAACACCCCAATAAGGGTCTACAAAAGGCTGATATCCACCGACGAATCCATCAATCTTTCCGTCCGGCATTAAATTAAGTCGAATCTGCGCATCCCGAAACCTGAATTCCTGAATGTAGTAAGGGTCAGCCACCATATTAAAATTAGCTGACTCCGTGCTCTTCACAACGCCATCTTCTAACCTGGCTTTAAAGACGTTTCTCGACCTTGGGTTTGGATCAATCCTATAGGTCATATCCGCTCGTGTATTTGACTGAGCATCCCACTTTGTTGATTCAAGGGCTCGGTCGAATGTCACAATCACGTCTCCATCACGCTCTAAATCTTCACCAACAATAGTGATTAACCAAGCTGGTTGGGATAGTCGAATTGTGTCCCATTGATACTCGCCACCTTGCAGAACACGATGCGGCCAATAAGCGCGCTGACCCGTGTGACAGCCCATAGCTCGAAAAAATTCGTTGTCTATACCATGCTCATTGGTAAATGGGTCTTTAAAGGTGTTTGGATCATCCGCTCCCTTGCCGTCGAGATCAAAGCCAATTGCCCATGGCCCCGTAACAGTTAGCATATTCGGATCAGGAGCAGCCATCGGGTTTGCATAAGCATTTGCGGGCACGCCATCTATGCGCGCTCTATTGATGATAATTTCACCGGCCTCATCACCGCCAGTAGTCCCATCAAATTTTGCGAAAAGTCGCTCTTCTTCGTCGGGCGAAAGCCCCATCTGCTTGATAGCATGGCGATAAATACCGTCAATGCTAGGATTGCGGCCGGGACAGTCATCATCGGTTGAATAGCTGGCCGGCGTGAACCACGACACAACAAAACTTTTCGATTCTTCAGCAGTGGCAGACTGCAGCGTAAGCCCTGCCAAAGCCATTGCCATTAAGGAAATATTGAGACTACGCAATCTCAACACTTTGGACATACTGGCACCGCTTAACCGTAACATTTAAAAATCTCCCAACCACTCAAGATAATTCGCGATATTGGCAACTGGGCATTTAGGCACCTCATTTACACAATTAATATTAAAAAACCCAGTCTGCTAATATTTAAAAACCCAGTCTGCGCTTCCCGGACACCCACAGCAAGAAAAGTGTCCAGAAGCATAGAGTGAATTCACTAAGCCATACGCCCCGCAAAGTACCATCGGCATTGAGCTTTCTCAAGAAGGCCTGGAGGACCTTTGTTATAGTAGTTATAGTAATAATTAGGACTTCTACTTAAAGTTGTTTAACAAAGCTGGAACTTTTTGATTTGATGAGACAAGATCAGTCTCAAAGCATGAACTTAGCAGAATTGTTGGCTATTGTAGTGCCTTATTTTAGAACTATTCTAGAAAAATACATGGTCAAAATTGTAAGCGAAACCTCGCTCGATGTTACAAAAAAATATGAACTAGGCTAGGTCATAAGCCAAATAACATGCGAAATTAGTTACGGAGCTTTGAGTAGCAGTATAGAGTCCGCTTTTGACGTTTACTAATATAGGCTTCTACTAATATACGCTTCGTAGGTGCTTAAAAATTGGAGGTACGGATATGCCCGCAGATAGCGGTTCAAAACAAACATCAGATCATGGTGACAAAATTAGCCTTGGTCCAACCACAGATGCCGACAAAAACGTGTCCACGCCTGAAGGTCACAACAGCATTGTGGATGCTGTGCGGCAAGGTGTTCATCGCCGCTCATTCATGAAGGCTCTTGGTGGTGTCGCT
>PASS01000052.1 GCA_002712165.1 Fidelibacterota bacterium
AGCAACGTTCCGCTATCGGCCGGATGGGCCAAGGATATTGAATGGCGTTACCTTACATGTGGACCCGGGTGAATATGTTGCTATTGTAGGTTCCTCCGGATCCGGGAAAACTACTCTCACAAAATTAATTTTGGGATTTGAGACGCCTGAGAATGGGGGGGTTTATTATGATGGACAAGACCTTCGTGGCCTTGATCTTCAGTCCACCCGCCGGCAGATCGGCGTAGTACTTCAGAATGGCAAGCTCATGCCCGGCTCAATTCTTGAAAACATCCAAGGTGCATCTGATTGTACACCTGAAGATGCATGGAGGGCTGCGCGCCAGTCAGGTATCGAGCAAGATATTAGGGACATGCCAATGGGTATGCATACGATTCTTACTGAAGGAACAACGTCATTGTCCGGTGGTCAGGTCCAGCGACTTTTGATTGCGCGAGCTCTGGTCGGGCAGCCTCGCATACTACTTTTTGATGAGGCAACAAGTGCACTTGATAACAAAACTCAGAGAATCGTATCGGATAGTTTGAAAAAGCTCTCCGTAACGCGAATCGCAATTGCCCATAGACTGAGCACAGTCCAAAACGCTGATCGAATTTATGTCATGGACACTGGCCGGATCATAGAACAAGGTACGTTTGAAGAACTTATGGCAAAGGACGGGGAATTTGCTAATTTTGCCCGCCGACAAAGTATTTAACTGTTGTCCCAAACCCAAAAATTATAACAAGGGTAAACTCAATGAGAAAAGTGCTCTACATCTTGGGTCAACTTGACGATGAAGATGTCAATTGGCTGGCAGACGTCGGACAGCGACGTAAGGTACAACCAGGTGAAGTTCTGATTGAAGAACGAAAAGCCGGTGTTGAAGTACTCATTGTTCTTGAGGGAAGCCTTTCAGTTTCGGTCTTAGCCCTTGGTGAGTTGGCACGGCTGGGGGCGGGCGAAATTGTCGGGGAGATGTCTCTGATTGATTCGCGGCCAGCTTCAGCCTCGGTAACTGCAGTAGAGCCCTCGACTGTTCTGGCAATTCCTAAGGACGTCATCCAAATAAAGCTGAACGAGGACATTGGATTTGCTGCGCGATTTTACCGTGCAGTGGCCGTCTTTCTATCAGGGCGTATGAGGGGAACTGTTCAAAAGCTAGGGTATGGCAGTGATAGTACAGATGAATTAGATGAGGAAGTGGAAGCCGAAGGAGAGTTAGATCTGGACGTTCTAGATAAAGTACATTTAGCAGGCGCTCGGTTTGATCGCATGCTTAAGCGTTTATTGGGAACTGACTAGCAATATTGCCACCAGATATAAAATTTATTTGAATCAAAAGTGTTTACCTACCGGAATTAATGATGTCGGGCATTGGTCTTAAGTAAAACTCAAATCCCTTTCCTGGATTATATTGTCGGTAACTAACGTAAAGTCCAAGCATACCCTCAATAAACACGCTGACAGATAATGGGCCCATATCCATTGGCTCAAGACCCGCGTCCCTAGCAAGGGCAGCAATCCTTGCTTTCGCCTCACGGTCATTGCCCGCGAGGGGAATCGTCACAGGCCCAGCTGCTAATTTTGGGTCAGCCATGATTTCTGAGCCTAATGTGTTGAATGCCTTCACTACCTTAGCTTCGGGTAGCAATGCTTGCACCTGCTGCGCAATGGATGGACCGTCGAGTGGCCCCGGATAGCCGCCGACCGGTTTGTAATAGTTTATGGGATCGATGATTACTTTGTTACCAAGGTCACCGAGGCTTTCAACAGTATCCTTGTAAGCTGACCATGGCACAGCAAGTAGCACGATATCTGCTTGCTGTGCGGCTATACTCGGCGTAGTAGCTATAGCCCCACCGCCCGTTTCGCTGACCAGCTTTGCCACACGATCTGTTTTCGGCATGCGCGAGCCATATATGATACGATGACCTTTATCGGCCCAACGCTTCCCCAAAGTGCTGCCGACTTCGCCGGTCCCTATTACAGCGATAGATTCCGTAGTGTCTGCTGCTACTAATGAAGTAGTTGTTAAGGCTACTAACAAACAGATGCTAGTAATCAAGGTATTGATTCTCATGGATATTCCTCCACTTCACTACTTATATTTAAAATCTCAGTAAGAAACGATAAATGAGCATGACTAGATCAACAGCGCCTCGGTTATTGAATGAAATCTCGAGGAGGCGTTCTGCAGCGAGTCCGCTGTCAAACCAGGAACACCATAAACTTCTACTGGAACTCCGTAGTCGTTCTGCAGTGTTCGAAGTAGGATGTCAAAATCACCGTCACCGGATAGAAGAAACATACGATCAAGATCGTCAGCGCTTTGGAGCATATCGATAGTGATGCCCACGTCCCAATCTCCTTTTGTGGAGCCATCTGCTCGCTGGATATAAGGTTTTAATTTTACGGAGAAGCCTATATGTCTTAGTGCACTCTGAAACTTTCGTTGGCGTTCATCATTACGCTCAGTGGCGTAGGCAACCGCCATCATAATTTGTCCACGGTCGGACAAATATTTCCATAGAGCACGATAGTTAAATTGCTTTCCGAAACTGTCTTTCGTCGTATAGTAAATGTTCTGAACGTCTACAAAAATTCCGAATTTTTCCATAGCGCACACCAATTATTCTCTGAAAATATATCTGCGATCGAGTATTAACTTTCCAATCAAGTTAAGGTTCTCGAAGAAAGGGGACATCCAGCTTTATATGTATAGAGTATCCTTTTAGTGACCATGCAATACCCAAACCCAGATCTCAAAAAGAAAGTCCACCTAACCAACTGAGTTAAATGGACTTTGTATGGTCGGAGTGAGAGGATTTGAACCTCCGGCCCCTGCCTCCCGAAGGCAGTGCTCTACCGGGCTGAGCTACACTCCGTCAGCTGCAAAAGTTCATGGAACGCGTGCTTATAACCGTATGGGGGTGAGGGGTGCAAGCGCCCCGAAACATGCGTGCCTAGCGGAAACCGAGGGCTTAGTGCGCTCGATCAATGCAGAAGTCGATTATGTCTAAAAGAGCTGTCTTGATTTCGCTTTCAGGGAAAATACCGAGAGCATCTCGGGCTACATCGCCATAGTGATCTGCGCGGCTAATAGTGTCGGCGACGCTACCATGCTTTTTCATAAGGTCTATAGCTTGGCCCAAATCGTCATCGGTTTGTTCCAAGTTTTGCAGTGTTCTATTCCAAAACGCTCGTTCCTCATCACTACCTCGGCGGAAGGCGAGTATTACGGGTAAGGTAATTTTACCCTCACGAAAGTCATCACCTATAGTTTTACCAAGTTCGTGCTCTCTAGCAGAATAGTCTAGGACGTCGTCGATGAGTTGGAAAGCGATACCAAGGTTTAGGCCGTAAACTCGCAGGGCCTCTTCCTCAACATCTGGGCGGTCAGCTACGACAGCGCCAATGCGGGCGGCAGCAGCAAAAAGTTCGGCAGTCTTTGACTGTATAACCTCTAGGTACTGAGCCTCGCTAGTTTCTGTATCGTTAGTGGTTAGAAGCTGGTGCACCTCTCCCTCTGCTATAACCGAGGATGCGCGTGAGAGAATTTGTAATACTTTTAATGATCCATCTTCTACCATAAGCTCAAAAGCACGGCTAAAAAGAAAGTCACCGACCAGAACACTGGACTGGTTTCCCCAGATCGAATTAGCGCTTGACTGTCCACGTCGCAACGCACTTTCGTCCACTACATCGTCGTGCAGTAGAGTGGCTGTATGGATAAATTCAACACAAGTGGACAATTTAATGTGCCGCTCGCCCTGATAACCACATAGATGCGCTGCAGCTAGGGTAAGAACTGGGCGTAGGCGTTTACCACCAGCATTAACAATATGCCCTGCTAGTTGGGGAATCAGTGTTACTGGACTATGCATTCGGTCTATGATGGTGCGGTTGACCGCTTTTAAGTCTTCGTCCACTAATGCGACTAAAGAATCGAGGGCCTTGGTTTTAGTGCGGCGACTGGTATCCAGGTTAATAACGGTGGCCAAGGGTCTTGGTCCTTTTAGCTAAGAATGCCAGAGAACTTATTTAGGTTTCTTTGGGCAATGGTCGAGCGTCATAAATCACAGGGAATATTGAGACAATCTGTGAAAAATAGGTCAGGTCCCCCATTAATTGCTATTGTATGCGGGAGCGGCACCCTGAGCCAAGATAAACTGATAGTCCAATAGGGCGGATTGGCGCAAGAATTAGGCTTAATAAGGATGACTTCATGATCGAATTGCTGCGCTCGGAGAATTTAGTACTAATCTCTGCGCTTAAGGCTGCACTTTCGGACGCGGAAATCCAGGTTTTTGAATTTGATAGTGCTTGGGCTGACACTTACGTAGGCGTGACGCCGCGTCGTCTTATGGTGGCTGATGAAGATTTGACTCCGGCAAGGCGTATAGCGGGGTCTATTTGTCCAGAAGAACTAGCTCCTCTCAGACCTCTTTCATAATTCTTATGTCACCTGATTCACCCTTTACCGACGATATGCTGCTTGGCGGCCGTGTTGTTGTGCGCCAACCTGTTAATGGCTATCGTGCAGCAATTGATCCAATACTATTGGCTGCTGCTGTGAATGTGCAGGGCAAAAAAAAGGTTTTGGATGTTGGATGTGGCAGTGGGGCGGCGATGTTCTGTCTTGCTGCGCGAGTCCCTGGGCTTAATTGCACCGGTCTGGAATTACAGCCTGCCATTGTAGAATATGCTCGTGCTGGAATAGAGCTCAATAACTTGGAGAACAGAGCCCATATTTTGGAAGGTGATATTGCTATGTCTCCCACAGAGCTGAGAAACACATTCGATATTGTGCTTACCAACCCGCCTTACAGCAATGCTGGGCGATTGCCATCAAATATTTCTAGAGCAACGGCGCATATGGAGAGCAATATAGACCTAGCTTCTTGGATCACTGCGTGTCTGGCCTGCCTGAAGTTAAAGGGACGTTTTATTATTATTCACCGTGCTGGACGCTTGTCAGATATCCTGGCTGCCTTGCACGGTAAGGCAGGTGATGTGCACATATTTCCTATTGTCTCAAGGTTTGGTGAGGTTGCTCAACGCGTCATAGTAGATGCTGGTAAGGGGCGTCAGTCGCCAGATACTCTAAAACCTAGTTTTGTTCTGCACGATTCTGAAGGACGTTATACGCTTGAGGCCGAGCAGGTGTTGCGAGATGCTCAGCCGTTGCCTATTTAGATAAAGCCTTTAGAATTTTATTTAAAAGCGTCAATCAAAAAGTTTCTTTGCCCATGAATATTCCTGAAGCTATCAACGATATTTTGGCCCGTTATGGTCTGGGCGGTCATAGCAAGATACCAGTTGTTGCTGTGCTGCGTTTAAATGGCGTTATTGGTGGAGGTGTCGTCAATAGGCAGGGGCTTACCCTTGCGGCACTAGAACCCAGTATTAAAAAAGCATTTTCCAAGCGTGTGCGCGCGGTTTGCTTACTAATTAATTCACCAGGTGGCTCACCGGTGCAATCTGCGCAAATCACAGCTTACATCCGTCATCTATCCCAAGAAAAGAAAGTGCCCGTGTTTGCTTTTACTGAAGACATTGCGGCATCTGGAGGGTATTGGTTGTCTTTGGCAGCGGATGAAATTTACGCAGATCCTATGTCGATAGTCGGCTCTATTGGAGTTATTTCGGCTAGCTTTGGGTTCCAAGGACTGATCGAGCGCTTAGGAATCGAACGTCGAGTGTATGCCCAGGGTGATCGCAAAAGTCTTCTTGACCCATTTAAACCGGAAGATCCTGATGATGTAAAACGCTTGATCGATATTCAGGCTGACATTCACCGCCAGTTTGTCGATGCGGTTAGGAAGTGGCGTGGTGATCGACTGGCTGGCACTGATGATATTTTGTTTAACGGCGATGTTTGGACCGGCGAGCGTGCACTCGAGTTGGGACTTGTCGATGGCCTAGGCGATATGCGAACGATAATGCGCCGTATGTACGGTTCCGATGTACGTTTTTTAATTATACGTAGGCCTTCGAGTTGGTTGGCACGACATTTCGGCCGTTCGGTATCTTTCGGCCTAGTCGGCGGGGATACAGTAGCGGGAAGATGGGCCTCCGATTTGATCGCTGCTGTTGAAGAGCGTGCGTTTTGGGCTCGTTTCGGTTTGTGATTGTGGATTTACTATGATTAGTGTCGTCAAAATCTTCTTTACCATTGTCGTCATTATCATCGTCTATTGGGGTTTCAAATACCGCTGGCGCATGGGTAATGTGGGTAAATTTTTACGAGAAAACCAGCGTAAGCATGCCACATCAAGGAATAAATCTATGGCACCCAAGGCGCAGGATCTGGAGCAATGCGTAAAATGTGGGTCTTATATTCCGGCGGGGGCGGCGTGTTCTTGTGATGGAAAGGGCTGAAAATACGGCGATTTACATCTCCTATCTTGATTCCGATCATTTGCTCCAATAGCTTCCGCCGAAAGTGACCAATATGGCTGTGAAGAAAATCGAACCCGAATTAAAAGAGAAGATTAAGGCGAAAGCCAACCCAAGGATGAAGACAAAGCATACTGCTTTAGTGGAAGCGAAGGCGCCCAGCTTCCAGGCACTTATTTTGATGCTTCAGGATTTTTGGGCAGGGCATGGATGCGTGATCCTTCAGCCATATGATATGGAAATGGGAGCAGGCACCTTCCACCCAGCAACTACCTTGCGTGCGCTGGGCCCTGAGCCTTGGAATGCAGCGTATGTGCAACCTTCGCGCCGACCTACCGACGGTCGATATGGTAAGAATCCAAATCGCTTACAGCACTACTATCAGTATCAAGTTATCTTGAAGCCCTCGCCGGCGGATCCCCAGGGACTTTATCTAGAAAGCTTACGGGCGATTGGTATAGACCCAATGGCCCATGATATCCGTTTTGTTGAGGACGATTGGGAAAGCCCTACCCTTGGTGCCTGGGGACTTGGCTGGGAGGTATGGTGCGACGGTATGGAGGTTACCCAGTTCACCTACTTTCAGCAGGTCGGTGGTTTAGAATGTAATCCTGTGGCAGTTGAGCTCACGTATGGCATAGAGCGCTTGGCCATGTATGTGCAGGGTATTGAAAATGTCTATGACTTAGATTTTAACGATCATGGCGTTAAATATGGTGATATATTTCATCGTGCTGAGGTTGAATACTCAGCATATAATTTTGAATATGCCAACACAGACGTTCTATTTAGGCAATTTTCTGACTGTGAAAACGAATGTCGTGCGTTGCTTAATCAAAAATTAGCGGTGCCTGCCTATGACCAGTGCATCAAGGCCTCACATACATTTAATTTGCTTGATGCGCGCGGTGTGATTAGCGTAACCGAACGTGCAGCCTATATCGGCCGTGTACGAGCTCTCGCTAAATCCTGCTGCGAAACTTGGCTCAATCCTTCTAACGTAAAGATAGGATGAATTGTGGCTGAGCTCCTTCTTGAACTACTCTCCGAGGAAATTCCTGCTCGTATGCAAACTAGGGCAGCTGATAACCTGGCTCGGCTAATTTGCGAGGGTCTGGAAGCAACTGGTCTGAAGGCGAGTTCAGTGGGTGTTTTAGCTGGTCCGCGCCGAATCGCTGTTGTTGTTGGGGGTTTGCCAGTTTCGCAACCTGACACTTTAGATGAACGTAAAGGTCCGCAAATAGGCGCACCGAACAGTGCTATCCAGGGCTTTTTAAAAGGTGCAGGCCTCAAGAAAGTCGAAGACGCTGAGGTCCGCGAACTTCCTAAAGGTAAATTCTATTTTGCTGTTACCAAAAGAAAAGGCCGAGCGACATCTGATGTCCTAAAAGGAGTAATCGAAACCGCGCTATCCCAATTACCCTGGCCTAAGTCCATGCGCTGGGGAGAAAAATCAGTGCGCTGGGTACGACCCCTGCAAGCTATTTTATGTATTTTAGACGGTACAGTGGTGCCGATTGTTTTTGCTGGCGTGAAAGCAAGCGATACAACTAGGGGCCACCGCTTTCTTGCACCTAAGGCTATAAAGATCAGAAATTTTGCCAACTATAAAGCTAAGCTGGAGAAAGCTTTTGTCATAGCTGATCAGGTAAAGCGGTCAGAGATAATCACAGAGGGCTTGTGTAAACTCGCTGACAAGGAGAGCTTGGTGGTCACGGAGGATCCAGGCCTACTGGCTGAAGTCGTTGGCTTGGTGGAATGGCCCGTTCCATTACTCGGAACCATTGATGCGGAATTCATGGATGTGCCGCCGGAAGTTTTGATTTCGGCAATGCGTAAGCATCAAAAATACTTTGCTCTGGCTAAAAAGAATGGCCAGTTAGCCAATCGGTTTGGGGTCGTCGTTAATATTATCACCGAGGATGGTGGAAAAGCGATTGTAGAAGGGAATGAGCGTGTGTTGCGCGCTCGTCTATCGGACGCCAAGTTCTTTTGGGAACAAGACTGTGAGCATAGGCTTGACTCTCGCCTAAACAAACTTGAAGAACGCGTGTTTCAAAACGAATTGGGTACTGTTCGCGATAAAGTTGATCGTATCGTCAAATGCTCAGCATTTATAGCTGATTATGTGCCTGGTGCAGGTAAGACCGAAGTTGCGCGAGCGGCCCTGCTGTGCAAAGCCGATCTTTCAACTGGTATGGTTGGTGAGTTTCCTGATCTACAGGGTACCATGGGCCGTTACTATGCACTTCATGATAAAGAGCAAGATTCTGTAGCAGAGGCCATTGCAGATCACTATTCACCGCAAGGCCCTAGCGATGTGTGTCCTACCGCACCAGTTAGTGTGGTCACTGCGCTTGCTGACAAACTTGATAGTCTTGTAGGTTTCTTCGCCATCGATGCAAAACCCACTGGCTCTAAGGATCCATATGCTATGCGCCGTGCAGCGCTCGGCGTTATTCGACTAATTTTAGAAAATAAGTTGCGTTTGCCTTTAATGCCGGCTTTTAAGCGCTTTCTGGGTGCCTACCGTAATATGGGTCACGTTGATTCATCTAATCTTGCCGAATCCCTGATGGACTTTTTTGCCGATCGCCTCAAGTCTCATTTACGCGACCGAGGTGTGCGCCATGATCATGTCTCTGCTGTGTTCTCGCTTGGTGGCGAGGACGACCTGGTGCGTTTACTTGCCCATGTGGGTTCTCTTGCCAAGTTTCTTAGGAGTGATGATGGGGCGAACTTACTGGTGGCTTATCGCCGCTCCGCTAATATCGTTCTCATCGAAGAGAAGAAAGATGGCACTACTTATGATGGAGAAGTTGTTGTGGAAGATCTAGGCGCGGTCGAAGCCGGTGCATTACTAGAATCAATTGAATCTGCTGATATTCTTGTGCAGCAAGCGTTGGATAAAGAGGATTTTGCTGCCGCCATCGTTGCTTTGGCTACCTTACGTAAGCCTGTGGATATCTTTTTCGATAAGGTGACGGTAAATACGAATATCCCTTCCCAGCGGCTGGCCCGTTTGCGGCTCCTGACCCGAATCGTTTCTGTTATGGGACGTGTCGCCGATTTTTCCAAAATCGAGGGTAGTAAAACTGCCTAAATTTCATTCTCTGCTGCTGCGTTTAATTGTATTACCGAAAATCCTAAGCTTTCCTTGAAAATACCTTATATGTAAGGATATCTTACTATCCAGATGTAAGTAAATAATTGCTTACATGTAAGGCTGCTGATCTTAAGGGTATTTATGTCTGAGAAATCTCGCAATGAGGCTCTTGAAAGAGCTATTGCCGAGTCTGGCGGTGTAGCGGCGCTAGCTCGGAAAATTAAGGTTACACCTCAGGCTATCAGCCAATGGGAAAGGGTGCCTGCCGAGCGAGTCATCGCCGTGGAGCAGGCAGCTCAGGGTAAAGTATTACGCAATGAATTGAGGCCGGATCTATATCCCACTGGGATCAGAACCGTTGCCGTGGCCGGAACCCAATGGGTTTATGCTTTTGGTGGCGGCAAGGCCGATGGCGCTTCTGACATGAGTGATTTGTTAGGGGGCAAGGGCGCGAATCTAGCTGAGATGAGCAGTATTGGTATTCCAGTGCCGCCCGGCTACACCATCAGCACCGAGGTTTGCACCTATTACTACTCGAATGACAAAAGCTATCCTGAAGCTTTGAAAGTACAAGTAGAAGAGGCTTTAGCCTCCGTAGAGGCTGTCACTGATCGCAAGTTTGGTAATTTGAAGAATCCTCTATTGGTGTCTGTGCGCTCTGATAGCCGAGCATCTATGCCTGGAATGATGGACACCATTCTTAACCTTGGTCTGAATGATGTAACAGTTGAAGGATTAGCTGCTCAGTCGGGTGACGAACGCTTTGCCTATGATAGTTACCGCCGATTCATTCAGATGTATTCGTCCATAGTCCTAGGTATTGATGATTACGACCTAGAGATGCTTCTAGATATATCAAAGGAAAATAAGGGCGTAACTTATGACCATGAACTCGATGCAGATGATCTTAAGGCTTTGGTAGCTGCGTTCAAAGATAAGATCGCTGAAGAATGTGATGCGCCTTTTCCTCAGGACGTTCATGAGCAACTTTGGGGCGCTATTGGTGGTGTTTTACGTAGTTGGATGAATGCCCGTGCTATCACTTATCGAGCACTCCATGATATCCCTGATACTTGGGGTACGGCCGTTAACATCCAGGCCATGGTTTTTGGAAATATGGGCGATGATTGCGCAACTGGCGTGTGTTTCAGTCGAGACCCATCCACTGGTGAGAATAGATTTTACGGTGAGTACCTTGTGAATGCGCAAGGTGAGGATGTTGTGGCCGGTATTCGAACGCCGCAACAAATAACTACTTACGGTAAAAAAGCACAGCAGTCGGACCTTCCAGCAATGGAAGAATCTATGCCTAAGTTGTTCAAGGAGCTGATCAAGGTACGCGATAAGCTGGAGCACCACTACACCGACATGCAGGACATGGAATTTACTATCGAGAAAAACATGCTTTGGATACTGCAAACCAGAGCTGGTAAGCGAACAGCATTGGCAGGTTTTAAGATTGCCGTAGACATGGTGAAGGAGGGACTTATTAGCGAAAAAGAAGCGGTCAGCCGTATTGACCCTTCTCAGTTAGATCAACTCTTACATCCGACTTTAGATCCTGAATTTCCGCGCCAAATCTTATCTCGAGGTTTGCCTGCTTCTCCCGGCGCTGCGTCGGGACGAGTAGTCTTTACCGCTGAATGTGCGGAAGATTGGGTGAAGCGAGGCGAGGAGGTCATTCTTGTTCGCCGTGAAACTAGCCCAGAGGATATTGGGGGAATGCACCTTAGCAAGGGAATTCTCACAACTCGCGGTGGTATGACTAGTCACGCCGCTGTTGTTGCGCGGGGTATGGGTACTCCCTGCGTTTGTGGGGCGGGTGATATTAAAGTGGATTTAGAGGCCAAGACGGCGCGTGTACAGGATCAGATTCTGTTGGAGGGTGATGTCATTACTCTCGATGGGTCCACTGGTGAGGTGTTTGTAGGCAAGGTAGCAACTATACAGCCTGAATTGACCGGTGATTTTGCAGAACTTATGGGTTGGGTCGACAGCATTCGGCGCTTGAAAGTACGTGTTAACGCCGAAACTCCGCATGAAGCGAGGGTTGCACGTAAATTTGGGGCAGAAGGAATCGGGTTATGTCGCACAGAGCATATGTTCTTCGATCCTGCGCGAATTCTCAATATACGCCAGATGATTCTTGCTAAGGATTCAGGTGGTCGCAAATCTGCGCTAGACAAATTATTACCACATCAACGTGCTGACTTTGTTGAGCTCTTCACCGTCATGACAGGTTCGCCGGTTACAATCCGACTTCTCGATCCGCCTTTGCATGAGTTCCTCCCCCAGACGGATTCTGAGATTGTGGATGTTGCGCAGGAAGCAGGTGTCTCCGAGGATTCGGTGCGCGATATGCTTTCAAGCTTGCATGAGACAAATCCTATGCTTGGCCATCGTGGTGTGAGGTTAGGCATTTCCTATCCGGAAATTTATGAAGTACAGGCACGTGCTATTTTTGAAGCGGCTGTGAAGGTAAAGAAAAGTGGCAACGAGGTTTTTCCAGAAGTCATGATTCCACTGATCGGTGCTCGTGAGGAATTAGATCTGACGAAGAAGGTGATCGATGATACCGCGGAGTCTGTATTTGAAGAGGCAAATATATCGATCAATTATATAGTTGGTACTATGATTGAGTTGCCGCGCGCTGCTCTGCAGGCGGGTGAAATTGCCAAAACTGCGGAGTTCTTCTCCTTTGGTACAAATGACCTGACCCAAACTACTCTTGGCCTTTCCCGTGATGACTGTGCCGCAGTCATCGAGGAGTACCGACGCAAGGGAGTTTATGAGAAAGACCCTTTTGCTAGCCTTGATAAGGCAGGGGTTGGTGAATTGGTGGCCATCGCTGTGGAGCGTGGTCGTAAAGTGCGTAAAGGGCTGAAGATGGGAATCTGTGGTGAGCACGGCGGCGATCCAGAGTCCATTCACTTCTGTCACGATGTGGGATTGGACTATGTATCTTGTTCTCCATACCGTGTCCCTATTGCTCGCTTAGCTGCAGCGCAGGCGGTATTGGCAGAAAGACATTAAGCGATCAGTGGGTTCATTTTTAATTACCCAAAGGTAGACAGACCGATCACCCACTCGCAGTGTTTTCTCTGGCTCCCAATCTCCCATTTTGAACTGATGTGAGACAATGCGAGCACCTAAAGCAAGCTGGGCTTTAAGGCGCTGGAGCAAAACCTTATTGGCATCTTCCGCTAAATATAAGGTGACGATAGTGGCCTCACTGTAGTTTTCTGCGTAGATATCTCCCGTTTTGAACTTAACGCGGTCGCTAACGCCGGCTTTGGAGGCATTGGATTTGGCTTTACTAACCAAATCTGGATTAATCTCGATCCCCACGGCTTTATCCGCATCGAAGTCAAGCACTGCTGATATAGGAATGCGTCCATCGCCTGATCCTAGGTCGTAGACGATATCACCAGGTTTAGCATCTGCTAGCTCTAGCATGGCGGTGACGACCTCAGGGGGCGTGCTCACATATGGGATATTGAAGTAACGGGGAACGTCCTCATATTCGCTAAATTGTGCGTCGAGGCCGCATGCAGTTAGAAGCCCTATTAACAAAGCAAGAATACTGGTTTTCCATATGCGCTTTTTTATATGTTCACAGGTCACAGTCCATGGCTTTCTAGCTGCTGGCCTTAATAACTTAATGAAGGCCCTATTACTATTCACCAGTCATACTTAGCTTGGCGTCAAGTCTGGGCCGCATCGTTCTTGTTATCGTTGGGTAGGTTCATCCACTCTGGAATAAACGGCTTTATTTTAGTTCCACCAGCGTCTAATACGCCGTCGATTGCTTTCCTCCAAACCGCTAGCCTTACTAAAGCGAGCCCGTGACCATTCTGAGAGCTTTTCATTTCACCAGCATCTATTCCGTCAGCCTTGAGGGGGGTACCTGGTAGTGGTGCAGGGCCGTCAATGGTTACTGGCATTAAACGTTTTTTGATGAGGGCACGATAATGAGTGCGAGCGGTTAGCTCTTGCCCCATGTAGCAACCTTTTTGAAAGTCGATACCGTGTAGTTCCTCGAAACCATTTTCCAATAACAAAGCTTTTTCAATTTCCATGTCACGGCTTCCGTCAGGTAGGCCAAGGGAGAAACGATGTAAATCGAAAATCTGGGGTTCAGAAGCTATTAGTCCCGATTCCCCAAGAGTTTTTTTTGCTGTGTCCTTCGGTAATGCCCAACGTAAGCCTGCAGCCGGCAAGCGTGGATCACGATAAATAAAACCACCTTGTATGGCAGAAGGCGCGTTTGTGATCCTAGGTAACCTTAGTGCTACATCCACAGAATTACCCCATGCTACACCGGTTTCTAAAATACATTTGGTGTCTAGCGTCACCTTCGCACGCAGTTTGTAGCGTAAAAGGAGTGCAAGCAAATCGTCACGACGGTCATATTCACAGTCCAGATAGATCACGTCCTTCATAGAAAATATAAAAAAGTCATGGAGGAATTTGCCCTGCGGGCTTAGTAATGCCGCCCACACAACTTCACCGGCTTCAACTTTTCTCATATCGTTGGAAATCAACCCCTGTAAAAAGTTGAAACGGTCAATGCCTTTCACGGTCATTAGCCCGCGATGCGGCAAGAAGGTGTAGAATGCCATATGAGAGTCCTTATTTTCCCTTATCCCTGTTTATTTAGCACGCTGTGTCTTTGCGGCAAGGCATAGGACCCCTTTCGTGTATGGTGCAGCAGGAGTATAAGGCCCGTATGCGCTTTGTTTTTATTGATGAGTCCGTCCCCTATGACGGCTATACTTCGATGCGGCGGCCATTAGGTGGCCCGGAAAAGGCTGTTGCCAGTCTGGCTGCAGCGCTATCTCAGGCTCAGCATGATGTAACCGTGGTGAATCGTACTCCGTATGCGCATATGGCGGACGGCGCGTACTGGGTGCCTTTGAATGACTCTGCCGTGCCGCGTACGGCAGATGTGCTCATCGCTGTGCGCAAACCCTCGCTACTCGGCAAAATCAGAAATGTTGGTAATAGAATACTGTGGGTTATGGGAGCGCCTGGCTATCTCAGTGCATCAGCCAATGAAGAGCTTTGGGACTCTTTGGAGCCTTCGTTGATGTTTATGAGTTCGGCGCAAGCGCAGGGTTACAAAGGAAACCTTAAATTAGTAACTGTGCGCCCGGGCGTGCGTAACGCGTATTATGAAACTACTATCGATACATCCGATCTATCTCCGGAAGAACTAGTCTATGCCGAAAGGGCCATGAAACAGGCCGTTCGAGATGAAGCTCCAAAACCTCATGCAATCGTAACCACACATCCACTACAAGGACTTGATTGGCTTGTTGATATTTGGGGACGGTTGATCCATCCTCGTTTACCGGAAGCACGTTTATGTATTTATTCGGCAGTCTTATCTAGAGGCATCCGCACCGATGATGTGCCGGAAGCAATTGTACCAGTATTCGAGAAAGTAAAATCGGCAGCGGAGGCAAATGTAGTTGTTGTAGACCCGCGCAACGATGAAGGTATGGCCGATGTCTACCGCACCTCACGGGTCCACCTTTACCCTGGCCACCCCCAAGACTTTGCTTGCTGGACCCTTGCAGAATCACAGGCAGCAGGTCTACCCGCTGTTGCTCGCCGTTTGGGTGGCGTAGATGAGCGTATTGCGAATGGTGAATCAGGGTACGTCGTACCGGATGCGGAAGCATTTGCAAATGTAACTTTGCAAATCCTAAAAGATAATAATGTTTTTAAGAGTCTTAGTGATGCGGCCGGTGCACCTGAGCGTCGCAGCACATGGCCTTTAGCTGTGAACGAGCTCACAGCCTTTATATCCCAACTATAGGATACAGTGGTTTAAAGCGTTGTGAAAATACTTTTCATTACTTACACGCGAATTGGCGATGCAGTACTTTCATCTGGTGTTTTAAAGCACCTAATTGATCGCTATCCTGATGCTCGCTTTACTGTTGCATGTGGACCGTTAGCTGCATCCCTTTTTGATGCTGTGCCTCGTCTTGATGATGTTATTGTTATGAATAAGCAGCCTTTTGATGGCCATTGGTTCTCACTCTGGCGTACGGTACGCGCTGTCAAGTGGGACCTTGTGGTAGATTTGCGACGCTCGCTGGTGTCATATTTTATTCGATCTCGCAAGCGTGCTGTCCTTGGGGTCACAGATAATAAAATCCACCGTATTAGTCTTCTGTCCTCTGTTTTGGGTTTGGTGGAGCCGGCAATACCTTTCCTATATACCATGCCGAAAAATGAGGAAGCATCAATACGCCTCATTCCTGAGGGTAGCCCTGTACTTGCCCTGGCGCCCATGGCTGCTGATAAGAATAAAACCTGGCCTTTGGAGCGTTTTATAGCGCTTGCGAGGCGTTTGCTGGGTGCAGGTGGGCTCTGCGACGGTTGGCGTGTTGCTGTTTTTGGCGATCATGACGATGCGGAGGGAGCAGGCCCAATCCTTGAAGCATTGAATGATTACAAGCCTATCTTTATGTTCGGGCAGATGGATCTTTTGACCGTATATTCGGCCTTGAAGAGGTGTAGTGCATTTATTGGAAATGACTCTGGCCTCAGTCATCTAGCTGCTGCCGCTAACCTAACGACCTTAGCTGTTTTCGGTCCTACCGATCCGGTTTGCTATGCCCCTTATGGCGAAAATTGTGGCTTCGTTAGGGCAGATGCCGATAATCCGAAGATAAGTGACCTCGAGATGGAGAATGTGGAAGCGTCATTTAGAGGGCT
Source organism: Fidelibacterota bacterium (assembly GCA_002712165.1). Classification (GTDB taxonomy): domain Bacteria; phylum Pseudomonadota; class Alphaproteobacteria; order Rhodospirillales; family Rhodospirillaceae; genus UBA11612. The sequence goes on from PASS01000052.1 coordinate 16,220, forward strand.
CTTGGCGGCGGTCGCCAATTAAGGCTGCAAATTGGAGTATGGTCGATCGCTCATTTCTTGGTACGGATATCTTTGTTTATCGCCGAGACCTTTGCTACGATCACAATCGAGCCATAGTATGTGGTATTTTCGAGAAGACGGCGTTTGAGTGCTCGCCGAAAATAAACGGTTAGGGCGTAGCTATGTGCGGGATTTCCGGCGTCATGATGCGCGACGGCCGGCAACTGTCGGCAGGTATTTTAAAAAAACTCGGGGACGCTTTATCTCACCGCGGTCCAGATGACAGGACCGAATTGCATCGGGGTGACGTTGGCCTAGTTCATACTCGTCTCTCCATAGTTGATGTTGAGGGCGGGGGCCAACCATTTGTTTTACCTGATGGCACAGCGCTGATCGCTAACGGTGAAATTTATAACGATCCTGATTTGCGGTGTAAGTTTTCTACCGCTGGCTTCATGACGCAATCTGATTGCGAGAGTGCGTTGCATTTATACCAGGCTCGTGGCCAGGACTTTGCCGATAGTTTGCGAGGAATGTATGCACTGGCGGTGCACGACCCAGAAGAGAAAAAATTGATTCTCGCTCGTGACCCTTTTGGTATTAAGCCGCTTTATTACGCTGAAACGGAAGCTAGTTTTTCCTTTGCATCGGAGCCACAGGCCTTGATAGCAGCAGAACTGGTTGCGTCATCGCTAAATGTATCTGTTCGAGATGAAACATTGGCGTTACAATTTTCAACTGGAACGAGCACAGTTTTTGAAAACATTAAAAGGCTTAATCCGGGTGAGACTTTGGTGGTGCAAAATGGTCGTATCACCGCACAGCTGAAGCACTCTAATGTACTTTGTACGGATGTCATTACCCGCTCTGATAGTAATTCTTTGTCGGAATTTGATCATGTTTGGCGCGAGTCGGTTGCCGTTCATCAACGCTCAGATGTGCCATACGGCATGTTTTTATCGGGGGGAATTGATTCAGCTGCAGTGCTGGCGATGATGGCGCAACTGAATGATGCCCCGGTGCTAGCTTATACCGCTGCATTTCCTGGCACAGATGCATATGATGAGCGAGAATCGGCGCGAGGTATGGCCCAATCTGCCGGTGCGCATCATGTAGAAGTCGAGATTTCCGCTGATGATTTTTGGCAAACACTGCCGGATATAGCAGCGGTTGTGGACGATCCGACACCCGATTACGCTATTATTCCTACATATTTGTTGGCAAGGCGCGCAGCAAATGATGTGAAAGTTGTGCTTACGGGCGAGGGTGGAGATGAAGTTTTCGCAGGTTATGGTCGTTACCGAGCGGCATTGCGCCCCTGGCCGTTTGCAAAACTACCATTCCGGAGATCTATTTTAGCTGAATCTGGTGTTTTACGTGCTATGCCAGGGACTTGGCGCAAGGGGTTAAACACGCTCGAATACGCTGTTTTGCAGGCCCAGAAAAAACAATTAGATAATAAAAATGCAGTTTTATGTTTCCGGCAAGCGGTTGATTGCGCGGGCTGGCTACCCAATGACCTTTTGATTAAATTGGACCGCTGCTTAATGGCCTTTGGAGTTGAGGGACGTGTTCCTTTTCTTGATAAACGTGTTACGAAATTTGCATTTTCACTTTCTGCCGACCAGAAGATACGGGGTGGACTCGGCAAGTGGATCGTTCGCCAGTGGTTGGCTGTTAATTTTCCTGCCGCGGCATCATTTGGTCGTAAGCGTGGGTTTACTGTACCGGTTGCCGACTGGATTGCGGCCGAAAGATTACGCCTTGGTCCTCTCGTTGCACGTCAAGAAGGTATCGCCGAGATGTGCATACCGGGCAAGGTTGAGGCATTATTTAGTGGCGTGAACAAAATGAGCGGACAGGCTGCTTGGGTTTTGTTGTTCTATGCATTGTGGCATCGACGCCATATTCTGGGACTTATTCCGGAGGGCGACGTTTTTGAAACTCTATCGGTCTAAATAAAAAATTATTGGAATATTTTTGTGAGCAATACTTTTGATCTNATTATTCAAGGCGGNGCAGTATTCACACCGGGTGGANCAGTCGAGGTTGATGTTGGNGTTCGCTCCGGGNGTATTGCTGCGATNGGAGATTTGNANTCNGCAGTTAGCCNAGNNACGATTTGACGCTAGNCATTTGACNGTTCTGCCAGGCTGNATAGACGANCAGGTNCACTTTCGCGAGCCAGGCAATACCCATAAAGAGGATCTAGAATCTGGCACGCGTGGTGCCGTCCTTGGTGGAATCACATCAGTGTTTGAAATGCCTAATACCAGTCCTTCTACCACTACGGCAGAGGCGCTGGCCGATAAGGTGGCTAGGGCCGAAGGCCGGGCGTGGACCGATTTTGCATTTTACATCGGAGCATCGCCGGAAAATGCCGATGAGTTGGACACTCTAGAAAAACAACCGGCTTGCTGTGGTATTAAAATGTTTATGGGCGCTTCTACAGGAACGTTGCTTGTAGCTGACGATTATAATGTTTCTCGAGTATTGCGTTCAGGCACTCGGCGGGNGACGGTGCACAGTGAAGATAATATGCGCCTTGAAGAACGTGCTTCCATGGTTGCGGACGGGGCAGACGTAGCCATGCACGCTGAATGGCGTGATGTGGAAACTGCAGTACGGTCTACTAAGCGACTACTGCGCCTTGCACGCGCCCATAATCGTCGCATTCATGTGTTACATATATCAACAGCGGAAGAGATTGATATACTTCGGCATTGTAAAGATATCGCAACAGTTGAAGTGCTACCCCAACATCTTACACTTGCGGCACCTGAGTGTTATGAGAAACTTGGCACTCTTGCACAGATGAATCCACCTATTAGGGATGAACGACATCGCGAAGCTCTGTGGAATGGGATCAATGCTGGTATTGTCGATTGTATGGGCTCTGACCATGCACCCCATACTGTTGAAGAAAAAGAACGCCCATATCCACGCAGTCCCTCGGGTCTGACCGGCACTCAAACCCTCGTGCCTGTGATGCTCAATCATGTGCATGAAGGCCGTTTAACTTTACAGCGTTTTGTGGAGCTAACCAGTTCGGGTACGGAGCGGGTATTTGGCGTCAAAAATAAGGGGCAGATTATCGAAGGTTACGATGGCGATTTTACTATCGTTGACTTGAAGGCTGAGCGCACCATCACGAATAAATGGATTGCTAGTAAGTCAGGTTGGACGGCTTTTGATGGCATGAGGGTGACCGGCTGGCCTAAAGCTACTATCGTGCGTGGAAACATCGTGATGCGCGACGACGAGCTATTGAATGCGCCAATTGGCAGACCCATAAAATTCTTGGAAACGTCATAGAATCGAAAATTATTTGAATTTCACTTTAAGAACTTCATAAGCCTTGCCACCTCCTGGAGCTATGACTTCGGCGACATCGCCTATAGTTTTACCTATCAAAGCACGGCCTAGTGGTGATTGGATGGAGATTTTCTTCTTCTTGAGGTCAGCTTCGTATGCNCCTACAATTTGNTATGTNATTTCTTCATCAGTATCGACATCAGCGACAGTTACAAAAGCGCCAAATCGAACTATTTTGCCTTTCAGCTTACTGACGTCGATAACATCGGCTCGACTAATCACATCTTCTAGTTCAATGATNCGCCCTTCGATAAAGCTCTGGCGTTCACGNGCAGCGTGATACTCTGCGTTTTCAGACAAATCTCCATGCTCGCGAGCCTCGGCGATTTGCTTAATTACAGCATGGCGTTCCACCGTCTTCAATTGGTGCAACTCATCCTTAAGTGGATCCAGCCCTTTCGCCGTTATTGGAATTTTTTCCACGACGCTCCTCATTAGGTTAACAACAGAAATGCCCGCGTTCGTTAGAACGAGGGCCGCAAAGCGAACCTTCAACAATATCTATTGAGTCTTAAAATAGGATTGCAGGGGCGCAACATCAAGGGGCCCGTCTTTTAGGGCCCCAATGGCTGCTACAGAGGCCTCAGCCCCCGCAAGGGTCGTATAATGGCTGATATTGTGGGTTAAAGCAGTGCGGCGTATAGCAAAACTGTCCTTTAGGGACTGCGCCCCCTCGGTCGTATTGATCACCAACTGGACATTTCCAGAGATCATTGCATCGACACAATGCGGCCTGCCTTCAGCGACTTTATTGACAGATTCTACCTCGATTCCTAGGCCTGCGAGAACCTTACAGGTGCCGCGCGTAGCTATAATTTTGAAGCCAAGATCAATGAGGCCTCGTGCTAAATTCTCCGCGGCTCTCTTATCACCATCCCTCAAAGAGAGAAATGCGGTACCGGTCAGAGGTAGTTTGGTGCCAGCTGCCAACTGTGATTTAGCAAAAGCGCGTGGAAAATCACAATCTAGACCCATCACTTCTCCTGTGGATTTCATTTCTGGTCCAAGTACGATATCAACACCTGGAAAGCGATTAAATGGAAAGACAGATTCTTTTACGGCGACGTGTTGAGCCTGAACGTTTTTGCTTTCGTAGTCATCGTTAAGCGCAAAGCTTTCCAGCTTCTCTCCTGCCATGACACGTGCGGCGATCTTAGAAACTTGCACGCCCGTTGCTTTTGCTACGAAGGGAACAGTACGACTTGCGCGCGGGTTAACTTCTAGGATGTAAACGTGACCGTCCTTCACCGCATATTGGACATTCATCAAACCAACAACCTTAAGGGCTTTTGCCTGTAGAATAGTCTGCCGCTTAATTTCGGCAATGATATCTAAACTCAGAGAATACGGTGGCAAGGAGCAAGCAGAGTCACCTGAATGAACCCCAGCTTCCTCAATGTGCTCCATGATCCCAGCTATATAAACAGTTTCACCGTCTGCTATCGCATCAACATCAACTTCCACAGCGCCCGACAAATATGAGTCGATAAGAATTGGATTATCACCAGTCACTTTGACTGCATAGCGGATGTAGTTGTTCAGGGCCATTTCATCATGCACAATTTGCATGGCACGGCCTCCTAGAACATAGGATGGACGAATGACCACAGGATATCCTATTTGATTGGCCACCTTGCGGGCTTCTTCAGCTGTCCGTGCAGTAGCGTTTGAAGGTTGCGATAGCTTTAACTGTGAAAGAAGCATCTGAAAACGTTCACGATCCTCCGCTAAGTCAATAGCATCGGGCGATGTGCCCAGGATAGGAATACCCGCAACCTCAAGGGCGTGTGCAAGCTTAAGGGGTGTTTGCCCGCCAAGCTGAACAATTACACCCAAAACATTACCGTTCTGTTGTTCGGTAATGATTAGTTCGACAACGTCTTCCGCTGTTAGTGGTTCAAAATAGAGTCTATCCGAAGTGTCGTAGTCGGTGGAGACTGTTTCTGGATTACAGTTGACCATTATTGTTTCGTATTTGGCGTCCCTTAGAGAGAAAGCAGCATGTACGCAACAGTAGTCGAATTCTATTCCCTGGCCGATTCGGTTGGGACCACCTCCTAGGATGATTATTTTAGTCTTATCGGATGGTTCGGATTCGCACTCAGGAGTATTTAGGCCGTCACCTTCGTAACAGGAATACATGTAAGGTGTAGGAGACGCAAATTCAGCAGCACATGTATCAATGCGCTTGAAAACGGGCCTTACACCAACACGGTGCCTCGCCTCGGTTACCTCAGTTTCGGATTTACCTACCAATTCAGCGAGTCGTGCGTCCGAAAAACCAAGTTTCTTTAGTTTTAGAAGGCCTTCTGAGTCAGTGGGAATGCCATTTGTTCGCACCAATTCTTCGGTATCTACCAGAATTTTAATTTGTTGCAGAAACCAAGGGTCAAATTTAGTTGCTAATTGAATCTCATCGAGGCTGATTCCAACACGCATAGCTTGAGCGGCCAGTAAGAAACGGTTTGGAAGCGGTTTGGCTAAGGCAACCATGATTGCGTCGACGTCTGTGGCAGGTTTACCGTTTTCCTCTAGCGACATTTCGTTAAGGCCAGTAAGACCTATTTCCATGGACCTAAGCCCTTTCTGTAGGCTTTCAGCAAAAGTCCTACCCACTGACATGGCCTCTCCCACAGATTTCATACTCGTGCTCAGCATCGGATCGGCATCGGGAAACTTTTCGAATGTAAAACGTGGAATTTTTGTGACCACATAGTCGATGGTCGGCTCGAATGATGCGGGCGTTGCCTTGGTAATATCGTTGGTCAGCTCATCTAGAGTATATCCTACAGCTAGTTTTGCTGCGATTTTTGCTATGGGGAAACCAGTCGCCTTAGAGGCGAGAGCCGAAGATCGGGATACGCGAGGATTCATTTCAATGATCACCATGCGCCCATCCTTAGGATTGATGGCAAATTGCACATTGGACCCGCCTGTATCGACTCCTATCTCCCGCAGACAAGCGATAGAGGCGTTACGCATTACCTGATATTCCTTGTCGGTGAGTGTCAGCGCTGGCGCAACAGTAATCGAATCGCCAGTATGTATACCCATGGGATCCATGTTTTCGATGGAACAAATGATGATGCAGTTGTCAGCTTTGTCACGAACAACTTCCATTTCATATTCTTTCCATCCCAGCACCGACTCTTCCACTAGAATGGTTTTGACAGGTGACGCGGCGATACCTGATGCAGCTATGGTTTGAAACTCGTCGGTATTATAGGCGATGCCACCTCCCTCACCGCCAAGGGTGAAGGACGGCCGAATGATGGCGGGAAGGCCGATTTCTTTGATGGCTTCGTGAGCACCTTCAATCGTATTTACTAAGCGGCTTCGCGGGCTTTCTAATCCGATTTTTGACATAGAATCACGAAAAAGTTTGCGATCTTCGGCTTTAGCAATGACGTCACGTTTTGCTGCGATCATTTCTACGCCCAGCTTATCTAAGACGCCGTCGTCCGCTAGTTTCATGGCAGCGTTCAAGCCGGTTTGCCCACCCATCGTGGGCAATAACGCGTCTGGCCTTTCTTTCTCTATTATGCGGGTGATCATCTCAGGCGTAATGGGTTCGATATATGTGGCGTCGGCCATATCCGGATCAGTCATGATCGTCGCAGGGTTGGAGTTGACTAGGATGACCCGATAGCCTTCTTCGCGTAAGGCCTTACAGGCCTGTGCGCCGGAATAATCAAACTCGCAGGCTTGACCTATAACTATGGGTCCCGCGCCGATTATCAGAATGCTGTTCATGTCAGTACGTTTGGGCATGGGGCGCGCTTATCCTATTTAGCTTTTTGGTTAGCCATTATCTTGGTGAATCGACTAAACAGGTAGTGACTGTCTTGGGGCCCGGGGGAGGCCTCCGGATGGTACTGCACCGAGAACGCAGGCTTGTTAATAGCTCGTATGCCCTCTACAACCCCATCAAATAAGGACTTATGAGTTTCCACAACATTTTCAGGGATAGAGGTGCGATCAACGGCAAAGCCGTGGTTCTGCGACGTGATTTCCACCTTGCCAGTTTCTAGATCTTGTACAGGTTGATTGGCACCACGATGGCCGAGGGCAAGCTTGTAGGTTTTTGCGCCAAGGGCAATTGCTAGTAACTGGTGTCCAAGGCAAATGCCGAAGATTGGCTTAGCGATTTCAATAAGATCTTTAATTACTGGCACGGCATATTTTCCAGTAGCTGCAGGGTCGCCGGGGCCATTGGATAAAAAAACTCCGTCAGGATCGTGGTTCAGAATGTCTTCTGTAGTTGATGTTGCGGGAACGACGGTCACTTTACATCCTGAATTAGCAAGGCATCGCAGAATGTTTAACTTGGCACCATAGTCTACGGCGACCACATTGAATTTAGGAGCAAGGTTCTTCACCGCGATATCCCCAAATCCTTGTTCTTTACTCCAGACGGTTTGGGTCCAGCCGTAGGACTTATGGCAGGTTACTTCTTTTGCAAGGTCCATACCATTAAGGCCAGGCCACTTAAGCGCTTTGGTTTGAAGTGCCTTTAAATCGGTTAAAGCTATGGGGTCATGGCAGATAACACCTCTAGGAGCGTTGCCATCACGAATGTGTCGGGTCAGACGCCTGGTGTCGAGACCCGCCAACCCAATTAGATTGTTCGATTTGAGCCAGGAGTCGAGGTGCTGGACGGCTCTATAATTAGACGGATTGGTAATGTCTTCGCGAATGATGCATCCGCGCACTGCTGGGGTTATACTTTCTAAATCCTCGGGATTTGTGCCGACGTTGCCGACATGTGGAAATGTAAACGTTATGATTTGTCCAGCGTAGGAAAGATCAGTCAAGACTTCTTGATAACCAGTCATAGAAGTATTGAATACAACCTCACCGACATTTTGACCTGTTGTTCCTATTCCCCGCCCCCAAAAAAAAGTGCCGTCTTCTAAAACTAAAACAGCCGTTGCACCGGATGGTATCTTTTCTACGGTGCTGGAGGAGAGGGAGGTATTCACGTCATAACCCTCCCAAGGATATACCTCTTAAAAAAGTAGTGAAAATGAAGCATTGCAGTATTCGTCTCGCTTCGAATTTTGGCTCGCAATGGGTCTCGCCGCCCTTCCGAAATTCCTTGGAACTGACAGCCCAAAACGCGCCATATTATATACTGACTCTTGGCTTGTACGACGACGCGGGCGGAGGCGTCATGGATGGTGCCCAAGCCGCGAACTGGCGCGGTTTTTAAGCAATCACCCTCTTGAAGTCAATACCCGTGCGGAGCGATTTGGAGTCTTAAACTCAGCACGTTAGCTTCGGTCCTAGGGCTTTTGCCAAGCCTCAGTGAATAAGATAGTTTAGATTTGTCCGCGACTCGTATTTTGTAGGTGCTGAAACTGAAGATTGTTTGAGACACTTGGTATATGGTGGGCGCCTCGAACTTAGTGCATTAGGAATTAGGGTCAGACCATGCTGCGCAGCAGATTCAGTGAAGCGTTGAAAGACAGCCTTCGCGCCAAAAGACAGCTAGAACTTGCTACGGTTCGCCTCATCATGGCAGGACTGAAAGACCGAGACATCGCTGCACGCAGTAAGGGTAATACAACAGGTATCAGCGATGAAGAAATTTTACAGATGCTGAACTCTATGGTTAAGCAACGCCGGGAAAGTGTCGGACTTTACGAACAAGGCGGCCGCGATGCTTTGGCTCAGCAGGAAAGAGAAGAAATCAACATTATACAAAGTTTTTTGCCCAAGCAGATGAGTGCTGACGAGATTAATGAGGCAGTGAAGGTTGCAATGGCGGAGGCAGGGGCTGCCAGTATTAAGGATATGGGTAAGGTCATGGGCCTTTTGAAGGAAAAATTCGCTGGCCGCATGGATTTCTCGAAAGCTTCCAGTATTGTAAAACAGAACTTGGGTTAATCAGTGTTTTACTCTTAGCAGCGGACGGTACAGATCATGGCGTTTCCGCCGCAATTTCTTGATGAAATCCGTGCCCGTTTGCCGGTGTCTTCGGTGGTGGGAAAACACGTAAAGCTTGTCCGCCGCGGCAGAGAGTATGTCGGGCTAAGCCCATTCTCTAACGAAAAAACGCCATCGTTTACGGTGAACGACGAGAAAGGATTTTTTCACTGCTTCTCAAGTAGCGAACATGGCGATATTTTTAAATTTCTTATGAAGACTCAGAACCTTTCGTTCCTGGAAGCTGTTGAGCGACTGGCTGATGAGGCTGGCTTAGAAATGCCACGGGAGACGCCTGCGGCGGCAAATGAAGCCGCGCGGGCAACTGTTATGCGTGAGGCTGTTGAAGCAGCATGTCTGATTTTTGAGAAGGCGCTGCGTACTCCGGAAGGTAAGTCTGGGCTGAAATACTTGAAAAGCCGAGGTTTAACAAATGAAACTATAGAGCGGTTCAGACTTGGATACGCCCCATCCGGTAATGTTGTGAAATCTACATTGATCGATCGTGGAGTAAAAGAAGACGTGCTTTTAGAATCACGACTTTTATCTCCTGGAAGGGATGGGAGAGAGTCCTTCGATTTTTTTCGTGGTAGGGTAGTGTTTCCTATAATGGATGCGCGAGGCCGTCCGGTTGCATTCGGTGGGCGTATTATAGGTGCAGGCGAGCCAAAGTACTTGAATTCGGCAGATACTCCTTTGTTCCATAAGGGGCACATGCTGTACGGAATTCATATGGCGCGTGGACCAGCAGCCGAAGCAAGCGAGATTGTTGTCGCTGAAGGCTATATGGATGTGATTGCCCTTTTCCAGGCTGGGATTCGCAATGCGGTCGCGCCACTTGGGACAGCTATGACAGAGGCCCAAATCGAATTGTTGTGGCGCACGGCGAGGGAGCCTGTTCTATGTTTTGATGGAGATGCAGCAGGCCAAAAGGCCGCTTTGCGGGTCGCTGAACGAGCATTATCCATACTTAAGCCTGGATTTTCGCTGCGTTTCACTATGATGCCTGTTGGAGAGGACCCAGACGATATTTGTCGTCGTAGTGGCTCTAGAGCCATGAAGGAGCTTTTGGCCCAGGCCTTGCCTCTATCAGAAGTGATTTGGCGTCAACTTTTGGTTGAACACCCAGGTGACACACCTGAGCGCCGAGCTGGCCTTGAGGGCGCAGCGATGAAAAGGGCGTCCCAAGTGGGTGATGAGACTGTAAGAAATCAATATCGGCGAATGCTACGAGACCGGCTTTTTGAGCATTTTCGCGCTACATCAGGCCCTAAAAAGCAGTTTGTTAGGGCTAAAGAAACCGGTTCACCATGGCCACCTAAAAGGAAAAAGCCGTCTTTTTTTCCTGTGCCAATAAGGTTTATGGGTCAAGCCGGTGCAGCTGCACAGCTCAAGAGGGAGCAAATCCTTATTGTTACTCTGCTAAATCACCCAGCGTTAGCTGATCACGTGGAAGAACGGTTGGGAGGTATGACGTTGAGCGACTCGCGCCTTGACTCACTCCGACAAACAGCCTTAATGCACATCGCTCAAAACCCGGAACTTGAATTTGATGTTCTCCACGCCCACTTAGAAAGCCAAGGCTTTGCTGAGGAGCTTGAAAATCTATTGAATTCAGATATTTATGTTCANGCGGGTTTTGCGCGTTCATCGGNTTTGATGGACCAGGTAATTGCCGGCTGGGACCATACTTTTGNTATGTGTCAGCGNGTGGCGCTGGAATCGGANTTGAAGCGGGCAGAGATGGAATTGGCNGANAACCCGTCGGAAAAGGCATTTGNGGCGTTTAAGGCNTTACAAGATCAGGTTGGGCCAGCAGGAGATGAAGACGACGAGCAGGTTGGGGTCANNAANACCAATCGACATATTAATTAACGTGACCGTGCACTATGCGATGGCGGTGGCGCGGACTATAGAGCACGTGGTGGGGCCTAAGGGCTTTGCTGTGAACCTGGGGGAAGGCCTATGGCGGTAAAAGCGGACCGCAAAAAAGCGGGAAAGAAGTCACTGACCAAAAAGTCAGTAAAGGCTTCGTCCGCCAAAGGTAAGTCTACTAAGAGAAAGCCTAAGAAAGTGGCACTGAAAACAAAAAAGACAAAAACGAAGGCGCCAGTTAAGAGCAAGCTTAAGGCAAAGCCTAAAGCAAAGCCTAAAGCAAAGCCTAAAGCAAAGCCTAAAGCAAAGCTTAAGGTAAAGCCTAAAGCAAAGCCTAAAGCAAAGCCTAAGGTAAAGCCTAAGGTAAAGCCTAAGGTAAAGCCTAAGGTAAAGCCTAAGGTAAAGCCTAAGGTAAAGCCTAAGGCAAAACTTACAGCAAAGACCAAAGCTAAGGCAAAGGTCAGGGCCAAATCAGCAACGAAAACGTCTGTAAAAAGAACGGCTTCCAAGACTTCTAGTAAAGCTAAAGCAAGGCCTGCGGTAAAAATATCACCAAAAACTCAACCTAGTTCTAAGACAAAGGCCAAGGTCACCGGACGCGCAAAGAAAGCTACTAAAATTGCAATAGATAAAGGCAGTAAAAAGAAGGTTGCGCAAAAATCTAAAACGACTACGGCATCCTTAAAAGCGCGTAAAGATGATACACGTGAGGAGGGCGCTAGCACAACACCTGGTGATAGCCCGTTACTGGATTCTACTAATGCGTCTGTAAAGAAACTGATCGCAAAGGCAAAAGAGCGCGGCTACATCACATATAATGAACTCAACGCTGCCTTGCCCTCTGAAGAGATGAGCTCGGAGCAAATCGAAGATACAATGTCTATGCTCTCGGAAATGGGCATTAATGTTGTTGAAAGCGAAGAGCAAGACGACAGCGATAGTACAGAATCTGGCGCAGAATCAACTAAGGCCGAGGCCTATAGCGGCGGCAACATCGACGAAGATGATGTTGGCCGTACCGACGATCCAGTGCGCATGTATCTGCGCGAAATGGGTTCGGTGGAGCTACTCTCGCGCGAGGGTGAAATTGCAATAGCCAAAAGGATTGAAGCCGGCAGACAAATGATGATCGGTGGTATTTGCGAAAGCCCAATAACCATTAGCTCTTTACTAATGTGGCATGATGCTTTGCAGGATGGAAAGATGCTGCTGCGCGATATCATTGATTTAGATGCAACCTACGGCGCCGGGGCATCGGATACTGCATCAGACAAAGAACTCGACGAAGATGTAGTTTCGGAGCCGGCGGACAGTGATCAAAGTGGCGAGGCTGAAGAAACAACTATAAATGGGGATATTCGAGACAGAAGTGCGGGAGATAAACTAGCTTCGAACGATAATAATGACGAAGACGATGAAGAGGGTGCCGTCTCGCTGGCAGCGATGGAATCTTCATTAATGCCACAAGTATTGAAGGCATTTGAAAAAATTGCCTCGACTTACAATAAGATGAAGAAGGTGCAGGATGCTCGACTCGCCAGCATGCAAGAAGGAGAAGAGGTTAATAAGGCGGTTGAAAGGCGTTTCCAGAAGCTAAAAGCTGAGCTTATGACACTCATGGATTTGGTGCACCTGAACAATGCGCGTATTGAGTCTATGGTTGAACAGATGAACGGCCTTAGTCGCATGTTACTCCAGCTGGAAGGCCAGTTGTTGCGGTTTGCATTGAAGTGCAGGGTGAAACGCGAGGAATTTCTGCAAAATTATTATGGCAGTGAACTTGATCCAAACTGGCTGGATCGGGTGGCGTTGTTACCTGGTAAGGGATGGAAAGACTTTGCAGTTAAGTATGTAGATCAAATCGATGGTATTCGCGCGCAAATTTCTGCATTGGCTGATGAGACAGGCTTATCTATCGGCGAATTTCGCCGTATCTGTGGTACCATGCAGAAGGGAGAGCGTGAGGCCAGCCGGGCTAAGAAAGAAATGATTGAGGCTAATCTACGCCTCGTGATTTCGATTGCTAAAAAGTATACTAACCGCGGTTTACAGTTTTTAGACCTTATTCAAGAAGGTAACATCGGTTTGATGAAGGCGGTGGATAAATTTGAATACCGTCGTGGTTATAAATTCTCGACCTATGCAACATGGTGGATCAGACAAGCGATTACGCGTTCTATAGCAGACCAAGCCCGCACCATTCGTATCCCCGTTCACATGATCGAGACTATAAATAAATTGGTACGCACCTCGCGCCAGATGTTGCATGAAATCGGTCGAGAGCCGACGCCGGAAGAATTGGCTGAAAAACTTCAGATGCCACTGGAGAAAGTTCGTAAAGTTCTAAAAATCGCGAAAGAACCCATTAGTCTGGAAACGCCTATCGGTGATGAGGAAGACAGCCACTTGGGTGATTTTATCGAGGATAAAAATGCTATTCAGCCTCTAGATGCGGCTATTCATGGTAATCTAAGCGAGACCACAACCCGGGTTCTGGCTAGCCTGACTGCGCGCGAAGAACGCGTATTGCGCATGCGCTTTGGAATTGGCATGAACACTGACCATACCTTGGAAGAAGTAGGTCAGCAGTTCTCGGTAACCCGTGAGCGAATACGGCAGATTGAGGCCAAGGCTTTACGCAAGCTCAAACATCCGAGCCGTTCACGTAAGCTAAGGAGCTTCTTGGACAACTAGTGCCGGCTGTCTAGAGTATTTATAATGTTACCGGCCGTTTTATTTTCAGAAGAGGTGAATACCTTTTCTTTCCGAGACGGTGGGCCTGTAGCTCAAATTGGTTAGAGCAGGCCGCTCATAACGGTCTGGTTGCAGGTTCAAGTCCTGCCGGGCCCACCACACCCTAAAGCTGATTGCCGGCCTTTTATTTTTTATGAGAGTACCTTTGAAGTTAGATTCAAGTTAGGTATGCAGTGACTTCAATAAATTTCTATCGCGTAGTACTATTTGATCAGCAAAGTATACCCATGACTTAGGAGATACAGTGCAGATCACATTGAGTTACCTGGTTCGTATAATGTGGGCCCTGAGTGGTGTCGTCGTTTTTATGACAACTATGGCACCTACTTTTGTCTATGCTAAAGAAGTGAAGGTTGCTGTGGCTGCGAATTTTACTTCTGCTGCGAAGGAAATCGGTGCGCGGTTTGAAGCAGCCAGTGGACATAAGGTCATATTCAGTTTTGGTTCAACTGGGCAAATCTATGCGCAAATTACCCAGGGTGCGCCGTTTGATATTTTCTTATCCGCTGATCAAGCGCGGCCAGAACGAGCCGGTCGGGAAGGGTATGCCTTGATCGATACACGTTTTACTTATGCGACAGGACAAATCGTTTTATTTAGCGCGACCCCGGGATTGGTGAAAGGCGAGCAAACGCTAAAACGTGGGGTGTTTACAAAACTTGCTATCGCCAATCCTGCCACAGCGCCTTATGGGCGGGCTGCGGTTGAGATAATGCGCGCACTAGGCATTTATAGTGATCTTGAGACCAAGATCGTGCAAGGCGGTGATATTACTCAGGCGTATCAATTTGTAGCTACCGGTAACGCTGAAGTGGGTTTTGTCGCCCAGTCTCAGGTAGTCCAGACTGACGATGGATCTCGCTGGCTGGTACCTAAAATTCTACATTCTGTAATAGCACAAGACGCAGTAATGCTGAACCAGGGGGCCAGTAACGATGCGGCGCATGCATTCATGGCCTTCCTCAAAGGACCGATCGCTCGAGCCGTGAAAAAAAAATTCGGTTACGGCGCCGTCGATTCCCCGTAACCTTAACACATGCTTGATTTAGCAGAACTCTGGTCACCGATCAGGCTGACCCTCGAATTAGCTACAGTCACTACCGCAGTGTTACTCGTGGTGGGAACGCCAATTGCTTGGTGGCTGGCACGCTCAACTGCACGATGGAAGGAGGCTGTGGCTGCCGTGGTTGCGGTACCCTTGGTGCTACCGCCCACTGTTCTAGGTTTTTATTTACTAATCTTTTTAGGCCCGGATGGCCCGGGTGGTTGGTTTGCCGAATTTTTTGGCGGAAGGTCTTTGGCTTTCACCTTCGAGGGGCTAGTGATCGGCTCAGTTATTTATTCCTTACCATTTGTCGTCCAGCCAATTCGAATCGCCTTTGAGTCTTTTGGTGAGCGACCTTTAGAGGTGGCAGCGACGTTACGCGCTCCGCCTTGGGATGTGTTCTGGTCGGTGGCGGTGCCTCTGGCAAGGCCCGGTTTTATCACTGGTGCAGTTCTTGGTTTCGCACATACGGTGGGTGAATTTGGCGTAGTTCTGATGATTGGCGGTAATATTCCAAATGAAACCAGAGTTTTATCAGTAGCTATTTACGACTATGTGGAAACTTTGCGATGGGCCGAAGCTAATATCTTAGCAGGTGGGATGCTTGCTTTTGCATTCGTAGTAATCCTTGCCACTATGGTTTTGCAAAAACGTATCAAGCGGTCTGGTTCATGATAGTTGGTAGCGGCAAAATTGAAGCAGCATTCTCAGGTAAGTTAGGGGATTTTACTCTTGATGTAACTATTGATGCGCCACTTCAAGGCATCATAGCGCTGTTTGGCCCATCTGGCTGCGGCAAAACAACCATTCTAAGGTGTATGGCTGGATTACAGCACCTGCCGGGCTCCATGAAGGTTGGCCAGCATGTTTGGCAGAATGATGAGCGTGGCATTTTCTTAAAACCCTATCGACGGGCTGTAGGTTACGTCTTTCAGGAACCCAGTTTATTTCCACATCTGTCGGTGCAAAAAAATATGCAATATGGAGCCCAGCGTGTTTTAGGGAAAGCAACGGGCTGGATTTTAGATTTTGGCGATGTGGTTGATATGCTCGGGCTTAGTTTACTATTAGACCGAATGCCTGACTCGCTATCTGGTGGCGAAAAGCAAAGGGTTGCTGTTGGTCGGGCGCTTTTATCGCAACCTGAACTTCTGCTGATGGACGAACCACTTGTTGCACTTGATTATGGAACTAAGGAAGAAATTCTACCTTATCTTGAAGCTCTGCATGATAATCTCTCCATTCCAATAATCTATGTTAGCCACGATATTGCTGAGGTGGCTCGTTTGGCTGATCGTATAGTCGTTTTAGAAAATGGGAAAATTGTTGTTGAAGGCGATGTTGCGAGCGTTTTGGAACGGCTGGATTTGAAGGATTTCGCCGATTATTCTGAAGCAGGGGTATTACTGACAGCGCGCGTTATAAGACATGACAATTTTTTTCAACTTACATATCTCGATTATCGCGGGCAGAGTTTTGTGACCCCTCTTGTGAAACTCAATGTAGGAGATGAGGTTCGTTTACGCTTGCGGTCACGTGATGTGACACTTGCGACAAAAATGCCGACTGGTATTAGCGTAAGGAATATTCTTAAGGGTTTTATTTCAGAAATTCGTGAGGAAAATAACACGGCGTACTCGGAGATTTTTGTTGATATCAGCGGCTCTATAATTCGTTCACGCATCACTCGTGCTGCTGTCGCTGATCTTGCATTGCATGTTGGCATTCCAATATATGTCTTGGTCAAGTCGGTTACTTTTGAACGAGTCACTAGGCTTGATTATAAATAATATAAACTTAGTCTGCATGAGAATCTGAGTATTACGATTGGATTAGCAAGCAAGATAGGCTTGCTCAAGTATTAGCTATGTGAGCATCCATAAGTTTTTGAGTATGCAGAAACAGTTCTTTGCCACCGGGTTCGCCATCCTCTGGAACAATGATTTGGACATCCGGATAGCGATGGATTGTGCGCTCAATACTTCTATTCCATTGGTAGGTATCAAAATCGGCGCTATTGTCGAGGCTATTAGTAGTCAAGGCACGGATTAGGCATCCACCAAAAAGAGTCTTGGATTCGCGATCATAGACGACAGCATTATCCACAGTATAGCCGGGACCTGGATAAAATACTTCGACAACACGTCCTCCTAAATCAAATGCGAATCGATCATTGGGTAATGCGAATGTGATCGCACCTTTATCATGCCGAGCAGATTCAATTAGTGTGCGCATAAATGCATATGAGGAAATACCGCGTGAGGCTGTGACTCGTAGTCCTCCAGTACGGCCGATATGATCGTGGCTCACAAACAAATTTATTAATCGGCGTGGGGCTATTAAGTCTGATTTATTAGCCATCGGTCTCAGTAAATCGAGTAGCTCTTTTGTCTGTTCTGGCGTCCATGCCGTATTGGTAAGAAAAATACGGTCTTCTCCCATAATTACCATACCGTTTGATGGAGCACACAAGCCGTTCGCTAACTCACCCCAGCTCGAGTGTATCCAAACGCCAGCTGTAATTTGAGTTAGAGAAAGATTTGTGCATCTGCTGGGGCCGCCCCCCCAAGCTGAGTCGCCTGTTATAACTACCGCGAGGCTACTGAAACCACTTATAAGCGTTCTGCGCCTTGATATTTGAGGTATCATAGCTGGGGTAGTGGAAGCCTTTTTTGAACTCTGATCGGTGTGTGTCATTGTTACGGGTGTTGCCCTTGGACAAATCAAATGTAGTCTGCTGAAGGGTAATTGGATTGCTGCACTTCACGCAATAACCTATAGGGGGATTTATGGATAATATGCGAATTGTGGTTATATTAATGGCGGCAATGATAGGCCTTAGCACCTGTGAGGCTCCACCAGAAGTTCTACAGGAGGTGGAGGACTCTCTATCCATCATTCCTGAGATGCCTACGCCAGCAATTATCGCACCGGCCCTGAACGTCCTCGATTTAGAAGCAACCGAAGCTTTTTACGTCAATATGTTAGGAATGAAAGTAATGCTTCGGCTAGGCGAGAAAGATGCAGCTCGCCAGGAGGTAACCTTGAACTTTTCTGGAGACCTCTATGCGCCAGAATCATCCTTGCTGTTAAATTATTCGGCTGATCGCGCAGAACCTTATACTTTTGATGGATTTAGCCGAATCGCTTTTAGGGTTAAGGATGTAGCTCTGATTGTGGAACGTATGCGTGCTGCTGGTCACAAGATTATCAGAGAGCCTCGTCTTATAAAGGGGACAAGTATTAAGTTGGCTTTTGTTGAAGACCCCAATGGTGCACTTGTTGAACTTATTGAGGGTATGGCTTCTGCTCAGCAGCTAAAGAGAGAGCAATAGATACAGGGCTCGTGTAGAATATATTCACAAAGCGAGTTACATATTTTCTAAAGTTGTCATTTAAATGTATTTCAATCGCGCGATAAGGCTCCGACGCTTGCTACAAGAATTAAAGCAATTAACGTTGTAGTAGTTTATTGAATAGACCGAGAATTTTGGTGGGATATGTCGACAGATTCTACAATGCTTGATACTTCTAAATACGATGCTATTGACAAAAAAATTCTCGCTATACTGAAAGAGAATGGTCGCGCAACAAACCAGGATATCGCGCGTAAACTTAAAATCGCAGCAGCAACTGTCAGCGCTCGCATCCGGCGTATGGAAGATGCGAACGCTATGCGAGTTGTCGCTGCAGTCGATTTCTCTGCCTATGGATACGACATTATGCTGGCTATTGGCGTTGAAGTGCAAAACAGACCTGCTGAAGAAGTCGCTGGAGACCTGGCTGCATTACCTCAGGTATTTGCGGCGCATTTGGTGACTGGTAACAAGGATATCGAATTACTTGTAGTGCTAGACGACTTCTCTGACCTTCCGGATTTTCTTATGAAAGAGGTTGCAAGTATTGAAGGTATTCGCAGCCTTTCCCCGGCAATTGCTGTGGACATTACTAAATACGACTTTGATGTATCGATGCTAGAATGACCCGTTATCATTTGGACGATCTTGACCATAAGATTATTGACGTCCTTGGTAAGGACGCGCGGGTGAGTAATCGTAAAATCGCGGCGAGCCTTAGTGTAACTGAAGGGACTATTCGAGGCCGTATAAAAAGGTTGCAGGAAGAAAATTATATTAGATTTACGGCGATTACCAACCCTGCCCATTTAGGCAACCCTCGTCTTGTACTGATTGGCATACTTGCGGTTCAAAGTTCGGTCAGTGATTTAGCGCAGGCAGTCGCCGATATAGATGGAATCCGGGCAGTGGTTATAACGCTCGGCCGGTTCGACATTCTCGCGGTCGGTTTGTTCGATGAAATCGAAATGGCATTGGAGGTAGCGAATAACTCTATATTGCCGCTACCGGGTGTGCGTCACATTGAAACCTCGATTGTGGTCAAGACACTAAAGTACAATTCGCGTTTTGCCAAAATTGTACCCAATATCGGTAGAAAAAGAACGTAGTGGTGTTCTCAGAAGCTAAATAAAGAACTCTTTAACGTCTTCGCCGAGATATTTGGCGCCCAGAGAAACTCCTAATAATGTTGGTGTGTTAGCCACATGTGCACGGGCTGCATTTAGATCTAACCAGTAACGAATGATCGGACTTTCAAGAAATATTGCTTTACCACCTAGGTTTCGTACTAAGGGGTCCACAAGCTCAACGCAGTGCTGTGCGACGCATGATGATTGATAGCGGTACAGCATACGGTCCTCTATAGAAATGCATTGTCCACTCCGCACCGTATTCATCATTTGCTCAAAGCTATGGTCGAGCGTATTGCACATCTCATCTAATTCTGCCTGGGCCTTTGCGGCTGACATTTGCGCGAAGGGATCACTTTTTGAAGCCTTGCCAGTATTTGTTGAAACCCGCTTTGCTGCTAGGTCTAAATATGCAGCTAATGCTCCACGTGCTGCACCTATTGAGGCGGTTGACACTGCCCTTACGAAAACTTGCGCCCATGGTAACTTAAATATATCGCCTGTATTTTCTGCCTGGCCAGGATTTTTGCACATGAACCCATCAACACCGCGGTGGGTTCGATGTTCGGGCACAAAGGCATTTTTTACTGCTACATCCTGGCTACCGGTACCTTTGAGCCCGAACGTGTGCCACTTATCGATGATTTTGTAATCTTTACGTGGAAGCAAAAAAGTGCGCATATCCGGCGGATCGCCACTTTTTTCAGGCGGAATCATCGCACCCAAAAACGCCCATTCACAATGTTCGCACCCACTAGAAAAACCCCATTGTCCGCTGAGATTAAACCCGCCTTCGACTCTCTCAACTTTGCCGACTGGTTGGTAAGACGACGAAATTAGTATGGATGAGTCGTTTGACCAGACGTCTTCTTGTGCCTGACTGGGGAACAGGCCTAGCTGGTATGGATGAACACCAATTACTCCATATACCCAAGAAGTAGACATGCAGCCTTCAGCAAGGGCCATTTGCACTTTGTAAAACACGCGAGGGTCCATTTCATAGCCACCCCAGCGTTTCGGCTTAAGAATGTCGAAGAACCCTGCTTCTTTAAGATCACGCATTGTCTCGACGGGAATTTTGCGGTCTGCTTCGGCCCTGTCACTGCGCTCCTTGAGCTTCGGGATCATAGCTCGCGCCTTCTCAACCAGATGCTCTTCTGTAGGAATCGCAAGAGTCGTTGCTTGTTTCAACGCAGTTACTGCCATATCCGCACTCCTCATGATCGCAGTCTAAATTGCTAAGGATTTAATATTTGACATAATTCGTAATAATATATCAATAAATATACGCATATATAAATCCACACAAGCAAATACTACCTTGATGTACGACTTTCTTACTAGCATTTCTTGAATTTTCAAGTCGATACAGCATCAATAGTTATCAGACTAAACCATTGATTTTCGACGTACATACACTTCCATATTATTGCTTTAGTATTGTGTGTCATTCTTTTTTATATGCGTAAAAATATATATCTTTATCTACGTATTGCATTGATTTGAAATACCATAGAACTCAGGAATCAAAGGTCAGGTATGCTTGGCGAGAAAAGGAATATGACAGCATGATGGATTTAAAGGAAATTTCAGACCGGCTGGAGATTCAGCAGCTCCTGGTAGATTACGCCAATGCTATTGATCGCCGTGACTTTGATGCCTTGGATAATATTTTCACACCTGATGCCTACATCGACTATCGAAAAATGGGAGGTGTGGACGGCAAATACCCAGAAATCAAAAAGTGGTTAAAGGACGCTCTGGCCCCATTCCCTGCTTACTACCATATGGTCGGGAACATTGAGATCAAACTCAACGGCGACATCGCAACCACGCGCACGGCCTGCTTCAACCCGATGGAAGTCAAATTGGGTGAGGGTAAGAGCCAGGTGATGTTTCTAGGGCTGTGGTACGTGGATAAACTGGTGCGTACCACAGAGGGTTGGCGCATGGCCGAGCGCGTTGAAGAGCAGTGCTATAATCACAATGCCCCCGGCACGGTCCGCGTTTCTGAAAAATAGTAGCGAGCTGCGCCTTTCCCTAGCCGAGGCTTGAGAGTTTTACCACTTTCGTTTCAGGAATGGGATGGTCCTTCGCGCTGATCCAGCGCAGGAGCATGGTGCCCGTTCTGTGACCCGAAGTGTCGATGAAATTGCCGACTCCTGAATCTTTCGCCGCCACAACGATCGTAATTGATCCGTCTGTGTTGTATTTTGCATTCTTCTTGTTCACATGAATTTTTTGATAGCGGTAGTCGAGAGATTCCATCCAGTAGTTATCCAACTGGAAATTCCAAAACGCGCACTCTGGTACTTTAGTGTTAATCACCAATGCCTCGTCGGCTTTTAAATCCCAATACCCATGAACGTAATAAATGTTGGGATCACCGCCGGCTTTTTGGAACATCTCTTGGTCAAGTGCAGGCAGTTTGTTGGGTTGATGGCGGAAAAACTCGGTCCAGCCGACAAAGGTGCGGGCGGTGCCATCCACGAAGGCCGCTGCCGACATTAGCGCGCGGTCAAGGCGTTCCGCGCTGAGAGGGGAGGGATGTTTTGGTCCGTCCACCCGTGCAATTGTCATTTGGGCCGGAATTTCGCTGTCCCGATCGAGGAACGTTTGGCGCACGATCACCATAGTTGAGTCCGGCGCCTGTTGGAGCCAGTTGCCTGAATCGGGCTTGGTTTGACTTAGAAGAATTTCGAAACTGCCGTCATCACTAACCTTTAAGCGGTCCGTATCAATTTCGCCGGTAAACGGCATGGTGCCGTCAATCGAATACCTATTTGCACGTGTGGCGAACGAGATGTACGGCACGGTGCCGCGGGTGCCGCGGATAACATAGTCGCGCCCGCCATCGATGGTTGCGTTTTGATAAATATTATCGGGATTGTCCGCGCCGATTTTCGCGGTTTCATGAGATGCGCTATAGAAATTGGGAAAATCTGGATCGGCGTTTTCCAGCATCATATCGAGAGCTATGCGAGTGAGGCGGGTGAGGTACCGCCAACCTTCAGCCCGGTCGAGTTCTGTGGCCGGCGCTTTAGGGTCAAGGATGACCTTGCCGGTTTCCTTGAGTTTGTCGCAAAACTCTTCCCAGGTACGTCCGCTCAAAACCCGGTCGTAGACTGTCTGGCTGTTGGTCATGATGGTCCCCCGTTCGTTCAGCTTAGGAACTGCGCTGAATAAGCTGCAAAATCTTTTTTGATTTGTTCTTCAGTCAACCCGAAATCGGCTATGGAATATTTGTGGGTGGCGCGTTTCTCGCGCGCATTTTCCTCAAGCCACTCGGTGATGTGAGCATCGATT
Source organism: Fidelibacterota bacterium (assembly GCA_002712165.1). Taxonomy (GTDB): domain Bacteria; phylum Pseudomonadota; class Alphaproteobacteria; order Rhodospirillales; family Rhodospirillaceae; genus UBA11612. The sequence goes on from PASS01000052.1 coordinate 38,989, forward strand.
TCGTTAGACTGCGGAACACCCAGGCGGTCCAAAACAATGTGAACGACGCCATGGGGGCTCGCCAACTGATCTTCGTAGCGCACATCAATAAAACGGTCAGGATCGGCGGTTTTGCGGAAAGCCGCGAGGCGGTTGAGGTGCCCCGCCCAGCTTCTGGATGTGTACGCCGCGGCTTCCGCCAGGTTCACATCTTCAGACGTCAGTTTGTACAGAGACGTGACCATGCTGCAAAACGAAGGAATCGTCTGCAAGGGGTCGCGGTGGGTCACAATTAATTTGCTTTCGGGAAATACATCCAGGGCCGTGCCGGGCGCGGTGACGTGGGTGGGCGTTTTTAAGACCCATCGCTTGCCCTTGCGCGTGACATCTTGCCACTGAAGGAACTTCAGTACGGTCTTGAGGTCCTCATAGCCGGGCCGCTGATCGGCGGTCTCGAGCCACTTGGAATAAGACGGCACGTACAAGGTGGATGGCGCCATGGTGCTGATGAAAAACTGGCCAAGAATAATGACTTCTTCATCTGGCCCATCGATCGAGAACGGATGAATGGCGGTTAGGTCGGGCACGCTTTCGAGCATGGCTTTTAAAATTTTCTTGGCGGCCTCGCGGCGCGGCTCGGGGTTGCCACGCTCCTCGCCGGGGAAGGGGGAAAAGTTTTGAGTTTCCCACCACCGCACTCCTGTCATGCCGGCCGATGTGGCGAGCAGGCGGTGTAGCATGGTGCTGCCGGTGCGCGGTAGGCCTAGCACAATACCTGCGACATTCACTTCTTCTTCTAGAATTTCAGGATGCTTTTTGATGGTATCGAACATACGAAGGCGGTTGACCAAACCGTTGAGAATTGTTTCCCGCTGAATGATGGTCCCCATTTCGCTCAGACGTGCTTCCTCGCGAATGGACTCAAGAACCACTGCCATAGGGCCCAGAAACCAATCAGGCCCCAAATCGTCCGACCCGGCGCGGCGCATGGCTTCTTCCAGCAGGTCTTGTTGGTCGAGGGCTTTATTAGAGGCGGAGGTATTATTCATTACCGTATTGTCCTTCAGGTTTTTGGTATCGTCGTGCCCTATTTTTCGCGCTCCTGCAGAATGTCGAGCGCGACATCTACGATCATATCTTCCTGTCCGCCGACCATGCGTCGAGCCCCAAGCTCGACTAGAATTTCGCGTGTATCGAGTCCGTATTCCTCTGCTGCTTTCTCGGCGTGTCGCAGGAAGCTAGAGTACACTCCAGCGTATCCAAGCGATAGAGTTTCGCGGTCTACGCGCACGGGGCGGTCCTGCAAGGGACGAACTAAATCTTCGGCAGCATCCATAAGATGATAGAGATCGCAGCCGTGCTTCCAGCCTTTGCGGCTGGCCGCGGCAATAAACACTTCCAATGGCGCGTTGCCTGCGCCCGCGCCCATCCCGGCCAGAGAGGCGTCGATACGAATTGCACCGTTTTGAACAGCAACTATTGAGTTTGCGACGCCGAGTGAAAGATTGTGGTGGGCGTGCATTCCCCGCTGGGTATCCGGCTTCAGAACGCGGTCGAAGGCTTGAAAGCGCTCCTCAACGCCGTCCATGTCCAGAGCGCCCCCGGAGTCCACAACATATACGCATTCCGCGCCGTAGCTCTCCATTAGTTTGGCCTGCTCGGCGAGTTTCTCCGCCTCAACCATATGGGACATCATCAAAAAGCCGATGGTATCCATGCCCAAGTCGCGCGCGGCCCTAATATGCTGGCGTGAGACATCGGCCTCGGTACAATGGGTGGCTACACGCACTGACTTCACTCCGATTTTAGAAGCGCGTTTCAGTTCATCGACTGTAGCGATACCGGGAAGTATTAGTGTCGTGAGGCTGGCGTTTGTCAGCACATCGGCAACTGCTTCCAGCCATTCCCAGTCAGTATGTGCGCCAAAGCCATAGTTGAAGCTGGCTCCATTAAGGCCGTCGCCGTGGGCCACTTCAATGGCATCAACGCCCGCGTTATCCAGCGCTGCGGCAATCGCTCGTACATGATCGATGGAATACATGTGACGGATGGCATGCATGCCGTCGCGCAAGGTGACATCTTGGATGTAAAGTTTGTTACGTGTGGGGTCGAGGGACATCAGGGGGCTCCCGCAATAAGGCGGGCGGCAATCAACTCGCCGGTGGCAAGAGCTGCGGCGGTCATGATATCAAGATTACCCGCGTAAGGCGGCAGGTAATCGCCCGCACCTTCCACTTCAAGGTAGATTGCCGTCTTTATGCCTTCGAATTCGCCGTAGCCGGGAATTTTAATGGGTCGATTGGCGCCAAACCGCTCGAACTGAAGCTCCTGTTTTAGCTGATAGCCAGGCACGTACTTTTGTACTTCGGCCATCATCTTTTTTACCGACTCTTCGATCTTGGCCGTGTCCACCGTATCGCACAGGGTAAACACCGTATCGCGCATGATCATAGGCGGTTCGGCCGGATTAAGAATGATTATCGCCTTACCTTTGTCAGCGCCGCCCACAACCTCGACGCCCCGGGCCGTGGTGCGTGTGAATTCGTCGATATTGGCACGGGTACCGGGACCGGCGGAGCGGGAAGATACCGAGGCGACAATCTCGGCATAGCGCACGTGTGAAACGCGCGAGATTGCAGCGACCATGGGTATGGTAGCCTGACCGCCGCAGGTCACCATATTGGCGTTGGGTTGGTCTATGTGTTCGTCAATGTTAACCACGGGTACGACGAACGGGCCAACGGCGGCGGGCGTGAGATCGACCACACGCTTACCGTGTTTGCGCAGGATTTTGTCGTGCTGAATGTGGGCTTTGGCCGAGGTGGCGTCGAACACTACGCGGATATCATTGAATACCTGATGCGCCACAAGGCCATCAATGCCCTTGTCGGTGGTCTTAACACCATGTTTGCGGGCTATGGCCAAACCTTCCGAGTCCGGGTCAATACCGACTAGAACCGCGAGCTCAAGTACCTTTGAGCGCAGCAGCTTGATCATTAGGTCTGTGCCGATGTTGCCCGAACCAATGATGGCAGCTTTTATTTGTTGAGCCATAAAATCTTAATCCACATGCTTAAGAAAATTTGAGTGTAGCCGTGCCCACGCCCGATAGGTCCATATGAAACTCATCACCGGGTCGCGCCGGCTCTAGCGGCACAAGTGAGCCCGACAGAACAATATCGCCTGCCGCCAGCGTCACGCCGTAGCGCCCCAAGGTGTTGGCCAGCCAAGCGACCGAGGCCAAAGGCGATCCTTGCACTGCCGCACCGACGCCTTCACTGAGAAATTCCCCGTTCTTAGTCACGCGTACCTTTAGCTCGGCGAGATCAATGCCGTGCGGGTCAACACGTTCGGCGCCGAGCGTAAAAACACCGCAGGATGCATTATCAGCCACAGTATCTTCGATACGAATTTTCCAGTCAGCGATTCGCGAGTCCACGATTTCAAAGCACGGCGCGATGAACTCAGTTGCGTTTTGCACGTCGTCCATGGTCACGCCCGGCCCTTTGATGTCCTTGGCCAAAATCAAAGCAATCTCGGCTTCGGCGCGCGGTTGAATCAAGCTCTCGTTGATACTCACGGTACTGCCATTCGGCACGTCCATGACATTTGTTAAAAACCCGAAGTCCGGCTCACGTACATCAAGCATATCCTGTACGGCTTTGCTGGTCACACCGATCTTTTTGCCGACAACGTGCTCGCCGTCCACGAGTCTGCGCTGTAAGAATGCCAGCGAGATTTTATACGCATCGTCGATTGTCAGGCCAGGAATGCGGGACGTCAGCGGCGCCAGCGTTTTTTGGAACCTTAGGGCGTCGTAGAGTTCATCGCTGAGAACATTGAGATCAGAGGTCGTCATGCGTCACTATTCAGCGAGGAAGTCGAGCACCGCGCGGTTAAATGCGTCGGTGTATTCAACCATCACCCAATGCCCACATTTTGCAAACAAGGTCATTCGCGCATTGGGGCAGGCGCTCACAATCTTCATCGCTCCGCTGACTGGATTGAACTCGTCGTCCACGCCCCAGAAACCAAGAATGGGGCACATCAAGCTGGGGAGGTCTTCGCTCATATCCTGAACCCGCATGGTGCTGAGCACTTCTTTGGGTTGGGTCTTCAGAACTTCCAGGCGCTCGTCGATCAATTCGTCGGTCGCGTGTTTGGGATCGAACAGAAGTAGACTTAGCAGTCGGCCAAGTCCTTCGCGGTCAAATCCGGAACCAATGAAGCCGCTCACCATCTTCCGCATAGCGGGCATGCGGAAGTAGGCCCAGCGCGATTCAACGCCCCCTGGCGCCATAAGCACGAGTTTTTCAACTAACTCGGGCCGCTTTAAGGTAGTTGCTATGGCTATGGCGCCGCCGAGGGAGTTGCCGACCAAGGTGCATCGGTCGATGCCAAGGGCGCTGAAGAATTCAAGAAGCGTATCGCGGAAAAAATCGAGTACGTAATGGATGTCGGAAGGTTTTGACGATCCGCCAAAGCCAATCATGTCCGGCACAATCGTGCGGTAGCCTTCTTCAGCGATGATCGGATAGTTGAGTTTGAAATTGCTGTGTCCGCTGGCGCCGGGTCCGCTACCGTGCAAGAAAATGACAACAGGTCCTACGCCCATATCCCGGTATGTCATGATCAGACCCGATTTAAGTTTGATCTCTTTCACTGCGGGGTAGGAGCCGTGTCCATCGGGAGACATTTATACCTCTTGCCTTACGGTCGGTTGATTAGTCGTTGGCGCGTGTGGCATGACGCGCAGCAATGTAGCCGAACACCATGCTCGGGCCGATGGTTGAGCCCGCTCCGGGATACTTTGTGCCCATCATTGATGCTGCGGTATTGCCGATCGCGTACAGACCTTCCATAGCATTACCTTCTTTATCGAGTACGCGGGCATTCTCGTCGGTTAAAAGGCCACCTTTAGTGCCAATGTCACCGGGATAAAGCGCGATGGCGTAGTAAGGTGCCTTCTCTATGGGTCCGATACATGGACTAGGCTTGTGGGTTGCGTCGCCGTAGTACCGGTCGTAGTAACTGTCGCCTCTTTGAAAATCTGGGTCTTTACCGGATGCTGCGTACTGATTGTTCTTACGAACGGTCTCTTCCAGTCCGACGGCATTTACGCCGATGCCTTGTGCTAGTTCGGCCAGGGTCTCGGCTTTATGCATGATTCCCTTATGTATACCGGGGGGCAATGTGGAATCTGGCATCACAGCGCCTGGCCCTAAAGGCCCAAACGGATACTTCTGCCGGAAAGTATTGTCGAATATACAATATGTCGGAACACTGCTTGATTCTTCGGTATGATGCGCACCTATGGCCGCGCCCGCTTCCAGATAAGGCGCGGCTTCGTTAGTAAAGCGCCGGCCCTTCGAGTCCACCATGATAAGACCGGGAAGCGATCGTTCAGCAAAAATAGCCCAAGGTCGATCGATACCGGGTACTGGGATGACTGGAATCCACCAGGCGTGTTCCATAAGATCAGTGGCTGCACCTACTTCCATACCAAGTTTAATACCGTCACCAGTATTATTAGTATTAGATGCACTCCACTCTGTTGACGTCGGTCGAGGCAAGTACTGTTCCCGCATAGCCTGGTCATGTTCAAAGCCGCCAGCTCCTATGATGACACCTGATCGGGCCTCAATACGGATGCGCTTTCCATCCTTCTCGATAACGGCGCCAAGTACCTGACTACCTTTAGTAATCAGTTCACACATAGGTGCGTTAAGCCATAGGGGGATTTTGCGATCATTTAACGACCAGCGTAAACGACCAATCAGTGCGTTGCCCATGGTTAATCGTCCATCACGTTTTCCCCGTAACCGCATGCGAATATCGAACCAGTACCGCGCCATCAACTTAGCCATAACCATTTGCCAGCCGGGAGCCTGGGTCAGCAGGTACTTTCCTTCAACGTTGTTCATAGAATAGCGGTCCATCACCACAATTGCGTGGTGAGGCATGCGCATTGTCTCGAGGTCATTACCAAGTGCTCGGGCATGCATAGGATAGGGTTCATGGGTTCGGTAGCCACGCTTGCCACCTGGTAATTCAGGATAATAATCTGAATAAGGCTGGCACTCGAAGATGACGTGGGTATTTTCTTCCAGAAACTTCAACATGCGAGGACCAAAATCAACGTAGGCTTCGATCCGCTTTCGATCAGCCCTGTCACCGACGGAGGTAAGAATATATTCGAGAGCAGCCTCTCTGGAGTCCTCGCCTCCCGCTACAGTAGATAGGTGGCTATTAGGAATCCATATACTACCGCCAGACATTGCCGAGGTGCCACCGTATTGGTTGCTTTTTTCGACCACCAGCACGTTGGCATTACGGTCCTGAGCAGCTATGGCTGAAGTTAAGGCTCCACCGCCAGACCCAACCACTAAAACATCAACAGTGTGATCAAAACTCATACTAGCAGTTCTCCCCTATACTCCGAAGCCGCCAGCAACTGCGATCCGTTGTCCAGTGATGTAGGCTGCTTTATTAGATGCTAGAAAGACGGCGGCATGACCAATTTCCTCGGGTTTCCCCCAGCGTTTGAGTGCAAGCAGCTTCTGGGTTTCATCTACCCAGGTTTGTGGGAAAGCACCCTGTTTAGTGAGCTCAAGAAACATACCAGCTTCAATTACGCCGATGAGCACAGTGTTGGCGCGAATGTTGTTCTTACCTTCTTCTCGGGCAATCCCTTGAATTACTGCCTCGTTGGCTGCTTTGGGAACGACGGAAAGTCCATCCTTATCCGGCCATCGCAAGTGCCCAGCTGAGCCAAGATGAACAAAAGAGCCGCCTCCGTTTGCACGCAAATGCGGCACCGTAGCCTTAACTACTTCAAAGAAGCCATTTGTCTCTAGATCTATGGCTTTATTCCATTGGGCGGTCGTGGTTTCAGCTATATACACTTGTTCCGCAAGAGGAGCAGCGCCGTAAACGATAGTATGAATCCGGCGAAAATCTTTTTCGACTTCCTCTATGACAGAAAGGATTTGCTTTTTGTCGCCTACGTTTAGGCTATATGATTCTGATTTCTGGCCAAGCTCTCTGATATCACTAACAACTTTACCAGCAGCTGCTTTATTTGATTTATAAGTGAGTGCGACGTTGGCGCCTGCCTTTGCAAATTCTCTGCACACAAATTGGCCGATGCCACCACTGCCACCGACGATAAGCACGGTACCTTCAGGAAAAAGATCATCAGTCATTACGCACCCCATCATTAATAGAGGGTTCGGCAATTAGCACCTGCCGACCCACCGTCATATTATTATTGGCTTCTTTATCGCAAGGCCTAAGCGACAGCCTTTGACTCGGAATTGTTTTTCACAACTGTGTGAACACCATTCACTTTCTCGGTGAATTCGGGCGAACGCGAACGCGGATTATAAAACTGCTTGTACCAGGTACGTAACTTGTGGAATGGGCCATCTGCAGGAATTTGTAGAGGCTTCAAACAGGGGCGCTTATTACCCCAAATCTCAAAATCTTGTGCGAAAGCCATACGGCTTGATTCCTGATAAGTGCGCGCATTTTCTACATCGTTAGGAGTAGCAATTTTATTGGGAGATTTGACTAAAAGTGCGTGCCAAACCTTCACTATTCCGTCGTCTATTGGAGTATGAGTAATAAGTATAATCGAGGGGTATTCACCCTTCATTAGTGATAGCAAAACACCAGGGCCAGTATACCAAGTGTCGGTTTCCAGAAGCGCGCCGCTGTCGGATACCAAGGTACGGTGACCACTACCAAATCGTTGTACGACGATATGATCCTTGAATTCATTCTCGAAGTAAGCGATGTCCTTACTGCCGTGGGTCGGCGCCATATGAGCGACGTCCACCATGTTATCCACGATCTCTTGGGGATGAGTACTAAGCTCGCCTAAGTGATCAATTTTCCAGTGGACCCACGCTGGATCGTTCCACTCTTTCAAGAATGGGGCATTATAATCAGGTTCACTGCCTTCAGCGTCATGCCAAGCGAAAATAACTCCCATTCGTTCTTCAACGATCCATTTTTTTATACATGCCGCTTTAGGAATCGCGCCTTCAGAATAGGGGATATCATTGCATTTGCCATCAGGGCCATACCGCCATGCGTGGAATGGGCAACGGATTGAGTCACCTTCTATTTGTGTACCATCGTGTACCACGTAGGATGTGCTATTCTTAGCTAGGTGTGCGCCCATATGTGCACAATAGGCCTCTAGCATTACTACGCGGCCACTTTTACCACGGTAAATAACTAGATCTTCTCCGAAGAATCTTACCGCTAGCGGTTTGTCTTTAAGCTCAGCTGCGTCGGCAACCATGAACCAGCCGCGCGGAAAGGTAAATTCACCTAATCCGTAATCCTGTGTCTTTGCCATGACCACCTCAGTGAAGAGAGTCCAATAAAATTACCACTACAACTATCGAAGAAAGCGCTATTTTGCAACGCAATATGCGATCGATAGGCAGTACTTATTGTCATTATTAGTTTTATATGCGTGTTCTTGCTGCGAATTAAGACATGATATGAAACAGCACACTAAAGCAAAGCCTGTTGGGGGGTAGAATGATAACAGTTGCAAAAGACCAAGAATTGCGAGTCGTCCTAGACAAGAGTGAATTACACAACCTGGTTTTGACCTATTGCCGTGCTTGCGACCGACGCGACTATACTTTACTGCGAAGTCTCTATCACGATGATGCTATCGATGATCACGGCGATATGTTCTGTGGTTCAGCGGATGATTTTGTTGCATGGCTACCCGGTGTGCTTGGAAGTTTTGATGCTACTGTGCACAGTATTTCTAATGCGCTGTTTATTGTAGAAGGCAACAAAGCAGAAGGTGAGATTTATACTCAGGCTTATCACCGTACACCTGCGCCGGATGCACAGGAAATTATTATCGGTGGTAGGTACTTGGATCGCTATGAACGCCGTGGAGGTGTTTGGCGGTTCATACACCGTTCGCTCGCCTGTGATTGGTGCGATGTTCGGCCAGTAGATATGAGGGTTTATGAGCAATTCGCTGCCGGGGCACCTCGTGGGCGTACCGACAATACCGACCCGTCGTATCAGCTTTTAATGTTGGCCGGAATGAAGAAATGATAAATCTGAATCTAGCTCATGGCCAGGGAGGGTGATTAAATGGGCGTGCTTGATGGAAAAATAGCGCTAGTAACTGGTGCAGGGCAGGGTATTGGACGCGGTATAGCGTTGGCGCTTGCTAAGGAAGGTGCGCTTATAGCCGTGACCGGTCGCACCAAAAGCAAATTGGATGCAGTGTGCCGCGAAATCAAAAAAGCAGGAGGTAGAGCCGAACCTATTACTTGCGATGTCTGCAAGCTTGATGAAGTTAATGCTACAGTAGAGACTGCTAAGGAGATTTTTGATGGACTAGATATTCTAGTGAATAATGCCTATGAAGGCGCTTTTGGCCCGCTTCTGTCTGTAGATGATGCAAAATTCCAACTCGGATTCTTTGCTGGCCCAATAGCAACTTTTCGTTTCATGAAAGCGGCTTATCCATATCTTAAGGAGCGCGGTGGTGGAGACATTATCAATTTGGGAACCTCGGCTGCGGTGCGATGGGATATGAGTAATTACGGGCCTTACGGTGCAGCCAAGGAAGGTATTCGAGTGTTGACGCGAGCGGCTGCTGCCGAGTGGGGTAGCGATGGTATTCGGGTAAACACTATTGCACCGCATGCTAATTCTCCAGCTCTTTCAGCCTGGACGAAAGAAAATCCCAGTGAAGCTAAGGCTTTTGTTGAGACTATTCCGCTAAACCGTATCGGAGACTGTGAAGATGATATCGGACGCTTTGTTGTTTTACTTCTGCGCCCAGAATCTAGTTACATAACTGGTGCAACAATTCCACTCGATGGCGGTCAGGCACGGTTCGGATAAAATGAAATGCGGTGCAAAAGCCGTAACAAGGAGGTGGATAATAAATGTCTAAAAATACAAAGTGCGTTGCTATGGTGACAGGAGCGAGTAGGGGTGCGGGTAAGGGGATCGCCGTAGCTCTGGGTGAGAAAGGCGCAACGGTTTATGTGACAGGCCGCACCACAAAAGAAGGTCAATTCTTTCTGCCTGGTACGGTTTACGAAACTGCTGAGCAAATTACAGCCGCTGGTGGTAAGGGCATTGCCGTGATCTGTGACCACTCTGACGATGCGCAAGTAAAGGCGTTGTTCACTCAGGTTGAAAAAGAATCTGGTAGACTCGATATTCTTGTCAATAATGTCGCTGACATCCATGATGATCTAATAAGTCCAGGAGGGTTTTGGGAAAAGCCACTTCAGTTGGTAGATATTCTGAATGTTGGTCTGCGCAGCCAGTACGTGGCTAGCTATTATGCTGCTCCCCTTATGACCCGGCGCAAAAACGGATTGATTGTATTTACATCTTCTTTTGGATCTGTCTGCTACATGCACGGTGCAGCCTATGGTGCTCAGAAAGCTGGCGTTGATAAATTCGCAGCTGATATGGCAGTAGATTTAAAGGAGGATAACGTTGCCGCGGTCTCCATATGGATGGGGCCCCTTTGGACATCGCGGACTGAGTGGGCCTCTAAACAGAGGCCTGAGCAGTATGGAGAATTCATGAAAATTGCTGAAACACCCGAATTCACAGGCCGAATCATTCATGCGCTTTATAAGGATACTGATCTTATGATGCTTTCGGGCCAAACTTTGATCGGCGCTGAAATGGGTGAAAAATATGGAATCAAAGATAGGGATCGACAGCCCCCATCTTACCGTTCCTCCTTGGGTGAGCCGCGTATTCCCCACCCCGCTATCGTGCGCTAAGGAGCCACCTATGACTGTAACAGCTGAAGATTTGGCTCGTCGCGTTCAAGCACTTGAAGACAAGAATGAGATCAAAGAGCTGAAATCACGCTACCTTAGAGGTTGCGACCGGCAACTCCCTGAATTGGTGCGTGATTGTCTAGACCCTGATGGATGTACAATTGACTTTGAAGGCTTCCCCCCATTTAAGGACCGAGATTCTTTTGTAAATGTATATCAGGAAATGGGCTGTCGCCCGGGCGTGATTGATATGCACCACGGTCAAAATCCGGATATAGAATTGACTGGACCAAATACAGCAAAAGCGAAATGGGATTTATATTTTTATAATATTGATCTCGGTGCTAGGACGATGATGCAAATGTCTTGTGAATATGACGATGAATATGTGAAAAAAAATGGTCGCTGGTGGATTAAAAAGACTGCTTCCAAGCGTTACTCATTTTTTCTGCAGCAGGTTGATGAAGATGGTCAACCTACCATCGCGGCGTTGGGTGATCCTGATAAATCGCCTATCAGCAAGAAAGCAGATTAGGGTGCAATTCTTTATTTTTGGTGAGCTATTTACGATAGTTTCAATGGCTTAGCGTTGGATGGTATGAACTACTGGTGCGAGCAAGATTTCCCTGATCAAACCATTTTTAATTGTAAAGCGTTCGGCTACATAGAATGAAGGTTTGTTGGGGTCACTCTTGAGATAGCCGTCATAAACGATCCAGGCTTGATTCCCATCAACACTCCATTGACGGTTATTAATTGCTGCAATTACGGACGTGCCAGTGCCATTTTTTATTTTTTCGGCTGCTCCGGCTTGATGGTTCGGCAGTGTACCGAGATTGTGGCGGGAAATATCATCGGCTAGCAACATGTCACCCATAGGAGTGGTGTTCTCTTCACCATTTACATAAGTGCTGGCGATAGCGATCATACACCGTCGCTGTGAGTCGGGGGGTAGCGAGACGTCACCATGCTTAGCAAAATAGTTTGAACAGTATTTTGCGTCGTTATAATCGACATCAGAGGCATCGGCATGCACATTAGTTGTAAGGGCTAATAAGAGACTAAAGATAAATGGGTATGTCATTGTAGTGTCCTACATTATTTGTTGAATTCAAGTGCTGCCACGCCTGTCGATTTTGCATGATCTTGTCTAAAGTTAATGTCCTAATGAAATAGACTTAGTTAAGATGAAGGTGTCATCTTCTCAATGCAATCACATTAGATGCGTAACATGGTACTATTAGCAGAACGAACTTCAGCACAGTTTCTAACTATTCCTCATGCCCTTATGGCAGCGTCTCTGCGCTGGCCCAATAAAGTGGCGATTGAAGGTGAAGATGGAGTTCTCGTAACTTTTGCAGATTTAATGAAAAAGTGTGAGAGGGCTGCAGCCGCTTTCTTAGCGCATGGTATCAAAAAGGGGGACAGAGTTTGCATATGGGCGCCGAATGACACTCCGTGGATTGTGGCGGCAGTTGGTGCTCAGATTGCTGGTGGTGTTTTGGTGCCGGTGAATACGAGATTTAAAGGACCAGAATCTGCTTATATTATTAATCGTAGCGGTGCGCGGTTTCTGTTTGCTGCTGCTGATTTTCTTGGAACAAATTATTTTTCCCTTCTTCAAAAACAATCTATTCCAAATTTAAAAATACGTGTGTCATTAGATAAAACAGTGGATGAAGCTGTTTCTTGGGATGACTTTTTGAATACCGCCGTCGACCTGGATGATGAGAGGCTTGCTCATGCTTTCAGTGCGCTTAACGGTGATAGTCTTAGTGATATTCTATTCACTTCTGGCACGACCGGACGCCCGAAAGGAGTCATGTGCACTCATTCGCAAGTCATTACCACCTTTCAAACCTGGGCGAAGTACGTCGGACTTCGTGAGGATGACCGCTACATTATCGTAAATCCATTTTTTCATANCTTTGGCTANAAGGCTGGTTGGGTTGCTTGTCTTTTGACTGGNGCGACTATGTTGCCNCATGCAGTGTTTGATGCCGATNCCGTGATTCGTCGTNTTGAGAACTCGAAGGTTACAGTTTTGCCTGGNCCACCAACGCTTTANCAATCNATGCTNTCGAGCACNATACGAAAGGNTGNNAATATATCGTCTTTACGTATGGCGGTCACCGGTGCAGCCTCGGTNCCTNTNNNGTTAATAGAGCAAATGCGCAGCGATCTTGGCTTTGAAACGGTACTAACTGCTTATGGCCTGACAGAAACCAATGGTGTTGTAAGTATTTGTTCAGAAGCAGACAGTGCCCAGCAAATCGCTCTTACCAGCGGTAGGGCAATACCAGGTGTTGAGGTGCGCTGCGTCGATTCGAGTGGTAGAAATGTTACTGCCGGCGAGCCTGGAGAGATATTGGTACGTGGCTATAACGTCATGAAGGGCTATTTAGATGATCCTTCTGCAACGAATGAGGCGGTAGACTCTGAGGGATGGCTGAAGACCGGTGATATTGGAACTATCGATATTGAGGGCTATATCCGTATTACTGATCGAGCCAAAGATATGTTTATCGTCGGTGGTTTTAATTGCTATCCGGCTGAAATCGAAGAGGCCATACTCGGTAACCCAGATGTAGCCCAGGTTGCTGTCGTTGGCATTCCTGATGAACGCATGGGTGAAGTTGCTAAGGCATTTGTAGTCCTTCAGTCTGGTGCAACTGTAACAGAAATAGACCTCATTACATGGTGTCGCTTGAAAATGGCGAATTATAAAGTGCCACGCCGAGTCGAATTTATGAATGAATTTCCGGTCACTGCATCAGGTAAAGTGCAGCGGTTTAACCTAAGAGAGAGAAGTGCAAAATGATTCTTAGAGATAAAGTTATCATCATCAGTGGAGTTGGCCCGGGTATGGGACGCCAGCTTGCATTATTAGTCGCGGCTGAAGGAGCAAAACTTGCCATTGGTGCGCGGTCACAGGACTTTCTTGAATCTTTATCTAGAGATATTAAAGAGGCAGGCGGCGAGGTGGTTGCGGTGCAAGCCGATGTTAAATCCCCTGAAGACTGTAAAGAGCTAGTCAATGCTGCGGTGAAGGCATTTGGTCGAATTGATGGCCTGGTGAACAGTGCATATGCTATGGGTGAGTTTGAGCTATTCGATGGTGGCAATCTAGATGTCTGGCGCGACGCTATGGATGTCACTTGCTTTGGCGCTTTGCGCGTAGCTCAGGCCGCACTGCCGTACCTCAAGAAAAACGGGGGCTCTATTGTTAATATCGGGAGTATGGTTACACGCAAGCCACTTGCTTACCAAGCACCATATCAGATAGGCAAGGCAGCTTTGCAGGCTGCTTCGAAGCAGTTGGCAGTTGAGCTCGGGCAGTTCAATATCCGCGTTAATACTACAATCATTGGCTGGATGTGGGGCCCTTCGGTTGAGGGTTTTTTTAAGACGCAGGAGAAAGAAACTGGTGCTTCGGTGGACGATCAAATCAAGGCAGTTGCGTCTAATATTCCGCTAGGACAGATTCCAACAGATCAAGAATGCGCTAGAGCCGTTTTGTTTTTCCTTTCTGATTATTCCGGCGTTGTCACCGGAGCAACTCTTGACGTTAACGGCGGTGAAATTGTTGCTCCGTAAACAAACATCAATTAAATTTTTAAAAAGGGAGTTACAGTACAATGTCACTCAGGCTTGAAGACATCGAATTAATTAAGCAGCTCAAAAGCCGATATTTTCGCTCAATTGACACTGCTGATAAGCAGTCCTTAACGGATATGTTTATGGAAGACGCGCGTATTTGCTATTTTGGTGGAACTTACGAATTTGAAGCGGAAGGACGCGACAATATCGTCGGTGCTCTCACGGCTGCATTTCACGATAAGTTTGCTTCCATCCATAACGGCCACTGTCCTGAAATTGATGTGCTATCCGATGATCGCGCTGAGGGTATATGGTATTTGCAGGACTGGTCACTGGATCTAAATACAAAAATCGCTACTCATGGCGCGGCGATTTATCGCGATAAGTATTTAAAGGTAGATGGTAAGTGGAAAATCAAAGAATCCACTTACTCTCGTATATACGAACAAGTTGATGAGCTTAAGGAGCTGCCTAATATAACTGCGCGAGTTCTTTCGGGTAACGTAAAGGTACCTGAAAGAAAGCCTTGGTGACGCACCGAATCCAAACAGCTGCGTTACAGCAGCCCTAAAAGTTTGCTGCGTGACGGCCTGCGCGGCGACCAAAGTAAGTCGATTCACCTAAGCACGTACCGCTTGCATAACCGATGCTGTCTTGAGCAATTGTTGAAGCGCAGGCCCCTGCGGCATAGAGGCCTTGCACAACGCTCCCGTCCGTGTCCATTACTTCGCTGTCTTTTGAAACCTTTAGGCCACCCAAAGTGAAACCCGTATAGGTTGCTTTACCGACACTGCAATCGAGTGCTGCATAGGGTGGGTTATCTAGTGGCTGTAAATATTCTTTTGTTTTGTGGAAATCTGGATCATCACCCTTCTCAGCATTATCGTTATAATTGGCAATGGTTTTTTGCAAGGCGCCTTCAGAAATACTCAAGGCCTGTTCCATGTCCGCTACTGTTTCCCAGGCATCAATCAAAGGCTGGCCACCGAATTCCGGTCGTTCAAATACCGCATTATCGCAAATCAGATAGGCGAGGCCGTCTGGCTGTCGGAATGATGCTGTGCAAGAGCGCCCGTGGTAGGAGTCCTCGTTGATAAATCTTCTTCCATGCTTATTGACTAGTATGCCTTTCATAAGGCTTGCGGGCGGATAGAATGGAGCGGTTATAAGAGCGCCTATATAACCAGTAGTGCCCCCTACTTGCAGCCCAAGATTAATGCTTGAGCCGTCGGCATAGGGTGCACCTACAATATGTACTCTATTATCAGACAGCTCAGGGCTGTATTTTTTTGCCATCTCTTTATTTTCACCGAACCCGCCGGCAGCAAGTATCACACCGTGCTTTGCCATTGCTATTTTGTTTTCGCCGAACTTTTTGTAGCAAACACCGTTCACACGCCCAGTGCTGTCTTGGATCAATTCGATGACACGTGCGTCGCATTCGATATGTGCTCCTAAAGTACGAGCTCGCTCGGCCAATGTATGGGCTAGGTGAAACCCGCCTTCTCCGAGTTTTCCTTCGCCATCCGGAACGAACACTTTATGTCCACGGGGTGCAGGCTTTGCTTTATCAGAGTAAGGCCAAGCATTCTCATTACCGGACCACGCTAGGCCATCATTGGTAGGGTGTTCAAAGTGTTTGTGCGGGTAAAAACTGTCGTCAAACGTCACTCCTTGACTTTCGAGCCATTCGAAATGGGCGACGCTATCATCGCAATACATCCTAATTTTTTCTTCGTCAGGCTCTGGAGTTGAGGCCATCAAAAATTTAAACATTTCCTCAGGGCTATCTTCAAATCCACAGATTTTTTGAACGCGTGTTCCACCGCCCAAGTAAACGAAACCGCCGGAATAAGCTGTCGAACCACCACCAGCTGATGCACGCTCTAGCACCAATACATTAGCCCCGCACGTACAGGCTTCTATTGCAGCGGAGGATCCTGCCGCCCCAAAGCCAATAATAATAATATCCGAGCTTGCTGCGTCGTTTGCCGGGCTGTAGGCCATATTATTTTCCTCTAATTTAAAAAAGTGCGTTTATCCCATCGCCACCTAATATTCTTTGAGTGGAATCCTACTTTATCTGAGAATTTGCCTATATCATGGGCTTGTAGAAATACCGCTGAAAAAATAACGAACTATCAGAATGTTATACTTAAGGTTTATATGCTTTTACATTGCTCAAGATTGTATTTTTCTATATTTTGTAATTACTTCAGTCACTGTGCGGTGCCGGAATATATAAGGCTTGTATTGATCCGACATTATTTTTTTCTGCGCCTATCAGAAATATATCTAGAACGATTGGGAGAATGGCGCATGCGAGATCGACGCTTTAGTGGTTTGGCAGGTGGATCTATGGCCCTGCTATTAATTTCGGCGGTAACGGCACATGCTGAGAGTAATGGACGTACTTTTGGTTTTCTTGCTTGGGATTTTGGCTATGCTTCTGCTGAAGCGACCCCTGAGGCTTGTCCCGAAGGACTTAATACGGGGGCTCGTGAACTGTATCTAGGGGATT
>PASS01000053.1 GCA_002712165.1 Fidelibacterota bacterium
ATCCGAGGATGAGGAAAGCGGCAGTGAAGCCCCAGAGGCTAAGTCTGCGCCTGCCGCTGAGCCTGAGCCTGCCGCTGAGCCTGAGCCTGAGCCTGAGCCTGAGCCTGAGCCTGAGCCTGAGCCTGAGCCTGAGGTGGGTCTGCTTGATGAGGTAGAGGCGGACGAAGCCTTACCCGAAACTGGGCCCGAGGCTGATCCTGTGGAAGCGGCAGTTCCATCTATTTTTGACGACTCCCCAGAGCCGGAGCCTGAATATGATGCAGAAATGCCTATTGAAGAGCCTTTAGAGCTCTCGGATGATATGATTGTTGAAGATAATGATGAACAGTACTTAGATGAACGGGAGCCAGGTCCGGTGTTTGGCCAGCAAGAAGAAGACTTTCATCAAGATCATAGTGCCGGTCTTGTGTCCGACCCTGTAGCAGATGCGTCTGGAGCGTCTCTCGCGCAGCTCGCCCAGGCTGTTGCAAGCCAGCGTGCGCTACAACTGGGTAATCATGAGATGACCCTAGAGCAGCTGGTGAGTGAAATATGTACTCCGATCCTAAAACAATGGCTTGATACCAATCTGCCTTATATGGTCGAGCGCATCGTAAAGCAGGAAATTGAGCGTATAGTTAGTCGTTCAGAGCGTATGTAGCTCTGCTAGGCATAATCAGTCTCACTTTAATTATTTCGTCCTGTTCACGGGGTCTGGTTGCGCTAATGCTTCGAGCCGGGTAAACCCCTTGCCATTCATCATTTACAATTAAACGATGTAAGGCGTGCGGCAAGGTGATGCTGGAAAAAACTTATAATCCAGGGGAGATCGAAGAAGATCTATACCAAACTTGGGAAAGGGCAGGTGATTTTGCAGCCCATCCTGAAAAGTCTGCGTCTGCATACGCGATAATGATGCCACCGCCCAACGTGACGGGCAATCTTCACATTGGTCACGCCCTAACCTTTACAATCCAAGACGTGCTGATTCGCTATAATCGAATGATGGGTCGTGACGCTCTCTGGCAGCCCGGTACCGACCATGCAGGTATTGCAACTCAGATGGTGGTCGAACGACAATTGTTGGAATCAGGATCCAATCGGCGAGATTTGGGCCGTGAAGCCTTTGTGAAGCGTGTTTGGTCATGGAAGGAGCGGTCTGGCGGTATAATTACGAACCAGTTGAGACGGCTTGGTGCTTCACCGGATTGGGAGCGGGAGCGCTTTACTATGGATGAAGGCCTCTCGGAGGCCGTTACTAAAGTTTTCGTAGAACTGCATAAAGAGGGTTTGATTTATCGCGATAAACGCCTAGTGAACTGGGACCCCAAATTACATACCGCGATATCTGACCTCGAGGTCGAAAATCGTGAGATTAAAGGAAGGATGTGGTTTTTTAACTATCCGGTTGAGGGCGATGATGGTGCGTTTGTGACCATTGCTACCACAAGGCCTGAAACAATGCTGGGCGATACTGGCGTTGCAGTCCATCCGAGCGATGAACGCTACAAAAATCTTATCGGTAAAAATTGTATATTACCAATTGTGGGCAGAGTGATTCCTATAGTTGCCGACGAATACGCTGACCCTGAAAAAGGGTCTGGTGCAGTGAAGATTACTCCTGCGCACGATTTTAACGATTTTACAGTTGGAAAGCGTCATAATCTTGAGATGATCAACTTGTTTGATCAGGATGCCTGTCTTAACGAAAATGCTCCGAAAAAGTACAGAGGTCTCGATCGCTTCAAAGTGCGAGACATGATAGTGGCTGATATGGAAGAGGCGGGACTACTGGAAGGCATTGAAAAGAATGCCATGACGGTGCCTTATGGCGATCGTTCAGGAGTCGTCATCGAGCCTTGGCTCACGGATCAGTGGTACTGTGATGCCAAGACTCTCGCGGAACCCTGCATTAAGGCTGTCGAGAGTGGGCGCACGCGATTTGTTCCGAAGAATTGGGAAAATACCTACTTTGAATGGATGCGCAACATTCAACCTTGGTGTATTTCTCGCCAACTTTGGTGGGGTCATCGTATTCCGGCTTGGTTTGGGCCAGATGGCGAGGCCTTCGTTGCTTATGATGAATCTGAGGCGCAAAGACTGGCCAACAACCATTATGGCAAAGCGGTCGATCTCAAACGAGATGAAGATGTGCTTGATACCTGGTTTTCCTCAGCCCTGTGGCCATTCTCTACCCTTGGCTGGCCAAATAAAACACAAGAGTTAGAGCGTTATTACCCTGGTGATGTTCTTGTTACTGGCTTTGACATCATCTTTTTTTGGGTCGCTCGCATGATGATGATGGGTATGCACTTTATGGGTGATGTGCCGTTTAGGGATGTTTACATTCATGCTTTGGTCCGTGATGGAAAAGGCCAAAAAATGTCTAAGTCAAAGGGCAATGTCATGGATCCTTTGGACTTATGCAATAAATACGGCACTGACGCCGTACGCTTCTCCTTGGCTGCTATGGCTGCTCAGGGCAGGGATGTTAAGTTGTCGGAAAATCGCATAGCAGGATATCGCAATTTTATCACCAAAATTTGGAATGCGGCTCGATTTTGCCAAATGAATAAATGTGTATTGGTGAAAGAGTTTAATCCTAAGAATGTGAAATCAACCCTTAATAAATGGATTATCTCTAAAACTGCAGATGGTGCAAAAAATGTAGCATCATCTATCGACACCTATCGCTTTAATGATGCTGCAAATAGCTTATACCAATTCACCTGGGGCACGTTTTGTGATTGGTTCTTGGAATTTGCTAAGCCTATTTTCCAGGGAGATAATGAATCTGTGAAGGCAGAGACACGCGCTACTGCGGCCTGGGTACTAGATCAGATTCTACTCATTGGGCATCCGCTCATTCCTTTTGTCACGGAAACCCTTTGGGCTAAGCTTGCGGAAGCGGCAAAAATAGAACGACCATGTGCCCTCATACGGGCACAGTGGCCTACTTATAATGATCTTGGTGCACCGGGGGCATCTGCTGAAATGGACTGGGTAGTTGAAATGGTTACTTCAATCCGATCAGTGCGGGCAGAAATGAGTGTACCTGTAGGTGCAAAAATTCTTGCAACCATTAAGGGGGCAAGTACTGAGATTAAGGAACGAGTGGAAAGGCATGGGGCTCTTATTTGTGCCAATGCGGGTTTATCATCCATGGAACTAACTGAAGACCCTGTGCGTGGATCAGCACAAGTGATTGTCGGTGATTTAATTATATCTTTGCCTTTGGCAGGTGTGGTGGATCTATCCAAAGAGAGCGAGCGTCTCAAAAAAGAAATTGCTAAGCTAGATTTGGAGATCGCAGGTATCATCAAAAAGCTTGCAAATAAAAGCTTTGTGTCTAAAGCGCCCTCTGAAGTGGTCAAGGAAAACCGTGAACGACAGGTCGCCAAAACTGCTGAACGGACAAAATTAAGTGAGGCGTTGTCTAGGATTAGCGCCGTTTAATTAAAGAATTTATCCAGGAGGTGGTGGCTATGCCTGATGATGGATCCAAGCCGAAGCGATTTGATAAATCAAAGCTACCCAGCCGTCATACGACGGAGGGTGCTGAGCGTGCACCGCACCGAGCCATGTATTACGCCATGGGTGTGTCGGAAGAAGAGATGCATGCACCTATCGTAGGTGTTGCTACTTGTTGGAACGAAGCTGCGCCCTGCAATATTGATCTGACCCGCCAGGCCCAATTTGTGAAAGACGGCGTGCGAGCGGGTGGTGGTACGCCGCGCGAATTCACTACTATTACCGTGACTGATGGTATAGCCATGGGCCATCCAGGAATGAAGTGCTCACTAGTCTCACGCGATTGGATAGCCGATACGGTTGAGCTTACCATGCGTGGTCACTGTTATGATGCACTTGTTGGTCTTGCCGGCTGTGACAAAAGCTTGCCAGGGATGATGATGGCAATGCTTCGCCTGAACGTACCCTCCGTTTTCCTTTATGGCGGTGCAATTATGCCCGGGAAATTTGCAGGGAAGGATGTGACTATTGTTGATGTATTTGAGGGTGTTGGACAATACTCTGCCGGTAATATTACTGAAGAGGAACTGAAGGAACTTGAATGTGTTGCATGCCCTGCAGCGGGTGCTTGCGCGGGCCAATTCACCGCTAACACGATGGCTACAGTCAGCGAAGCCATGGGTCTTGCGGTGCCACTTTCGGCTAGTATTCCTACATCCTTTAAGGATGCCCGCGATGAATACGCGACCTTAGCAGGAAGGACAGTGATGCATCTTATGCAACACAATTTGCGCCCACGTGATATCGCTACCCGTAAGGCATTTGAAAATGCTGCTGTGGTAGTTGCTGCTTCGGGTGGCTCTACCAANGCTGGCTTGCATCTCCCAGCCATGGCTAGTGAAGCGGGAGTTGAATTTAATCTGGATGATATGTGTAAAATTTTTGATAGAACCCCTTACATTGCAGACATGAAGCCAGCAGGAAAATATGTGGCGGCCGATTTGTATGCGGTTGGCGGTATTCCAGTTTTAATGAAATCGCTACTCGACGGTGGTTATCTGCACGGAGATTGTATAACTGTTACTGGTAAAACAATTGCTGAGAATTTAGCTGAAGTGGAGTTCCCGGCTGATCAGAAAGTAGTTTATCCGACGTCTAAACCACTTTCACCCACTGGCGGTGTCACTGGTCTCAAGGGGTCACTGGCACCTCAAGGATCTATTGTCAAAGTTGCGGGTATGAAGAACCGAAAATTTCGCGGTCCAGCTCGTTGTTTTGATAGCGAAGGACAAGCTTTTATCGCTGTGCAAGAAGGTAAGTATGATGAAGGCGATGTTATTGTAATTCGCTACGAAGGCCCGCGGGGTGGTCCTGGCATGCGCGAAACTCTCACTACCACCGCCGCTCTTTCCGGGCAAGGTATGGGTGAGAAAGTTGCGCTTGTTACCGATGGCCGTTTTTCTGGCGGTACACGGGGATTCTGTGTTGGCCACGTGGGCCCTGAGGCTGCGGTTGGTGGCCCGATTGCACTAGTCAAGGATGGAGATATGATTGTGCTTGACGGAGATAATGGCACTATCGATCTTGAGGTATCTGCGGAAGAACTCAAGGCGCGGCGCAAAGAGTGGAAACCACGTGAGACGGATCATCAATCTGGAGTGTTGTGGAAGTATGCACAACTTGTTGGCGATGCCTGTAATGGCGCTGTAACTCACGCTGGCGCTCATGATGAAACACACGTTTATGCTGATATATAGGTGCCTATTTATTTGATAAAAGCTAGTTGCTTGTGACAGAGCCCAAATTCATATTATTTACGTATTAAATATGCATTGTATGGGGATTGCTCAAGGGACGAAAGCAGGTAACTGTTTTGTCCTTGCGCGTCGTGCATTGAAGAACACTTTTGCATGGCCACGTGCATCATCTATTGCAAAGTGATTATGATTTACCCCCGTTAGCAAATAAGTTGGTAAATCCTTCATGATTGGAGTGTGCGCAAGACCTAGTACCGCTTGCACGTAGGACATTATATCCAAACCGTCTCCGACAAATAGAGGTCTGTTGGATTGAGGCATAGTAATTCTGTAATCTGTAAATTTCTTAAGATACCAATCGAGCCAAATACCATCACCCATCAGAGGGGCTGCGCAAAATAAGACATTACCGGGAAGGTCGCGTACCCAGTTAACCAGATCTTCCATCGCAGATTTAGCCGGCACTTGATTGGTTTGGGTGTACGACCAGGCATCGGGTTGGGTACTCCACCAGCGCATAGTTCTTGCGTCGGTCACTGCACCATCAAGGGGCAAAAGGTTGCGCTCGAATTTGTCGATCTCTTTACCATCTTCTCTATGTGCTACGCAGCCAAAACTCACCATTGAATTGATGCCAGGAGTAGGGCCATCAAACTCGCAATCGGCAAAAAAGTAGGTGAAGAGACTCATGATAATCCGAGAATTTACGTATTTTATGAAAGCCTTAGTTTAGTTCTATTTCACACCATACTGGCGTGTGGTCAGAGGGCTTCTCTCGTCCCCGTGGGTTCTTATCGATTCCGGCTGAACATAATTTATCAGCGATTAATGGAGATAGTAACAAGAAGTCAATTAGTAGGCCGTTGTCCTTTGCCCAGGCGCCGGCTTGATAGTCCCAGTAGGAATATTGATGAGGCAGAGTATTGAATGCACGAAAAGCATCCGTTAATCCTAGGTGGATCATGGCACGAAAACGTGCTCGACTTTCAGGCTGAGTAAGTGCGTCGTTTGTAAATGCTGCGGGATTGTACACGTCGCTATCTGTTGGAATTACATTATAGTCACCACCCCATAGGCGCAACTCATCGTCCATTAGAGAGCTCGCCATATGCGCTTTAAGACGGTCCATCCATGCTAACTTATATTTAAATTTATCGGAGCCCATGGGATTCCCGTTGGGAAGGTATAAGCTTGCCACACGCAGTTTGCCGAAAACTGTGCCTTCGATATATCGGGCTTGCTCATCATCAGTATCTCCAGGAAGGCCTCGTTTGACATCTTCTATCGGCGATTTTGATAGTATTGCCACTCCGTTGTAGGTTTTCTGGCCATGAATTTCTATATTATAGCCCGCATCTTCGATTTCCATGCGCGGAAATTTCTCGTCTACGCATTTTAGTTCCTGGAGTAGGACGACATCTGGCGCTGCCTCTTTCAGCCATAGCAGAATATTAGGCAGGCGTACCTTGACGGAATTGATATTCCATGTCGTGATTTTAATGGAATTGGGCACTGATAAGATCGGTTTTATTAAATTAATGTTGGATCATGCTTACATTCCTAGTGTGTCAAGGCAAGGTTTGGATCATAGATACGCAGCGGTGCTTATGAAGAATGGATAGGGGTTTATCTGCCGTGCTATAACAGGAATATCATGCGAATGAAAATCATGACTCAGGCTCCCTTAGTAGCGGTTTTATTGCTGGGCTTCGTTCAGGAAACACCTGCGGTTGCTTCTACGCAAGCTTGCCCTCCCTATAGCCGGGCTATAACGGTTGGATTCAAAAAGTTAGAGCCTCAGCCGATTTATAATCACAATCTCAGTGTGTCTGGAATCCGGAATCTTTTTCTCACTAGAGGGCAATCCATAGGTAGTGTCCATAAACAAGCGCTGGGAGTAACCTATTCAGAGATCGCCTTTTACCTAGAAGGCGATACCTCCATTGTGCCCCACAATGGAGGATACTGCGTGTATCTTAAAAACGTAAAAGCCGAATTTGGTTGGAAACGAATGGAAGTTCATGTCGCGATGGAATATCCGACCGGTACGTGCGAGTACAATGCAATTCTAGACCACGAGAATCAGCATGTTTCTATCATTAAAACAGCTCTTTCTGATTATGCTCCGACAGTTCGTGCTGAATTAGAACTTCAAATCAGCCGTCAAGAACCCATCTTTACACGAAGAGCGTCCTCGGCTGCGGACCTAGCTGTGGAAGACCTATATGATAGAATGCGGGGCATTGTTAACCGATTTCAAAAAGTGCAAGCGGCACGTCACGCCGCCATTGACACAGACAGTAATTATGGAGCTATCGCTGATCTTTGCCCAAATTGGGATAGAGGACCTAAAAGACCAGCAATGAATTAGATGGAGAAGGATGTCCCACAACCACA
The DNA here is from genome assembly GCA_002712165.1 of Fidelibacterota bacterium. Classification (GTDB taxonomy): domain Bacteria; phylum Pseudomonadota; class Alphaproteobacteria; order Rhodospirillales; family Rhodospirillaceae; genus UBA11612. The sequence goes on from PASS01000053.1 coordinate 7,605, forward strand.
AGTGGATACAGCTTTGGGATTGTTTACTCGAAACGATGAAGATTGCAGGTCGTCCACGAAATCAACTTCGGACCCGCTAAGTATTTCTAAGGACACCTTGTCAACTAGTAACACGGCGCCGCGGTACTCGAAGGCGATATCGTCGTCTTGAACATCATTTTCCATGCTGAACTGATATGAAAAACCAGAGCATCCACCACCGTCGACAGCGATCCGCAACATAAGACTCTTAGTGTCATCCTCTGCCTCGGATAACTCTCGTATACGCTGTGCTGCGGCTTTCGTTAATTTGACTGTTGGATAATCGCCCTGAGCATCAGACTTGCTAATGGGTTCTTCAGTGTTTTGTTTTGGAACTGTGTTATTCATAGCAGGAACCTAGTGTTGCTTGGATGAGTAATCAAGCGCCGGTACTTTAAAAGTCTTTTTAGATAGCATGATTTTAAATATATATGTTTATTGGCTTCATATTTCGCGTCATGGCGTTGAAAATTATAAAATGTTTTCGACTTTTGTAATTTCGTGCCGAATGAATACAAATTAATCAATTTATTCAATATCTTAGCTTATCACCTCTGCGCTAGGTAACCCTTTCTGTTTGTGAAAATAGGTTCTTTTGTAAGCGACTGGGGACATCTGTTACCTGAAGATAGCTCGCTTATGGAAGTAAAGCAGCTATATAAAGTGATGAATGTTCATGAGACTTCAGTACTAAATAGTTAATAGATAGCACTGCGGTTTAGCTTGAATCAGGCGGTACTGTGAAATGAGTGAATATTTCAGTGTATTTATAGCAAGATTATTAACTATTTTGGGCAGTTTTGCCCTTGCGATTACTCTCTTTGGTTGTGATGGCTCGGCGACTATCAAGGAGCCTGATGACGGTATAGCTCCTGCCTTATCAGTTACTACTGTTCAGTCATCTGTCCGAGAAATAATCCACAAAGTTAATGTGACGGGTACAGTCATTCCTTGGCAGGATTTATCTATTGGTACTGAAATCAGTGGATTGAAGATTATTGATGTCCCCGTCGATGAAGGTGATTATGTAAAAAAAGGTCAGCTTCTCGCTCAAATTGATCAAACTGTAGTCTCGGCTCAATTGCAACATGCGGAAGCCGTCGTCAGGGAAGCCGAAGCAAATCTCAAATTTGCTCAGACCAATAATTCCCGCGCAAAAGAACTAGTTGCACGTGGTAATATTAGCTCACAGACGGCCGATGATCGCGAAACCAAAGCTTTGTCGGCGAGTGCACGTCTATTAATGGCTAAAGCTGATCGTGATCAGAAGCGTGCACGCGTGGCAGCTTCTAGAGTTGTTGCGCCTGATGATGGCTACATTTCAAAACGGGCAGTGCTGATCGGCGATGTCGTTGCGGCTGGCCGTGAACTTTTTCGTATGGTGAGGGATGGCCGCCTTGAACTGAGCGCTCAGGTACCAGAGACTGATATCGGATTAATTGAAAAAGGACAGCAAGTTAAAGTGCTACGTGATCATAGGGATCCTATTATTGGTACGGTTCGTTTGGTTGGTCCAACCGTAGACCCAATGACGCGTCTTGGCACTGTCTACGTTAGTTTGCCAACAGACTCTGGCCTTAGACCCGGCATGTTCGCCCGTGCAGATATTCTGACTTCTAGCTTGGTCGGTGTAGCGGTGCCTGAATCTGCTATAGTATGGCGAAATGATAAGTCAAACGTCTTCTTGGTCGGTAGGGATAATTATGTAGAGCTTCGTCAGATTCAAACTGGTGGCCGCCAAGATGACTGGGTAGAGGTGACTAGCGGTTTAGAGGAGGGCGATACCGTGGTCAACACAGGTGCAGGATTTTTGAATAATGGCGATCGCGTCTTAATTCCAACGGCGAAATCATTCAGCAGAATTTCTGCCACTAAACAGGAATAGGCCGGTGGGTTCGCAATTATCTGCATGGGCTATCAAAAACCCAGTCCCCACAATCATTTTATTTCTGGTAACGACCATAGTTGGATTCTGGGGTTACAATAACCTGCGCGTCAACCATCAACCCGATCTAGAGTTTCCCACTGTCATTGTTAATATAATTCAACCTGGCGCTGCGCCATCTGAACTTGAAAATCAGATAGCGCGCAAGGTGGAAGACTCGGTTATTAGTCTAGGTGATGTTCGCCAAGTGAGATCTAGTCTAAACGAAGGCATATCTGTCACCATAGTGGAGTTTGAACTTGGCAAGGATGTTGATCGTGCTGTTAACGATGTGCGCGACGCTATCTCTAAAATTCGTTCTGAGCTTCCCGCAGGTATACTTGAGCCTTCGATTTCTCGAGTGGAGAATTCTGGCGGCCGGATGATAATCTATACGGTTACCTCTGATGACTTGACCGTGCGAGAACTAAGTTGGCTCATCGATAACGATATTTCGAGATCGATGCTTGAAGTACCAGGTGTTGCTATTGCTAGCCGTATCGGTGGCGTAGATAGAGAAATTCTAGTTAATCTTAATCCTGATCGCCTCATGGCGCTGGGTATTACGGCGGCAGATGTTAGTCGTCAACTTAAGACCTTAAATGTTGATAGGCCGGGTGGACGAGGCACAATTGGTGCAACTGAGCAGTCTATACGAACCCTAGGAAGTGCACGCTCCGTTGAAGACTTGCGCGAAGTAAGCATTATACTTCCCGGTGGTCGCCATGCGCGTCTAGAAGATTTAGGAGAAGTAACCGATGGAGTGGGTGAGATTCGTCAGCTTGCTCGTTTTAACGGCGAGCCAGTTGTCGGCTTTTCTATTGAAAGGCAAGTAGGCTCTAGCGAAGTACATATAGCTCGCGGTGTCACCGCGGCAGTGAAAGAGTTCGAGCGGACCCACCCGAATATTCACTTCAAGATGATCTACTCGGCAGCAAACTATACTGGCGAGATGTTTATGGGCGCTATGGAAGCGCTACTGCTAGGTACTTTTTTAGCTGTTGGAGTAGTGTGGTGGTTTTTACGTGATACACGGGCGACGTTGATATCGGCTTTCGCAATGCCTATGTCGATCATTCCAACATTCGCGTTTATGTACCTGATGGGCTTTACCCTCAACAATATTACTATGGTTGGTTTATCTATGGTAGTGGGCATATTAGTAGATGACGCTATTGTTGAGATGGAGAATATTATTCGCCATATGCGTATGGGTAAACGTCCCTACGATGCAGCAATGCTAGCTGCAGATGAAATTGGTATGCCAGTGGTGGCCACAAGCTTTAGTATTGTTGCAGTATTTTTACCGGTGGCATTAATCCCGGGTGTTCCGGGCCAATTTTTTTGGCAATTTGGTTTGACGGTTTCTGCAGCAGTTTTGTTTTCTTTGTTAATAGCTCGAATGCTGACTCCTCTTATGGGCGCATTCTTACTTAAGCATCATGGAGAGACTAATCGGGATTCGGCACTACTCAAGAATTATCTCAGATTCTTAAGATGGGCATTACAGCATCGTAGGATAACGCTAGCCGGTGGTGTTGGTTTTTTTATTTTTTCCTTACTGCTTTTACCGCTTATTGAGAGAGATTTATTTCCAGTTACGGATAAATCTCAATCTAACATGACTATTTCACTTCCGCCGGGTGCAACTTTGGATGAGACAGAAATTTCAACTAACCACCTTACTGAAATTTTAATGTCTAGACCTGAAGTAGAGAATGTTTTCATCGATATGGGTGGTCGTGGTCGTAATGCTGATGTTCGTAATGCAACTGCAATCATCAACCTTACACCAAAAAGTGATAGGGCATTAAGTCAGTCCGAATTTGAAACTAGTATGCGGCCCATTTTAAATGAAATTCCGGGTATTCGTATGCGCTTTGGTGCGGGTCAAAAAACAGCTACGACTGGTACTTCCATTACTATGGGTAGTGACGATCCGATTGCGCTGGAAAAAGCTGTTCAGAAACTTGAGCGCGAGATGCGCAGCATCCCTGGTCTAGGAAACGTTGGGTCCAACGCTAGTTTGCAGAGGCCAGAACTGATAATTGAGCCCAACTTAGATGTAGCGTCCGAACTCGGCGTATCGGTGCAGGCAATCTCTACGACTGCCCAAATTGCAACGATGGGCGCTAATGATGATATGACACCTAAATTCAATTTACCTGATCGTCAAATACCTATCCGTGTTCATCTTGTTGAAGAAGCGCGCGGCAATCTTGGAACTTTAAAAAACTTAAGGGTTCCTATTGCTGGCGGGCGGTCTGTACCTTTGAGTGCCGTTGCAGATATTTCTTTTGGCAGTGGTCCGGCTGAGATAAATCGAATGGACCGCCGTCGTATTATTACTATTTCAGCTGAGATTAGTGGTAAGCCACTCGGGCAGGTCCAACGAGAAATTCAGGCATTACCCGCTTTTAAAAATTTACCTGATACAGTTCAGCAAATTTCTGATGGTCCAGGTCGGATGTTCAATGAAATATTTGGGTATATCGGGTCCGCGATCGCATTCGCTGCAATCTTAGTTTATGGTGTACTAGTAATTCTCTTCAGTAGTTTCGTCCATCCCCTGACAATAATGACGTCACTGCCATTGTCTTTGGGTGGTGCATTACTATTGCTTATGGCAACTGGTTCAGCTCTATCCATGCCAGCAGTTATCGGCGTTCTTATGCTACTAGGTATTGTCGCAAAAAATTCTATTCTGTTGGTTGAGTACACTGTGGTCGCTATACATGAAAGAGGGTTAAGTCGTTATGATGCTCTCATGGATGCTGCACATAAACGTGCCAAGCCTATTGTAATGACCACTGTTGCTATGTCTGCAGGCATGTTACCGATTGCGTTAGAAATTGGAGCGGATGCTGAATTTCGCTCATCCATGGCTATTGTAGTCATTGGCGGCCTGATCACATCTACCGCATTAAGTTTGGTATTTGTGCCTGTTGCTTTCACTTATATGGATGATCTTCAGAAATATCTAGCACCATATTTTCGTCCTTTTATTAGCGGTGCGCACCAACTACCACCTGGACATGCCAGAGACTCATCCACTCCTGCAGAATAAAAGTTGATCTAAGCAGATAGGTTAGGTTTTGCCAGCTTTAGCTCGGCCATCATGCTGATTTGGGAAAAATATTTTAAGAATTTAAAGTTTACTTTTCTATACTAACTTCACGCCAGAAAGCGACATGACCTTTAATGTGCGAGGCTTTCTGTTTCGGATTTGGGTAATACCATGCAGCCTCGGCGCAAGCCTTTCCGTTAGCTTCTACATCGAAGTAGCTAGCAGTTCCTTTCCAGGGGCAAACAGATGTTTGCTTACTTTCTTTGAAATACTCTAGTTTTAAAGCAGCTGCAGGAAAATAGATATTTCCATCTACGATCTCATAGTTATTACTCTCAGCGATCACGACGCCATTAAATAAAGCTCTGGGCATTATGCAACTCCTAGCTATTGGTCACTCTTTTATCCCGCGGCTAAAACTTGATTAAGCGCGGGGTCGTTAGGTTTATTCAATACACATTCGGTCCCTCCTGGAGAATAAATTGTAGCTACGCATTTATTGCATGAAGTGCAGGCAGATTTGGAGAGTACTCCGTCATGCAGTTTATTTATAAAATTAGGATCATGGATTAGTACGCGGGCCATAGAAATACAGTCAAAGCCATCGCTCATGGCCTGGCTGATGCTTTCCGTTGATTTTACACCACCAATAAACGATAGAGGTAACTTGACCGATTCACGTACTTTTCTTGAGTGATCAAGATTATACATTTCACGAAACTTGATTTTCGGTTGAATCAAACCGAGGAATGTGAGGCCAAGTCGTTGAACAAATGGAATGTTTTGTTTCTGAAGATCCGCCACAGGCATAGGGCTACCAAATAGGGCCCATGGTGATTCGGTATTAAGTCCACTACTAAGAGTGAGTATGTCGGCACCGGCTTGTTCTAACATTTGAGCCTGGATAGCAGCCTCATTACCTGTCGTTCCATTTTCGAGCCCATCCCACACATTGATTTTTGCACCTACTGCCATGTCTTTCCCGACTGCGTCCTTGACCCTTGCCATTACCTCTGAGGGGAAGCGGGCCCGATTCTCGGGGCTACCGCCAAATTTATCATTGCGCTTGTTAATTATAGGAGAAAGAAACTGGCTAAGTAGATAGCCGTGGCCCATGTGAATTTCGACAGCATCAAAACCGGCTTCACGGGCGAATTTAGCGCCGCTAGTGAACTGATCTGTGGCGTTATCCATTTCATTCTTAGTCATTGCATGTTGGCGAAGAAGTCCACTGAGAAAACCTGAGCGATTGAACCCGCTGGATGCACCGCCAGGAGTCCATCCTTTCTGGGGTTGGCGTATCTGCGTAAAATTTCCTGCATGAACTAATTGCATGCACGCTGCGGCGCCTTCATTGTGTACGGCGTCGGTAATAATTCTGAG
>PASS01000054.1 GCA_002712165.1 Fidelibacterota bacterium
GGTATGCGCGATGTTCTTCGAAAATTAAAACCTGACGTATTTGAAGACATCATCGCTGTGGTAGCTTTGTATAGGCCGGGACCAATGGACAATATCCCTAGCTTTATCAATCGCAAGCAAGGATTAGAGCCTATTGATTATCTACATCCAGAACTTGAGACTGTCTTAAAAGAAACCTATGGGATCATGGTTTATCAAGAGCAAGTGATGCAGGCTGCGCAGGTGCTAGCCGGTTATAGTCTCGGTGGTGCCGACCTTTTGCGCCGAGCTATGGGTAAAAAAATTCAGTCGGAAATGGACGCTCAGAGGAGTACTTTTTTAGAGGGTGCGGCGGCGCGAGGTATGGATCGAGAAAAGGCTTCTGATATATTTGACACCATAGATAAATTTGCTGGTTATGGGTTCAACAAGTCACATGCAGCTGCCTATGCGCTAGTTGCCTATCAAACGGCTTATTTAAAAGCGAATTATCCGGTTGAGTTTATGGCTGCGTCCATGACACTTGATATTCATAACGTCGATAAACTATCAGCGTTCAGAAGCGAATTGATGCGTCTTGGTATAGATGTTCTACCGCCAAATGTGAATAAATCAGAAGTCACTTTCGCGGTAGAAAGCGGCGCAATTCGCTATGCTCTTGCGGCAGTAAAAAATGTTGGTGTCGGGGCGATGGAAGCACTGGTTGAGGCTAGAAATAAAAAGGGCCCATTTAAATCGTTGACTGATTTTACAGGGAGAATTGATGGTTCAATAGTCAACAAACGTTTATTAGAAAATCTAGTGCGAGCAGGTGCGCTGGACTGCATCCACGACAATCGCGCAAACCTCTTCGGAGGCGTTGAAAAGATGCTACGTCGTGCGCAGCACAGTGCAAACGAAAGGGCCTCGCAACAGGAGAGTCTATTTTCTGGAGATGACGCGGCTCCAGTAATGACTCTAACAGATATTCCTGACTGGCGCCCGATGGAAAGATTAAATGAGGAATTCAGCGCCATAGGATTTTATCTCTCAGCTCACCCACTGGATGCCTTCGCCGGTACTTTGGAATCTCTAAAAGTAATTAAGGCTAAAGATGTAAATTTGCTTAAACCTCAAGACTGTTCTCAACCGGTACGTATGGCAGGGACTGTTGTTTCAAAACGTGAACGAATTGGGCGTCGGGGTAATAAGTATGCGTTTATCGCTCTTTCCGATGACACTGGCACCTTTGAGGTCACGATGTTCTCAGAAGTTTTGTCAGCTGCTCGTGAGCTTTTCGAGTCTGGTGCACCATTGCTTTTGACCCTTGATGCACAAATAGAAGGTGAAAAGGTACGCTTACTGACCAGTAGAGTTGAAGGCCTTGAGAGAGCCCTAGCTGCCCGGGTTCGAAACCTCAAGATTCGGGTTGAGAGGAGTGTTCCTGTGAGTGAACTTCGGGATTTGATGGAGGCTGATGGCCGTGGTAAGGGGCGGGTAGTAGTACTGACTCGGTCTGAAGATCGTATGGTCGAAGTTGCCTTACCTGGGGGATACGCTATCCAGCCCAAAACCCTTTCCGGTCTGAAGGATGTGCCTGGGGTGTCAGAAATACTAGAATTTTGACGTTGTCTAGGTCTCTACCCTTGCTTTTCTAGCATTAAACTCGTAGAAACCGCGCCATTCCACACGCGGATTGGGGCGTCCCGGGAGTTCCGGGTGTCCATCCGGTGCTGAGGGGTCTTATACCCCAATGCTCACCTTCCGCGGAGGCACAACCGGAGAAAAGAGGACACTATGGCGTCGCCATCATTTACCATGCGCCAGCTCATAGAGGCTGGCTGTCATTTCGGGCACAACACCCGTCGCTGGAATCCCAAAATGAAACCCTATCTTTTCGGGGTGCGAGATGGGGTCCATATTATCGACCTCCAACAAACCGTACCATTGCTTCAGCGTGCCGTGCAGGCTGTGCACGATGTTACCGCCGCTGGTGGGCGTGTGCTTTTCGTTGGAACTAAGCGCCAGGCTCAAGATTTAGTCAAAGAGTATGCAGAGCGATGTGGTCAATACTTTGTGAATTATCGTTGGTTGGGTGGAACTCTTACCAACTGGAAAACAGTATCAAACTCTATTAAGAGGTTGAAAGACCTGGAAGCACGACTATCAGACGAACAGCAACTGCAGGGTTTAACCAAGAAAGAACAGCTAACCTTGCAACGTGATCAGGAGAAGCTGAATCGATCTCTAGGTGGCATCAAAGATATGGGGGGGCTACCTGATATCATATTTGTAATTGATACAAATAAGGAAGGCATTGCTGTCGCAGAAGCCAATGTTTTGAATATCCCGGTGGCAGCAGTAGTTGATAGCAATTCTGATCCTAAGGGTATTACTTATCCCATACCTGGAAACGACGACGCAATTAGGGCTATCAAATTATATTGTGAACTAGTAGCGGGCACTGTTCTCGATGGTATTCAAGATGAGATGAAGACTGCGGGTGTTGATATTGGTGAACAAGATGAGGCACCAATAGAAGAATTGCCGGAGCAAGAGTCCGAGGGTGTCGAAAAAACTGCGAAAAAGACTCGTGCTCGGACCAAGAAGGCTGATGCAACTAAGAAGGTTAATGCAGCGAAGAAAAATGACACAATAAAAAAAGCAGGCGTACCAAAGAAAATTGCAGAAGGTAAAAAAGAAGATGCAGTAGATAAAGATGTGGAGATTGAGAAACCTGCTGTAGAATCGACCGGAAAGAAAGTGAAGCCAGAAGCAGAAAACGAAGCGTAGGTTGTGCGTAAATTTATCTTGATATTAGGTATTCTATGACGTCGCTTTGGTAAGCCTGCTGTGCTTGTTCAGCATTGTTATACTATGAGGATTGATAATGGCTAAGATTACGGCTCAATTGGTGAAGGGCCTGCGTGATAAAACCGGCGCGGGGATGATGGACTGTAAGAAAGCACTAGAAGAGACAAACGGCGACACTGAATCTGCTGTTGATTGGTTGCGTAAGAAAGGCTTGTCCGCGGCAGCAAAAAAATCGGGCCGTATAGCAGCTGATGGCTTGATAGGTGTTGCGGTTAATGAAACTGCAGAAGCAGGGGCTATTTTGGAGATTAATGCTGAGACAGATTTTGTTGCTAGGAACGAAACATTTCAAAAATTTGTTGCAACGGTAACACAGCTAACTCTAGATGCGCAGGGTGTATTGGAAAATGTGAACGAGTCTACTTATCCGGGTGAGGACCGCACAGTGTCTGAACAACTTACCCATACCATTTCTACCATTGGTGAGAATATGGCGATACGGCGGGGTGAATACATATCAGTAGGGCGGGGTGTGGTTAGTGCCTATGTACATTCGGCTGCTAAGCCTGGTTTGGGTCGTATTGGTGTGCTAGTTGCTCTGGAGTCTTTGGGGGATAAAAGTAAGCTGAAAGAACTTGGTAAGCAGTTAGCAATGCATATAGCTGCTGCAAATCCGCAATTCCTTGAGTCCGCGGATGTGGATGCTGCGACTTTGGAGAGGGAAAAGGCTATTTATCGAGATCAAGCGACCACTTCAGGTAAACCTGCTGATATCATTGAAAAAATGATCGAAGGCCGAATGCGCAAGTACTATGAAGAGGTTGTACTCCTCGAGCAGGCTTACATTATGGCTGAGAAAACTAAGGTAAGCCAGGCCGTGGAGGCCGCTGCTAAGGATATTGGAGAGGCCGTCAAGATAGCTGGGTTCGTGCGTTACGGTTTAGGTGAAGGTATCCAGAAGGAAGAGTCAGACTTCGTCTCGGAGGTGGCTGCAGTCGCTGGAACTTGATCGGCTGTAGTTTCTAATGCCGCAGTTGCTCTACCGTGGAGTGAGTAATGATCGAGAGTCTACCCTATAAGCGTGTGCTGGTTAAAGTCTCGGGTGAGGGCTTGATGGGTGCGGGTGAGTATGGGTTAGATAAAGGCTCTGTCTCCAAGCTTGCTCAGGACGTGAAGGCTGTAGTCGCAGCTAGCCGACAGATTTGTCTAGTTATAGGTGGTGGAAACATTTTTCGAGGTTTGACTGGCGCTGCCTCAGGTATGGACCGAGCTACGGCCGATTATATGGGTATGCTCGCGACTATTATGAATGCTCTAGCAGTTCAGAATGCCTTAGAAGAAATTGGTGTGCCTACCAGAGTTCAGTCAGCTATCACTATGGCACAAGTCTGTGAATCCTATATCCGGCGGCGCGCTGTACGTCATATGGAAAAGGGGCGCGTAGTGATTTTTGCGGCAGGGACTGGCAATCCATTTTTTACAACTGACACTGCTGCGGCGCTCCGTGCCGTAGAGATGAATTGCGATGTCCTTTTAAAGGCAACGCAGGTGGATGGTGTGTACGATTCAGATCCAAAAGCTAATGATAAGGCGAAGTGGTATAAACAACTGACCTTCGACAAAGTTATTGCAGATAATCTTCAAGTAATGGATACAACAGCGATTGCTCTCGCTCGAGAAAATCATCTTCCTATCATTGTATTTAATATGCATGAAAATAATGCCATTGCTCACGTTCTTGAAGGTCGGGGGTTATTCACGATCATTTCAAATTCCACTGAAACTTAAGACGGATTAAAGTATGATTTAAGAAATCAAATGAGGTGAGGGCATAATGAGTCAAGAATTTTCGGCGCTAGAGCGCGACCTTCGACATAAAATGGAAGTGAGCTTGGAGCACGCGAAAAAAGAATTTTCCGGATTGCGAACTGGGCGTGCATCTACAGGATTGCTCGAGCCAGTTATGGTTGAGGCCTATGGCAGTCACGTGCCGCTAAACCAAGTGGCAAGTATATCGGTGCCTGAGCCGCGCTTGCTATCAGTATCAGTATGGGACAAGGGAATGTCGCGGGCAGTGGAAAAGGCCATTCGTGATTCGAACCTTGGTCTTAACCCTGTAACTGATGGTACTCTGATTCGCGTTCCTATTCCACCTTTGACCTCTGAGCGCAGGGCAGAGTTAACAAAAATAGCACATAAGTATGCTGAACATGGGCGCGTTGCGATACGAAACGTAAGGCGTGAGGGCAATGAGGCTTTAAAGAAGATGGAAAAGGACAGTTCTCTTTCTAAAGATGAGCATCATAGATTTGCTGACCAAATTCAGAAAATGACGGATGACTTTGTAGCCCAAGTGGATGAGGCTCTGAAATCAAAAGAGGCGGAGATCACCCAAGTCTAATGAGTGTCAGTCCTGTCCAACCGATCGGCCAGATCGAAACTGCTTCTGAGGAATATGCCCCTGAACATGTGGCTATTATTATGGATGGCAATGGGCGGTGGGCGAATGCACGCGGTCTTCCGCGTACAGCTGGTCACAAGCGCGGCGCTGATGCAGTAAAACGTACGGTGAAGGGGGCCGGAGAGCTGGGTATAAAATATCTCACCCTATTCGGTTTTTCATCAGAAAATTGGCGCAGACCCGAGAGCGAAGTGCGTGATTTACTTGGATTACTACAATCTTCACTTGAGAATAATATCGTGGAACTGGAATCACAGGGAATACGACTTAAGGTTATAGGTGATCGAAAGAGGCTACCTGATGAAACGGTAGCGTTGATAAAAGATGCAGAACGGCGAACGGCTGTAAATAGTCGTTTAATTCTGACTATTGCCTTAAGTTACGGCAGTCGGAATGAGATTATCGCAGCTACAAAGTCTATAGCCTCTGAATGTGCAGTCGGTAATATTATGCCCAGCGACATTGATGAGAATATGTTTGGTAGTCGCTTGTTCACCAGTGGCACACCGGATCCTGATCTTCTTATCCGCACTTCGGGCGAACAGCGCATCAGTAATTTTCTATTATGGCAAATTGCATATACGGAATTAGTTTTTACTGAAACACTTTGGCCTGACTTTGACAAAGGTGAACTTGAATCTGCCATTGCTGAATTCCGCCGTCGTGAACGTCGTTTTGGCGCTGTGAAAAGTTAGCGGTGTAACAATGCTGTGGACTCGTTTAGCCTCGATAGTGGCCTTTGCACCCCCGCTTTTGTTTATCGTTTATCTAGAATCACTATGGTTTAACGCTTTGGTTGGTTTAATCGGTATTTTTATAGCTTTCGAATACATGCGAATGACGGGTGTCATACGTGCGGGTGAAAAATGGCACTGGCGCGCTTTAATGATAATTGCCTCACCCCCATTAGCTGTTATTATTCTAGAAGGCGCAGGGATGGCGGCGTCTTTAACTATAATTGTTGCACTCTCCATTATTCTGATTGTCTCTGGCAAGATAGCAGGCCGGGCCGAGTTATACTCGGTACAAGTTATTATTCCTTACGCGGCTGTGCCAGCTATGGCATTGGCCTATGTAATAAACATAGGTGGTGCGTTAACTATATTTTGGCTGCTGGCTATTGTTTGGGCCACTGATATAGGGGCTTATGCCATTGGCCGCACAATCGGTGGCCCTAAGTTGGCCCCATCTATAAGTCCGAATAAGACTTGGTCAGGAGCCATTGGTGGGGTTATAGCGGCAGTAGTCGCAGCTTCAGCACTATTGTGGGGCTATGACTTGATTGCTAATTTTGTACTGGGAGGACTTGCAGCCATAATATCGGTTATTAGCCAATCCGGAGATCTTTTAGAATCAAGACTTAAACGCCACTTTCGGGTTAAGGATTCAGGAAATTTAATACCTGGACACGGCGGCGTAATGGACCGGTTTGATGGCCTATGGGCCGCGGCCCCAGTTATGGCCATAGTATGCGGTGTGATGCAGGGGGGGGTGCAACAATGGTAACGGAGTTTTGGAATTGAACTCTCAGACGGGCAAACCAGAGCCTCGGCGGATCACCATTCTAGGGTCTACGGGTTCTGTTGGCGAAAGTACGGTAGATATCATCCAGCGGAACCTGAGCGCATATAAAGTGTTGGCTTTGACGGCTAATAGAAATTGGGAAAAATTAGTACAACAGGCCAAGTACTTGAGCCCTCAACTTGTAGCTCTGGCTGATCCGGCTGGATACAAGAAACTCAGCGATGCGTTGGCTGGTACGGATATTCGTGTTGTTGCTGGAACTGAGGGGTTGTGTGAGGCTGCAAGTCTAGATTCGGACTGGGTTATGGCCGCTATTGTTGGGGCGGCAGGTCTACGACCAACTCTCGAGGCGGTCAAGAGAGGCGTTGTGGTAGCACTCGCGAATAAGGAGTGCTTAGTTAGCGCGGGAACCTTGTTTATGAATGCTGTTGCTGCTCATGGAGCGACACTTCTTCCAGTCGACTCCGAGCATAATGCAATATTTCAAGTATTTGATTTTAAACAAAAAAATAAAATAAAAAAAATAATTCTCACGGCTTCTGGCGGTCCATTTTTGAAGTGGACAGAATCAGATATGGGTGCGGTGACACCTGCCCAGGCTGTGGCCCACCCTAACTGGTCTATGGGGGCTAAAATTTCTGTGGATTCGGCTACAATGATGAATAAAGGCCTAGAAGTATTAGAGGCGCATCACCTTTTTGGAATGCCTAGCGAGAAGATCGATATTATCGTTCATCCTCAGTCAGTTGTGCACAGTCTAGTAGAATATGATGATGGTTCAATTCTCGCTCAGCTTGGTAGCCCAGACATGAGAATACCAATTGCCTATACTTTGGGTTGGCCTAATCGTATGAGCGCTCTATCTGCCCCTTTGGATCTTACTGCCCTGGGAAGCCTGCAATTTGAGGCCCCCGATCCAGTTCGCTTTCCTGCTTTGAGATTGGCTCGTAGCGCGTTGCAAACCGGGGGTGCAGCCCCTACAATTCTAAATGCGGCCAATGAGGTTGCCGTGGAGCGGTTTTTGGCCGGAAAATCCACATTTCTCGATATTGCCTCAATAGTTGAAAAGACATTATCCCGCATGCCAAACCAGCCGCCTGAAACGCTGGAAGATGTCATGGCAGTTGATGCAGAGGCTCGCAGGATTGCGGGTGAAATTAAAATATTTGGCGAAGCAGCTGAGTAGCTGCACTGTGATGCAATAGGAGAATACAAGCGTGCTTGAACAGATCTTTGGTGTTCCTTTTACACTTTTAAGTTTTTTGNTTGCTCTTTCGGTTGTGGTTTTTGTCCATGAGTTTGGCCATTTNTTNATAGCNCGGCGCTGTGGTGTGAGATGTGAAGTTTTCTCAATTGGNTTTGGNCCAGAGTTANTTGGACGCACAGACCGACATGGCACGAGNTGGAAATTCAGTCTCATACCCTTAGGTGGATATGTACGNATGTTTGGTGAGNCTGATACAATGCAAGCNATTGAGGGNGGGCAAGAGGNANCTGAAGAGGGGGNGCGAAAATTNACCCCAGAGGAACGANANGTCTCNTTTAGCNATAAGACNCTNGGTCAGAGATCAGCGATAGTATTCGCAGGACCTGCAGTAAATATACTTTTCGCAATNGCTGTATTTTGGGGCATGTTTATTCTCGTTGGTCAGCCTGTTACCAAACCTATNATAGGGCTTGTTTCTGAAAATAGTGCTGCTGCTGATGCGGGCTTAATGGTGGATGATAAAATCCTTGCCATTGATGGTTCTCCGATTGACCGATTTGAGGATATTCAAAATATTGTCCAAATTGGAAATGGAGCTCCCCTAGAACTCCTTATAGAAAGAAATTTAACTGAGATTACTGTCACTTTGTCTCCGCGGTCTGTCGATGGCACCGATCCCTTTGGTAATTCTGTGCGGCGCCATCTTATTGGAATTAGCGCTTCAGGAGAGACACGTGTTACGAACCTGGGACCTGTTTCGGCTCTAGGTGTGGCCATTGGCCAGACCTATGAAATTATTGCAGGTACGGCCATAGCCGTTAGCCAGATGGTGTCGGGGGAACGTGGAGCAGAGGACCTTGGCGGACCCATTAAAATTGCAAAATATTCAGGACAGGCAGCTAAGGCGGGAGCTGCAGGATTTATTCTTTTCATGGCGATCCTGTCAATAAACCTAGGAATTATCAATCTTTTCCCGATACCTCTGCTTGACGGCGGTCACCTGGTGTTTTACGCCATCGAGGCTTTGCGCGGTCGGCCAGTATCCGAGCAGGCCCAGGAGTGGGGGATGCGTGCGGGATTAGCGTTAGTTATTGCGCTGATGGTTTTTGTAACCTGGAACGATATCGTTCATTTCTGACCATCATGGCTAGTTCACACGGATAGGTATCGCACAATTGTTAAGTTGGAAGATCCGTATGAGATTGGCAGCCCAGTTATTTCAGCACCATGAGGCGCGTCAGAAAAGCTATTTGCAGCACAGCATCGCGCGATGGCCGCGTACTCTCTGGATCTTAATTCTAGGAATAATGCTGGCTGGTATACTACCTCCAAAATCGTGGTCGCAAAGTAGGAATATAGAAACGATTGGTGTCCTGGGTAGTCAGCGCATTGAGCCAGAAACAATTCGTACTTATTTGTCTGTCCGTGAAGGAGATCCATTCGATCCAGTACGAATAGATCGATCATTAAAAAACTTATTTGCGACCGGTCTTTTTGCTGATGTCAATATTGCACAGCAAGGATCCATGCTTCTGGTTCGTGTGGTGGAGAATCCCATAATCAATCGGATATCGGTGGAAGGTAATAAGCAAGTCGATGATGATGAGCTCGCCCCTGAAATTCAGCTCCGTCCACGCGTAGTTTATACACGAACCAAGGTACAGCAGGATGTCGACAAAATTCTTGAGTTATATAGGCGTGAAGGTCGTTTTGCTGCGCGTGTTGAGCCTAAGGTTATTGAACTACCACAAAATCGCGTGGATGTGGTTTTTGAGGTGTCAGAGGGTCCACCAACCTATGTACGTACCATAAACTTCATCGGTAATGAGGCTTTTGATGACAACGAATTACGTGAAGTGATTCTTACAGAGGAAGAGCGTTGGTGGAAATTCTTTTCTTCAAGTGACACTTATGACCCTGATCGTATGAATTATGACCGCGAATTACTTCGACAGCATTACCTAGAAGAAGGTTATGCAGATTTTGAAGCAATTTCAGCTATAGCTGAACTCGCACCTAATCGTGAAAACTTTTATATGACTTTCACTGTTAAAGAGGGACCACGTTACAGGCTAGATAAAGTTGATATGGAAATTTCTGTTGAAGACTTGCCACGGGAAACTCTTGAAGCTGCGATTGTTCCAGAACCTGGTGATTGGTATAATGGTAAACAATTAGAAGAAACTATCGAAGCAGTTAGCGATGCCGCTGGTATTGCTGGCTATGCGTTCGTCGAGGTGCGACCACGCTTAAGGCGCAACATAGAAAATCAAACTATTAGTGTCACGTTTGAGATTGCACAGGGACCACGTGTGTTTATCGAACGGGTAAACGTGACGGGCAACAACCGCACGATGGAAAACGTAATAAGACGTGAAATGCTTTTGGTTGAAGGTGATGCATTTAATGCTGCAAAAGTTCGTCGCTCTAAAGTACGTCTCGACAATCTGGGATTTTTTAAGGAAAAGACAGTCGAAATTGATAGTACTCCTTCGGATCTATACCCGGATCGCACAATTCTTACAGCAAAGGTGGAGGAACAGAATACTGGTGAGCTAGCTTTTGGTGTCGGTTACTCAAGCACTACTGGAGCCCTTTTCGATATCGGTTATCGTGAACGCAACTTGTTAGGACGAGGGCAAGACTTGCGTGTAAATTTTAGTCTCTCTCAACAACAATCTCAGGTGAGTTTGGGATTTACTGAACCTTACTTTATGAATAGACGCTTAGCCGCGGGGGCGGACATATTTGCATCACGTACCGACTACCAATCAGAAAGTGGCTTTACTCAAGAAAATTACGGTGGATCTGCCCGGATTGGGTTTAGTTATAATGAGTACTTATTCCAGCGATTTAATTATTCATTACTCTGGACGAGCCTAGATGGATTAGACAACTCGACATCACAATTCGTTCAAGAACAAGCTGGCACAGCGGTTACCTCTGAGATTAGTACAACAATAGTCTATGACCGCCGAAACAATGTAATAGATCCTACCGGCGGGTTTTATGTTTCCTTATCTGGTGATTTGGCAGGTCTGGGCGGCAACGAAAGATTCGTGCGTGGTACAGTTGCTGGTGCTTATTATGCAGAACCTTTTAGTGGGTGGGTTCTCTCGGCAGAGGCTAGCGGAACATATATAGTTGGCTTAGGAGAAGAAGTTAAAATATACCAACGTTCTCAATTAGGAGGATTTTCGCTGAGAGGGTTTAGTGACTTTGGCGCGAGCCCTCGCGACGCAACAACAAGAGATGCTATCGGTGGTGATTGGATGGCCACCACAAATATTGAGCTTAGATTGCCGTTTGGTTTCTCCCCGGAAGCCGGTATTAAGGCTTATCTTTTTAATGACTGGGGAGTAATTGGTCCGCCAAGAGACCTAAAAAAACGTGGGGTCTCGATTTTGGATTCACGTGCTATTCGTGGTGCGGCTGGTATTGGTGTCGAATGGACTTCAGTCCTGCCTATAACTGTGGATTATTCACCGTTGGTAATTAACGCTCAAAGCTTTGATCGCGTTACTCGTTTCCGAGTTAATTTTGGAACCCGTTTCTAAATAGAGGTACCCGATGAAGACTATTGAAAAAAAATATACCTTTCTCACAGTATTAACTGTAACCGCAGTCATGATTTCTTTACTTGTGCCAAATTCGACTGCGAATGCGCAGGCTGAGAATCTGCCCGTTCCAGTCATTGGAGTTGTAGACACTGACCTCATACTACAAGAGTCTTTGGCGGCAAAGGGTGTGCGGCTTGAGCGCGATAAATACGCTAACCAGTACCAAACACAAGTTAAGGATACTGAGGAACAGCTCCGCTCCGAAGATCAGGAGTTGTCGCAGCAACGTGGCGTTCTTGCACCAGAGGTCTTTCAGCAGCGTGCACAAGCCTTTCAGCAGAAGCTTGCTGACTTTCAGACACAATTGCAGGATAAACAAGGACGATTGGATTTTGCCTTTCAACAAGCCATGCAGGAAATTGGAAATACTATTATGGTTGTTTCCAGTGAGATCGCAAAAGAACGAGGTATAAATGCGGTGATGGCCCGCAGTCAGTTAATGATATTTGATCCATCAATGGATATCACTAAGCCAGTTCTGGATAAACTGAACGAGCGGTTAGGCACGGTAGTATTCCAAAACCCTGAAACCTTGCAAAGACAGGGTGCAGACGGTGCCGCAGCCTCTGGGAACCTGCAGTAATCAACCGGACGATATAGAATATGCCCGATCCACGGTTTTATAACCGCTCCGGGCCTTTCACGTTGAAAGATCTGGCAGCTAGGTGCCACGCTGATCTTGCTGAGACAGCGTTATCTGATCAGCTTGTACACGATATTAGCACCATAGGCGATGCTGGTGCTGAGGATATCGTCTATGTATCTGATGCTTCTTATCTAGAGTCATTCTCTTTGAGTCGATGTGGTGCAGTCGTGATCTCTCGAGATTTTTTATCCGAAATTTCAAGCAACGTGCCCTCTATTGTTACGAATCAACCGAAGCTAGTGTTTGCGCAGATTGCAGCAGCTTTCTATCCTGATTCATTGAATATACCGTTAGATCAGGAAATTGCGGTTTCTCCTGATGCATCTATTGGTTCAAAAGTGCATATTGCGCCGGGAGTTGTTATTGGTCCAAAAGCTGAGATAGGTGAGGGGACATATTTAGGAGCGAATTCTACTATTGGTCCAGGAGTCACTCTCGGTGAACATTGTGTTGTTGGTGCAAATGTGGCGGTTAATTACGCTATAATTGGTGATAGGGTTAGTATTTCTGCAGGTAGTCAGATTGGGCAAGAGGGGTTTGGTTTTTTCCCCTCTAAGACAGGTCATCAAAAAATTCCTCAATTAGGACGGGTTATCATAAATGATGATGTGGATATCGGTGCTAATTCTACCGTAGATAGAGGATCGCTGGGCGATACGAAAATCGGAGCTGGAACCAAAATCGATAATCTGGTTCAGATTGGGCATAACGCAGAGATTGGGCGCGAGTGCATTATCGTAGCTCATGTCGGTATCTCCGGTAGCTGTAAAATAGGCAATAAAGTTATAATTGGCGGGCAGGCGGGCCTTGCTAACCATGTCACTGTTGGGGATGGTGCTCAAATAGCCGCAAAATCAGGTATAATGCGCGACGTTCTCGCCGGCAAAGCTGTTATGGGATATCCTGCAAAAGCTATTCAGCAGTTTTGGCGTGAGGTAACAGTATTGTCGCGGTTGACCAAACGACCCGACTAATTCTAAATGTCGTTGACTTTTAGTGAAGTATCTACGGGTACTATTGTGAGGGCCTGGCCATGGAGCGACAAACGAGTAGCGAGAGCGGTATAACTATCGATATTCATCGTATTGTCGAAATGATTCCGCATCGCTATCCATTTTTATTAATTGATCGTCTGACAGATGTTGTTCCAGGTGAATCTGCCGTTGGAATGAAGAATGTCAGCTACAATGAGCCTTTCTTTCAAGGACATTTTCCAAGCCGACCAGTTATGCCCGGTGTACTGATTGTGGAAGCGATGGCTCAAACGGCAGCAGTGATAGTTGTGGCGTCTTTGGGAGACTCTGCGGAGGGGAAACTTGTTTATTTTATGTCGATTGATAATGCCCGTTTTCGTAAACCGGTAGAACCTGGAGACCAGCTTCGCCTTGTTTGTAAAAAGGAGCGTCAGCGTGGGGGTGTGTGGAAATTTAATGGTGAAGCCCTAGTGGGCAATACGGTCGTGGCTGAAGCTACTTATACAGCTATGATTATGGATAGTTAATTCGTTTAGCGGTCTTATTAGTGGACACTTCTCCCCAAATAGAACGTATCCATTCAACTGCGCTGGTGGACAAGAGGGCGCAGTTAGGAAGCGGTGTGGATATAGGCCCTTACTGCGTGGTGGGTCCAAATGTAATATTGGATGATGGAGTACGGCTGATATCTCATGTTGTAGTTGATGGGTGCACCAAAATCGGCGCCCGTACGATTCTTCATCCTTTTTCTTCGCTCGGTACAGCCCCCCAACATTTGCATAACAAAGGTGAAATGGCGCAATTAAGCATTGGCCAAAACAATATAATTCGCGAACACGTGACATTGCATGTGGGTACAGAAGATGGGCGAATGGAAACGAAAGTAGGGGATCATTGCTTTTTTATGGTGGGGTCCCATGTAGCGCATGACTGCATTATTGGTGATAATGTAATTCTTACTAATAGTGTGGCATTGGGTGGGCACGTGACTGTGGGTGACTATGCGGTCATCGGTGGGCTAACAGGCGTGCATCAGTATGTTAGGATTGGCAAGCATTCAATGGTAGGAGGCTTATCTGGTGTAGAAAAGGATGTCATTCCCTACGCCTTAGCTATGGGCAACCGTGCCAAGTTAACTGGTCTTAATATTGTTGGTTTGCGTCGGCGAGGATTCTCCCGGAGTGATATTCGAAGCTTGAGGACGGCTTATGGCCTTCTATTTTCTCAAGGCGGGACTTTGAGTGAGCGTTTGAAAGAGGTAGCCGATTTGTTCTCTGATCACGCAGGCGTGATGGAGATCATAAATTTTATTCGTGAGGACTCCTCTCGGCCTATTTGTACCCCTGCCATAAACGGTAATGGTGGGTGACTCGTATCCATGGCGAGCGGAACTACTAATATGAAACTTGGAATTATCGCAGGTGGAGGGGCCCTGCCTGGATTGCTCGCTTCAGCATGCGCAGACTCCGATCGTGCATCATATATACTGGCTTTGACAGGATTCGCAGAAGAGAAACGCATGCCACGCCCCCCTGATGCTTGGGTGCAACTTGGCGAAGTGGGCAAAGGTTTACAGATTTTACGACAGGCCGGGGTTAAAGACGTAGTCATGGCAGGGTCAGTGGTGCGACCCCCATTGAGAAATATGAAAACAGATATTAAAGGAGCTGCTTTGCTAGCAAGGGTTGTTGGAAGAACTTTCGGTGATGATCGAATATTGACTGCTGTTATTGCGGAAATCGAGAGCGAGGGCTTTCGAGTGGTTGGTATTGACAGCATTTTAAAAACTTTACTAGCGGAGGCTGGGCCTTTGGGTAGTCACTTACCAGATCCTGTAGCCGCCCAAGATATTGTGCGGGGATTTGAGGTAGCCCGATCCCTAGGTGCAGCTGATGTTGGCCAAGCTGTAGTCGTGCAAGAGGGAATTGTATTGGGCGTTGAAGCTGCAGAGGGCACTGATGCACTTTTAGCTCGATGCTTTGATTTGCGCCAAGCAGGCCTAGGTGGCGTGTTGATCAAAGCAAAAAAACCTCAACAGGAAAGGCGTGCCGACCTTCCAACTATAGGAGTTGATACTATTAAAAACGCACACGCGGCCGGTTTGAGGGGAATTGCAATTGAGGCTGGCCACGCGCTTATTATTGATAAGTCATCTGTTTCAGCGCTCGCTGATGACCTAGGAATATTTGTTGTAGGACATACTGACTGCAATTCTGAGGTTGGCATTGGATAAGAAGAGCACTGTGCCTCTAATTTATATTGTCGCGTGCGAATCCTCGGGCGACCATATAGGTGCACTTCTAATTAAAGCGCTGAAGGCCAAAGCAGACGGAAAAGTTAGTTTTGCTGGAATCGGTGGGGAGCAAATGGTAGATGCAGGGCTTGGCCGCCTTTTTGACCCTAAGGAATTGGCTCTAATTGGGATCTTTGAAGTCTTGCCGAAAGCTCCTTTAGTACTTCGGCGAGTTTCCAAAGTTCTAAAAGATATAGAGTTAAAGCAACCTGATATTTTGGTAACCATAGACTCATGGGGTTTTACTGGCAGAATTCATCAACACTTAGCTCGTAAGGGGAGTACTATCCCTAGGCTGCGCTATGTTGCACCACAGGTTTGGGCCTGGCGGCCAGGGCGCGCAAAGCAATTATCACAGTGGATTCACCATCTCTTAGCCCTACTGCCTTTTGAGCCAAAGTATTTTACGCCCCACGGTCTACCTACGACTTGGGTAGGTCACCCAGCTGTAGAGAGTGGGTTTGACGGTGGCGATGGTCTTTCGTTTAGAAATCGCTACGGTATTAAGACCAGTCAAACAGTGATTGGTCTTTTGCCAGGCAGCCGGCGGAGCGAAGTATCGCGATTGCTACCAGTATTCTGTGAAACCATTATTCGGTTATCACAGAATCACTCCGATATTCATATTGTATTGCCTACCGTTGAAGCCGTAGCTGATATTGTCTCAAATAGAGTACAACGATTGCCAGATAATGGTTTAACTATAGTTACACATAATAACGAGCGCCGCGATGCCTTCGCCGCGATGGATGTCGCTATTGCAGCCTCTGGGACCGTCTCTCTTGAGCTTGCTGTTGCATTGGTACCTCATGTTGTCGCCTATCAGGTGAATGTACTATCCGCATTAGCATTTCGTTATCTAGCAAGAACAACACGTGTTAATCTTGTAAATATTCTCCTAGGGCGTGATTCAATACCCGAAAGGCTACAATCGCAGTGCAGTGCGAGTGTTTTATCTGAAGATATCAGTATTCTCCTTAAAGACGAATCGGCCCGCGTTGCTCAGCATTCAGATTTTATAGAGGTTAGAAAACAACTTTCTCCATCAGGTAAGCTGCCCAGCCACGCAGCGGCTGAAGTTATCATTTCTCTTGTTGGCGCATCGGCGAAATGAATTACATTCTAGATGCTCAGAGGAGTTGAAGCGCTGCTAGTGCGTCAGCCATTCTTTGAACAAACAAAAACTAAGTACGTTGTTCGAGTGTTAAAAACTTACGCTTGGTTTCGCCCGTATAAAGCTGTCGCGGCCGACCAATCTTTTGTAGAGGGTCGCCAATCATCTCTTGCCACTGGGCTATCCACCCTGTAGTTCGCGCTAAGGCAAACAAAGCCGTGAACATGGTAACGGGTATACCCATCGCTTGGAAAATTATTCCCGAATAAAAATCGACATTAGGATATAGCTTTTTTTCGATGAAATAATCATCTTCGAGAGCTATACGCTCAAGTTCCATTGCAATGTCAAGGAGTGGATTGTTTTTTATTCCAAGTTCTTCCAAGACCTCGTGGCAGGGACGTGACATTATCCGAGCTCGTGGATCATAGTTTTTATAAACTCGGTGGCCAAAACCCATCAGCCGGAATGGGTCGTCTTTATCTTTGGCCCGTTTGACGAACTCGGGAATATGATTTTTATTTCCGATCTCATTGAGCATAGTGAGCACTGCCTCATTTGCGCCACCATGAGCCGGTCCCCATAGAGAAGCTATGCCTGCTGCGATGCAGGCGAATGGATTTGCTCCAGATGAGCCTGCAAGTCGTACAGTTGAAGTCGAGGCGTTTTGCTCATGATCTGCATGAAGAATGAGAATGCGGTCCATCGCTTTAGCTAGTGTTGGACTGACTTTGTAAGACTCACAAGGAGTCGCAAACATCATATGCAAGAAGTTCTCGGCATATCCTAAGTCATTACGAGGATAGATAAACGGCTGACCAAGTGAGTACTTGAACGCCCACGCGGCAATCGTGGGCATTTTAGCAATTAGTCGGTAAGAGGAGACCATACGATGCTCAGGATTATTAATATCTAAGCTGTCGTGATAAAAAGCTGATAGTGCCCCTACCACGCCACACATAATGGCCATAGGGTGCCCATCGCGCCTAAAACCAGAATAAAAATTATGAAATTGTTCATGGAGCATGGAGTGGTATGTAATATCGTGCTCGAACTGGCGTTTTTGACTAGAATTAGGAAGTTCACCATTAAGCATTAAATAGGCGACTTCTTCGAAGTTACACTTTTCAGCAAGGTCTTCGATGGGATACCCACGGTGCAGAAGAATGCCTTTACCGCCATCAATATAGGTGATTTTTGAATCACAGCTGCCAGTGGATGTGAATCCAGGGTCATAGGTGAACATGCCGGTTTCAGAATAGAATTTTCGTATGTCAACGACATCGGGACCCGTGGCACCTTCAAGCACAGGAAAAGACCAAGATTGATCAGTCTGATTATCTTTCAGTGTGACGGTTTTTGATCGTTTCGTTTTGGGGGCGGTCTTTGGCTGAGTTGTCATTGCCACTGTGCGTGCCTTTCCTTGCATGTTCGCCTAAACTGTATTTTCCGGCTTATAGCCCTCTATGCTGCGGCGCGTTTAAAGCACTATACTGAAAAGTCTTTCTAAATCAATCTATGCGAGTAATTAGTGTGCCCCCTTACTCGGGTAGCACACCACTGAATCGGGCAATACTTTCCTTTTTTCCAAGTACTTCCATTACCTCAAAGATAGATGGTGAAACAGTGGAGCCGCAAAGTGCTGCTCGTAGCGGTTGTGCCACTTTACCTAGCTTTAGACCCTTTTGCTCTGCCAATGTTCTTAAACATGATTCAAGTATGGGAGCTCTCCAATCCGTTTCGTCTTTTAATAAATCAATGGTAGCGCGAATTACTTTACCATTATCATTTATGAGAACATCTCGTGCTTTGTCGTCCATAGGAAGTGGCAGTGTATGCACGTAAAATATTGCCGATTGTGATAACTCACTAACAGTCTTAGAGCGCGTCTTAAGCCCTGCCATGCCCTTAGTGAGACGAGTAATAGCATTCGTATTCAAAGATCTACAGAGCGTTTTTTCAAGTCGAGGGGCGATATTTTTTACGAGGATTTCATCTGAAGATTCGCGAATATAATGACCATTCAAATTTTTAAGCTTATCGATGTTAAAGCGCGAAGGCGCCCGGCCCACATCCTTAATATTGAACCACTCAATAGCATTAGTATCAGATATGATTTCGTCATCCCCATGACTCCATCCTAAACGAATTAGATAATTACGCAGTGCTTCAGGTAGGAATCCCATATCGCGGTAAGAATCGATACCAAGTGAGCCGTGCCGCTTTGACAATTTCGCTCCATCGGCTCCGTGTATTAGTGGAATATGAGCATATATTGGCATCTTACCGCCGAGCGCGCGGACTAATTGGATTTGCCGAAAGGAGTTATTTAGATGGTCATCACCCCGAATTATATGAGTTATACTCATGTCGATATCATCAACAACCGCTGATAACATATATGTTGGGGTGCCATCTGATCGAACAAGTATCATATCGTCGAGCTGATCGTTGGATACTGTAACTGTACCTTGGACAAGATCTTCTATGACTGTGTCACCCTTCTTCGGCGCTTTAAAGCGCACCGATGGTTTTACGTTTGGTGGCACATCTTTAGGGTCTCGATCTCGCCAGCGCCCATCATAGCGTATTGATAGCCCCTGTGCTTTTTGATCCTGCCTCATTGCAGACAACTCCTCAGGGGTACAATAGCAATGATAAGCGTTTCCAGCGGCGAGCAGCCGTTCTACTGCTAATCTGTGTTGGTCTGAGCGTGAACTCTGGAAGACCACATCGTCATCCCACGGTAAGCCGATCCATTTAAGACCTTTGAGTATTGCTTCGATGGCCTCATCTGTCGAACGAGCCTGATCAGTATCTTCGATACGGAGAAGGAATTTTCCGCCAGTATGTTTTGCGTACAAATAATTGAATAACGCCGTTCTTGTGCCACCGATATGAAGATATCCGGTAGGTGAGGGAGCAAAGCGGGTCACTACAGTCATATTACATCGTACATTTAGCTGTGAGTTAATCGGGCAAGCAGAGGTGCATAGGGCACTTTGATGAGGGATGGTTTAGCACATCTATATGTTCGGTAAAGCTGGTGTAATTATTTATGGGTTATACACATTGCATTCCTAGAATCTTGGCAGGCAATTTTTCTAAGCCGTTGCCGTTAAAGGATGAACCTGCATATTAGTCTTTATTAGTTAATAACAAAGTGGGTTGCGCTAAGATTTTTCTCAGGCATTAGTTTCCAAATCGCTGGCGCATGATACTCAGTTTTAAGTACTCAGTATTTGCGTATCAATCCGATTAAGCTTCCTTGTACTTTGACTCGATCCGGACCGAATATACGGGTTTCGTAGGATTGGTTGGCAGGTTCCAGTGCAATTGATTCCCCCTTACGGCGGAGACGCTTCAAAGTCGCCTCCTCATTATCTACTAAGGCGACTACAATTGCCCCGTTGTCCGCAGTTTCACAGCGCTTTATAACGACTGTGTCGCCATCGATGATACCGGCATCAACCATGGAATCGCCCTCAATAGTCAATGCGTAATGTTCGCCCATACCTAGCATAGCGCCTGGGACACCCACGTGTTCGGTTGGATCGCGCAGGGCTTCAATGGGAGTGCCGGCAGCGATTTTTCCATAGAGTGGCAAATCAACCGTGTCAGCTGTGTCATTATTTACTTTCGCTCCGGGCATGGCTCCGCTGAAATTCCCAGTAATCACGTTGGGGGCAAAACCAGCTAATTTTTCTGGGGCGTTTTCCGGTAGTTTGATGACCTCAAGCGCACGAGCGCGATGAGGAAGGCGGCGAAGAAATCCACGTTCTTCAAGCGCCATGATAAGGCGGTGGATGCCAGATTTTGATCGAAGGCTTAGCGCCTTCTTCATTTCATCGAAGGATGGCGCCACACCGTCCTTGTTCATGCTGTCATGGATATAAATGAGGAGTTGGTGTTGCTTTTTGGTCAGCATAGAAAGCCCCCGCAAAAGAACAAATCGTAAACTTTATTTGTTCTATTTTAGTTCCGCTTGCTCGTCAAGCCAGGTATCGGAGGTCAGAAGTATATCTTATAGAATTTCTAATAACATATACATACATTACAGTACCTTATGAACTTTTCTTATCTTCCTGCATCATTACTGCAGCTTTTTCAGCAATCATTATGGTGGGCGCGTTAGTATTTCCAGTTGTGGTCTGGGGCATTACCGAGGCATCGACGATTCTCAAACCGTTTATACCATGAACCTGGAGGCGAGTGTTAACCACAGCTTGCGGATCTGTACCCATTTTGCATGTACCAACCGGATGGTAGAGAGACGAACCCATTGTACGAGCAAAATGCTCAATTTCTTTGTCTGTGTTTACTTGGTTGCCTGGCTGTGTTTCAGCTACATCGTATCGAGCAAAAGTAGTGGTCCCGAAGATACGACGAGCATGCTTGAATCCAGCAATCATAACTCGAACATCATCGGGATCAGATAAGTAGTTAGGCCGGATAAGTGGATAGGTAAAAGGGTCTGGCGACTGTGCAAGTATGCTGCCGCGACTAGAGGGTCGTGTTGGGCAAATCGCAGCTAGTACGCCAGGGTGATCTTCAAATTTCAGAAATTTTCCAACCACATAACTAGCTGGTGTAAACAACAACTGTATGTCAGGACTGGCTAATCCCTCTCGGCTTTTGCAGAATACTTGAGCGCTAGTTACCCCGAAAGTTAACGCTCCACGGCCAGTTGCGAAGAATCGGATAATTTCCCTAATTCTCCGAAGACCGCGCTGCAATTCATTGATTGTGATCATATCCTTTACTCGGTGAACAATCCGACTCACATAGTGATCTGAGAGATTGGAGCCAACTCCCGTTAGATCATGGACGACCTTAATGCCCTTAGATTGTAGGTGTGATGCTGGGCCGATACCTGAAATTTGCAGTAAATGTGGAGAGCCTACCGTACCGCTTGAGATTATGACCTCGCG
This sequence comes from Fidelibacterota bacterium, assembly GCA_002712165.1. GTDB lineage: Bacteria > Pseudomonadota > Alphaproteobacteria > Rhodospirillales > Rhodospirillaceae > UBA11612. The sequence goes on from PASS01000054.1 coordinate 21,543, forward strand.
AGAGGCATTGATTCTTTTTGTGATGCCATTTTGGATGTAAGTGACTCCTGTGCATTTTTTCCCCTCTGTTAGAATTTGAGTAGCATTTGCGCGGGTTTCAATTCTTAGGTTTGGACGTTTACGTGCTTTAGTCAGATAAGTGCTCGCTGTTGCTGCTCGAAACCTCCCGCGTCGATTCATTTGGGAATAGGCAACCCCATCTTGAACTCGTCCATTATAATCTTTATTCAGCAAGAACCCGGCCTCTTGTGCGGATTCTACGAACAGATGGGTAGCTGGCAAAATAGTGTCGTAATCTACGACAGGAAGTGGCCCGCTACGACCTCGGTATGCATCGTCTCCACCACTATAGCACTCCATTTTTTTAAAAAATGGTAACACGTCGTCATAGCTCCAGCCTGTGCACCCCATCTGTGACCAGTTGTCGAAATCCGTTGCATTACCGCGTACGAAGAGCATGCCATTTATGGAGTTGCTACCACCTATTACTTTACCCCTTGGCCATATAAGGGCGCGGTTACCAGAGGTTTCCTCGGGATGGCTGGTATAGTTCCAATTTAGCTTTGGGTGCATTATTAAATGGCCAAGGCCGGCCGGGATATGAATCATAGGGTGGTGGTCGGATGGGCCTGCTTCGAGAAGAACTACTTTGTTGGAACCGTTTTCGCTTAACCGGCTAGCTAGCACGCAACCCGCTGACCCAGCGCCAACAATTACGTAATCGGCGGTTATGGTCGTCATGATTCCTCCTCCCTATCGCTTGTAAGCACAACAATAGATAGCTTTGCGTAGTCTACAAACAGTGAGAATTCATCTAAAGTCGGCCAATTATAATCAGATTGACCCATTAATTATTATGCAAAGGTTACCTATAAAGAAAGTAAAGAACTTTATGAAGGCTTCTTACGGGGGGGCGACACGCCAATGCAATGGAAACTTACCATTAGTGCTGCCATCGATTGGTTGTTCATAATGTAAAACTGGGTCGTAAATCTCGGTGCTTCCCAGATTTTTGATTTCACCAGCATAAGAATAAAGGGCGTAGCCAAAATAAGCCCATTGTTTGTCACCATCATCGCGGTTGTACAATGTCCAGTACCCGTTAGGCTTTGCATTAGCGGATGCTATCAAAGGCCTCCAGGTTTTTTCGCAGTCCGTATTGCAACCGTTTATACCAATCCGCTGACCAATAGTGTCCTTCCCGCGATCACCGCGCAGCGCCCCATCTGAACCGCCACTAGAGCTTTCACGAACATACAAAATAGTCCCGCCTTTTAATGTCAAAAGACCGCCGTAGATTTGGTTTTTTGCAATTTGGATGTTCTCGGGCATAAAATAGCGAAGGGCATAGACAAGCTTAAATCTCGGGTCCACATCTTTACCGCTGCTATCACCATAATCATTATCGCCTTTATAGGTGTACAATGAGTGGCCTTGAAAAGCCCACTGATAGATACCATCAGGTCGCGCAATAACGCTAAATTCACCCACTGGTAAAGCCAATTGAGATGACTCGAAAGGTGTCCAATTATTGAGTATCGACGGCTCTTCACTTTCTCCACTGAAAGTGTAAAGAGGTAGCCCGATGTCGTTTGTAAATATTTGACCTGGTGCAGTGCGTACTTCTTGAATAATGATGCCGTTTGGAACTTTGATCCACTGTTCCGGTAAAAGTTCCACAACTTGGCGTCCGTCCACTTCGTGACCTTGCCCCTGACCAGCTCCACGTGCGGTAGCGAGAGCACGTTCGGTTCTCAGTTTTTCTTCGGCTTTTTTTACGGCATCATCATTGCTGACATCATTGCCAGACAATTCAGCCTTTTCTTTTGCCTCTTTCACAACCTTTTCAGCTGCTTCCCTAGCTTTCTTTTTTTCTTCCTTACTACGGTTCTCCGGTACGTAGGTATACAGTGGTTGGCCTCTAAACACCCATTGCAGTGTATCATCATCACGCATAAGGATCGACCAGTGGCCTTCAGGAATAACTCCATCGGTTACAATGGCAGGCTTCCATGTTTCTGTGCAGGTGTTATAGCAGGTGGACGTGCCATATGAGTCTTTGTCGGACGTGTAAAGAATTTGTCTTTTGGAATCGGCGAATACTACTCTATCGCGTGGTTGATTGCCGTTCGAACCTGGAGGGTTGATGCCATATCCAATTCTAATCATGCGCAGAGTGAGTGTTTCTGGTGTAGCTGCGATGCCCTCGCTGCCGGCCTCTATAAAATTTGCAGCGTGACTATTTATTGTTCCAGCTAAGAGGGCGACACAAGCTGTAGCACCAATATTTTTGATCATGCCCTTTACTCCAATCTGCATAAGGTCAATGTTCGTGAGCAGTTTGTAGAGCTGGCGGCACGATAAAAGCAGGTTCGAGCTCCACGCTGAAAGTTGCCGATATGGCTAAATTGACACCTGTTTCAGGATCGTGCTCCGCATCGGCTAATTTACGCAGAGCGTAGTACATGCCAGGCAAATCCATCGATAGCATGGATTCATATCCCGCTCCTCCTTCTCCGACTGTAGTATAAATGGGTGCCCAGAGGTGGTATCCGGCAAGAAATCCAACCGCGGTGCCATCATCATTAAGTTTGATCCTGAAGCGGGCATTATTCATTCGAACTTCTTGCCATGCCCAGCGGTGACCGTTGAGAGCTAATGTGAAGGATTCAGTAGTTAGCATACCGTCCTTAATTACACCTTTAACTTCATTTTTCGTCACTGGATTATTATCTTCTTGAAAGGTTAGATCAGCTTGGGGTTCGCCTACCGCGTTAATTAGGATTGGGCTTGTTGCCTGAAACAAACGCACATGAACTTCAGGATCGTTCTTTAAATTATCGATACCATTGATTTGAACTAGCCAGGCGGGCATCTGTTGTTGAATAGTATTCCACTGGATACTCGGCCACGTGGGGCGTGTCCCTGGATCAGCCCGCATAACACCCATGCAGCCAAACGCACGGAACAACTGATTATCAATCCCACTCTCTCCCGTTTCGGGGTCATAAAAATCGTTATCTGACACTTTGCCATCAAGATTAAAGCCATAGGCTTGTGATCCCTCAACAGTATTGATCATAGGGTCAGGTACTGAAGTGGGGTTAGTGTATGGACTCGCAGGCTTACCATCAACTCGACCGCGCATCGCAATGTGCGCGTATACACTGTTTGGGTAGTCTGACATTATCTCTTCAACTTCTGCTGGAGTCTTTCCCAAATCTTCCAACATCCGTATTATATTGGTGGCCGCATCCGGTGTCGGGCCTTCTGGGCAGTCAATTTCGGTTACCTGCGCGGCAACAGCTGGATAAAACCAGCTCACGACAAATCCACGCGTTTCATCAGCCAGTACAGGCGACACTCCTATGCTTACCGAAATAGCAATGGCTGCGCTGCACGCTTTGGCGTTAATTTTCATAGCTTTCTCCCATGACCCTTGGACCGGTGTATGTTTCTCAAGGATATATACTGTTGCGTGAATTAATCTACAAAGTAGCTACACTCGACATTCACGCGCTTGTTTTGACGACTACGGGGGCGCAACGCGCCAATGTAGTGGGATGCCTGTATTAGGGGTCCCATCAGCGACTTCAAAATGGTCGACGTCATCATAAACCTCGACACTCCCCATATCCTCAATACCTTCGTAGGTATATAACGCGTAACCATAATAAGCCCATTGCTTGGCACCATCTGGCCGATCGTAAACACCCCAATAGCCTGTGGGCTTTGCATCTAAATTAGCGAGTAAAGGCTTCCAGGTCTCTTCGCATTCCGCGTCACATGTTTTTACGCCGAGGGACTGCCCTATTCCTAGTCTTCCACGATCACCACGGTAAACAGCATCAACGCCTCCGTTACCTCTCTCACGCGCATAGAGTGTGCGACCATCGGTCGTTTCAAGCAGCCCTCCGTAAGTATGATTTTTTCTGACTTGCACTACATTTGGCATGAAGTAGCGCAAAACATAGGACAGTTGAAAACGCTCATCAGCAGCAAACAAGCCATTAGCATCGCCATACTCTCTATCGTCACGGTAGGTGTAAAGAGGCATATCTTGGAATGCCCACTGAAAAATTCCGTCAGCCCTTTTCACGATTGTAAAATCGCCTACAGGTAGCATGGCTTGTCCAGCTTCAACCGGAATCCAGTCACTATTTGGAGTAATAGATTTCACATCACCAGAAAAAAAGTACAGAGACCTACCACTGGTCGTTGACAATACTTGACCAGATGCAGCTCGGACCTCTTCGACAGTGATGCCCATCGGCAATGCCATCCAGGTGGAAGGATTAATTTCCATTACATAACGCCCATCCACGTCGTGCCCTTTACCGTCAGGTGTGCGGCGCGCAGATGCTTGTTCTTCGCCTTTTGGCTTTTCTAATTCCTCGGAGTATCGGTACATCGGCTTACCTTTAAAAGTCCATTGCGATGTTCCGTCATTACGCGGGATGGCTGACCAAAAGCCTACAGGCTCCGCACCGTTTGATGCTAAAAGTGGAACCCATGTTTTAATGCATTCGTCATTGCAGGAAGAAACGCCAATTGTAGAATCATGGGGAGAAGCATAAAGTACGTTACCATCCATATCAGCAAAGACGATTCGGTCTCGGGGCTGATTGCTGTTCGAACCTGGTGGATTAATCCCACGTCCAATCCGAATAACTTTGATTATGATGCCTTCAGGACTTGCTATCGCAGCTGATTTTCCTACCGATATTGCCGGTGCTGCGTATGGTGTCGCGGTCGAAATAACTAAGGCAATAGCTGAAAGTATAAAAAATTTTGTAACTCTTGGGCACGGCTTCATTTTACTGCTCGCTTTGTGCGGTCTGCGGATTGCTACGCTGAATAAATGCCGGCACGGCCTCTATTGAAAAAGTACTTGAAATCGACAGATTTAAACCTGTTTCAGTGTCCCGGTCGGCATCAGCCAGATTCCGGAATGCGTAATACATGCCGGGAAGGTCCATAGACAGCATAGCTTCATAGCCGGCGCCACCTTCTGCCTGCGGCACATACAGGGGGGCCCACTTGTGGAAGCCACCTATAATTCCGTTCGCATTTCCGTTTTCTTCTAGCTTAAGTCGAATGCGGGCGTCCTTAAAACGCATTTCAGGCCAAGCCCAGCGATGACCATTAAGCGAAAGGTCAAAAGCTTCAGTAAGTAAAATACCATCCTTGATAGATGCCTTTACCTCATTCGTTGTATCGGGATTACCATCTTCCTCGAACGTCATGTCAGCTTGAACTTCGCTGATAGCGTCCAAAACAACTGGGCGGGTAGCTTGAGTAACACGAACTAAAACATCGTCATCGTTTCGAGCATTATCGACACCACTTACCTCGATTAACCAAGCTCCCATTTGCGGCTGAACAGTATTCCATTGGATGCTAGGCCAGGTAGATCTAGTGCCCGGCTCAGCACGCATAATGGCTGTGCAGCCATAGGCCCGAAATAACTGATTATCGACGCCTTTTTCCCCAGATATTGGATCGACAAAATCGTCATCTGACACAATGCCATCGAGGTTGAATCCGTATCCGACATTGCTAGTCACAGTCTTAATCTTAGGATCAGGAACAGACGTAGGGTTAGTGTAAGGGCTAACTGGTTTTCCATTCAGACGCCCGCGCATTGCGATGTGGGCATACACGCTATGTGGGAAGTCAGACATGATTTGTTCGATCTCATCAGGAGTTTTCCCTGCTTCATCCAGCATTCGCTGAATATTTCCTGCTGCGTCAGGATTTAGTCCTTCGAGGCAATCTTTCTCAGCAACTTGAGCTGCAACCGAGGGAAAGAACCAGCTGATCACAAATCCATGTGTTTCAGAGGCATAGGCGGGAGCTGACGACATAATAGCCGCGATTGAGAAGGCTGCTGCCCCAGTTAAAATGCCTAACGAATCCCGACATTGCTTCACGCCACCGGGGGCGCCAAAACTATCCACGAGCATGAATTCTCTCCCTCTAGAAAGTCTATATTTTCTGCCCCATTTGGCAGATTTGTAATTTTAGCACTTCATAGGGCAGGATGCAGCCGAATTTCCGGTAACATTTGGTCACTTAAATGTTACAAAGCGTAATATAATTCCCCCGTGCAATTTTCAAGTGCTCATGTGAGGGGTATCACGCGCACCGGGGATCCATTACTTAACGCTTCTGCGTGGGGCGCATGGCATATAAGGGCATTGGCCTCAGACAGCAGTTTAATCAAGGCACTGTCTTGGTTAGTCAGGCTCGTAACGGTCGGCAAACCACTTTCGCTGCGCTGCAGCACAGCGCGAATATAGTGCTCGCGATCATTATTGGCTGCTATATCGTTGCTAAGGCGGGCGGTGAGGCTCTCTGGAGCATCACCTGGTAATCCACTTAACATTGCTATTGCAGGCCCTAGAAATATTACAGCGCAAACCATAGCTGACACTGGATTACCTGGTAGCCCAAAAAACGGCATGTTCTTTAATGTGCCGTAAAGCAAGGGCTTGCCTGGGCGCATGGCTATCTTATGAAAGTAAATTTGAAGGCCTTCCTCAATGGCCGCACGTTTGACAAGATCGTGGTCACCGACAGATACGCCGCCACTTGATACAAGCATGTCCAACTCACCGGAGCGTTTGATTGCATCACGTAATTTGCTGAGGTTATCTGGCACAATACCGAGGTTGAATGCTTGGGCGCCTTTAGACTCTATAAAAGCGCATAAGCCTGGTCCGTTAGCAGAAAAGATTTGTCCTTCGGAGATAGTTTCACCAGGTTGCAGAATTTCATTGCCTGTCGAAAGTACTCCAATTCTGGGGCGTCTATAGACCTTGACCTCAGGTAAATTCATTGCAGCAAGTAGGCCAATATCCCTTGCATTTAACATGTGAGGATATTTTAGTATGGCTTCACCTTTATAAAAATCTTGTGCTCGCGCGCGAATATTTTTTCCTTTTATCAGTGGTCGGTTTATTTGCACTAAGCCGTTTTCTGCTGTTGTATTTTCTTGAATAACGACAGCATCTGCTGTTTCAGGAACTATAGCTCCCGTGAATATGCGAATACACTCTCCGGAATTCAATTTACCTTTCCAGGGCTGCCCTGCGGCAGATTCGCCCACAATATTTATTTTGGTTGGTAAACTTACTAAATCAGATGTGCGAATGGCGTAACCATCCATCGCGGCAAGGTCTGCTGGCGGGTGTGATACGCGCGCAACCGAATTCTCCGCGATCACTCGACCTAAAGCATGGCGTAATTTAATATGCTCAGCCTCGACAGGCTTGATAGTGGAGTGAACCAGGTGTCGCGCATCGGCTACGGGCAATAAGGTGTCTGCCATGATTTACTTCTGTGTGAAATCGCCGGATTTGCCGCCAGATTTCTTCGTCAAGCGTATGTTGGTGACATGCATACTGCGATCGATTGATTTGCACATGTCGTAAACCGTCAGTGCGGCTGCAGAGACTGCCGTCAAAGCTTCCATTTCTACTCCAGTTTGACCATTTAGCTTACAGGTTGCAGTAATTTGGACTGCACTTGCTTTTTTGTCACAGCTGAGATCAACAGAAACAGAAGATAGGGAGACGTTATGGCAGAGTGGTATTAATTCTGGGGTCCGCTTTGCAGCCATAATGCCGGCCAATTGAGCAACCGCGAGCACATCGCCTTTTTTCATTTTACATTCGTGTATGAGGCTGAGCGTTGCTGGTTGCATGTTAACGGAACCTTTAGCTACGGCGACTCGGAAGTTAGGTTCCTTAGATGATACATCAACCATAACGGCATTTCCTGTGTCATCAAAGTGAGTGAGCTTTGGAGCTCGTTTGGTTTTAGGCATTAGCGTTACCTGCTTTTACAAGCGCACGGGTTGCGGACTCAATGTTCTTCTTGATCAGAAGGGATTCGCCAATGAGAAACCTTCGGACCCCTAATGTCGACATACGGTCTAAATCTTCCGAAGTTTTTAAACCACTTTCAGCTACTAACGCGTAGCCTTCAGGAATGAGTGCCGCCAGCTTCTCTGTTACAGTCAAATCTGTTTGAAGCGTTTTTAAATTACGATTATTAATGCCTATGAGCCTGGATTTTAATTTGAAAGCCCTTTCCAGTTCGTATTCGTCGTGGACTTCAATGAGCACGGCCATACCAAAACTTTCTGCGCAACATTCCAACTCAGCAGCCAACTCATTGTTCAGAGCCGCCATGATCAATAAGATGCAATCTGCTCCGATGGCACGTGATTCAGCAATTTGATAGGGATCAATTATAAAATCCTTGCGTAGTACTGGCATTTTTATTGCTGACCTCGCCTGTTGAAGATGAGAATCGTGACCACAAAAATGATCTTCCTCAGTGAGAACACTGAGGCATGCAGCGCCCCCTTTCTCATAAGCAGCTGCTATGTTGGATGGATTAAAATCTGCACGAATTAGTCCAGCTGATGGAGATGATTTTTTTATTTCGGCTATCAAAGCGTAGTCTCCCACGCTTATCTTATTAGATAGTGCTGCCGCAAAATCTCTCACTGGAGAAGTGTGCTTTGCTATCACTTCAACTTTTGAAAGTGGGGCTTTAGATTTCCTTTGCGCGATTGTGTTTTTTTTAATCGCGCAGATGTTTGCTAGGACATCACTCACGGTTTGCGTCCATGGGAAATTGCTACCAAAGATTCTAATGTTTGTGCAGCCTTACCACTCATGATGGCATTGAGAGCCATTTCAGCGCCCTCTCTAATACTGGATACTTTGTCTGCGATAACTAATGCTGCCCCAACATTTAACACTACGATATCCTGATAAGGTCCACTCCTACCATGCAATAGGCTCTTTAGTGCTGAGGCATTTGTTTTAATGTCACCGCCTTTTAAATCATCAAGCTTAGCCCGCTTTAGGCCTGCGTCTTCGGGTACAATCTCAAAGGTATTAATACTATTCATATTTAATTCTGCGACGAAAGTCGGGCCCGTAGTAGTGATTTCGTCCAAACCATCGCAGCCGTGCACAACCCAAGCCCGTTCCGAACCAAGGCGGGCGAGAGTTTCAACCATCGGCACAATCCATTTCTGCGCGAATACGCCAAGAAGTTGCCGATTTGCGCCTGCAGGATTGGATAGCGGCCCTACGAGGTTGAATATAGTCCTTATTCCCAATTCCTGGCGTACAGGCGCAACATATTTAGCAGCGCTGTGATGACGCTGTGCGAATAAGAACCCTATGTTAGCATTACGCAATGCGTTTTCTGTCATCTCTGGTGTAGCGTCAAGATTAACCCCAAGTGCAGCTAAAACATCTGCAGTACCAGATTTTGAAGACATGGCACGGTTACCGTGTTTAGCAACGGGAACGCCACATGCTGCAGTGACAATTGCTACTGCTGTTGAGATATTAAATGTACCAGCACCATCTCCACCTGTACCACATGTGTCTATGGCTCCGGGAGGAGCATCAACCTTTAACGCTTTAGCACGCATGATTCGTGCCGCACCGGTCAATTCTGCTATAGTTTCACCACGTACGCTTAAACCCATCAGAAACGCGCTTGCCTGGGTTGGCGTAGCTGTTCCCGACATCAATGATTCAAAGGCGGCCTCAGCCTCAGTTTCACTGAGACCAGCCCCGTCCGTAATTTTGCGTAGATAGGTTTTAAAATCTGTCATAGGTGGGCGTCAGGTATAGCCTGAATTTGTGATAGGTATGGAGAGGGAGGCTCTGGTAGCGCATTTAGGCCAGTCGAAATTAGAAAGTTTCTCAAAATCCTATGGCCGTACTGAGATGCTATGCTCTCAGGATGAAATTGAACACTAGTGATGGGATAGTTCCGATGCGCTAATCCCATTACAAGTCCTTCTTCAGACTTAGCCGTGATTTCCAGCGTTGATGGTAAATTAACATCTTCTATCACAAGAGAGTGATAACGTGTGGCTGTGAAAGTATTCGGAACCCCGGTAAACATTGGATGGCCTGTGTGTGATACCCTACTTACTTTTCCATGTACTGGTTTGGGTGCGCGCACAACATTACCACCAAAGGCCTGACCTATAGACTGGAGGCCAAGACAGACACCGAAGACAGGGATTATTCCGGCTACAGCCTTTATCAGTGGAACACATATTCCAGCCCGGTCAGGATCGCAGGGACCGGGCGAAATAAGAATGCCGGCGGGTCTTATTGCTAAAGCGTCATCCACCGAGATTTTATCGTTGCGGTGGATTATGACGCTGGCTCCAAGCTCACCCAGAAAATGTGATAGATTATATGTAAAGCTATCGTAATTATCGATCAGCAGATATTGGGAAGTCATGAATTTAGCCTTGCCACAAAGAGCAGCCTTGTTTCTTAGAGGGCAACATGCCCCCGGAGGAGGATAGCGTCAAGGAAAGCAATGCTTTCTATGATATGCATCAGATGGATTTTTATCTGGTAATGGTTTAGACATCTTGGGCCTTAATGCAGAGCGAAAAATGGTTAATATCGTAAAAAACTTCCCTGCTGGAGATAAATTAAGAGCGCGGCTTGTGCGCCATATCTTTTTAATAGCTGGAGCATTTGGCCTCATCGGTTTAGGAATTATTATTGGCAAAGAGCTAGACTCTCTTGCCCAGTACGAGGCAGGGGATGTCGCAAAGGCAATAATCAAATCTGGATCACAAAAACACCGAAAGCTTTTGTTGGAACCGCCGCAATCCACTAATTCTGCGCATGATAGCGGTGGGGAAGTAATATCAGAAGAAGTCTCGACAGATACTATTGTTACAAATTCAGACGAAGCACGGACTCAGGATTCAGTGAGTAGGGGCTCAGGGCAGAGCTCCCCCTTGGCTGACTATTCAATGCAAAGTGCGGCCCCAGAGGGGAGCCCTGTCATAGCTATTGTTATCGATGATATGGGTCTTAACCGAGCGAGATCCATGGAAATTATGAGCCTCACGGGTCCGCTTACGGTTTCACTAATGACCTACGCTCGGGGTTTGGATGAATTGTCGCTGACGGCTCGCAAGGCCGGCCATGAGGTTTTTGCGCACTTACCTATGGAACCTTTTGACTCTTATGAGAATCCAGGACCGGGTGCGTTGTTTACTAATATGGATGAAAGTACGATCAGGCTACATATTTCTGATAATTTAGATAAGTGGCGAGGCTATGTCGGCATAAATAATCATATGGGAAGCAAATTTACTGAGGATGCGACGCTCATGCTGCTAGTTATGGAAGAGCTCAAAGCGCGTGGCTTGATGTGGCTCGATTCAAAGACTACTGCTGACAGTGCAGGAAAAATGGCGGCAGCTTGGGTGGATGTACCCTTTGTAGAGCGAGATGTGTTTCTTGATAACGAGAATAGTGTTTCTGCTATTCTTAATCAGCTGGAGATCCTTGAAGCAACCGCAATATCACGTGGTTATGCTATTGGTATAGGCCACCCTTACGATTCAACCATTGAAGCCCTTCGGCAATGGTTGCCTACTCTCCACGCTTCTGGGATTTTTCTTGTTCCTGTAACGGAGGTCCTGAGGCGGAGCCATAAGCCGGTTAAGGAGGTTGGGGCGAGGCAACTGTTGGATTGACGCTCTACAATTGCTTTCATATTCTTCAAATTTGTTACACTAATTCGAAACTTTAATGGATTTTACTGAATGAAGAACCTCATTGTCTTGCTACCAACGTTAGTTCTCTTAGTTATTTTATCAGGGCTATCCTCGGCGCAAGTTTTCGATCGATCATTTATAAATAACATTCCAGATGAGGTTAACGAGCATCAAGCGATATGTGTTGACCGGATTATTGAGGAATGGACTAGACCTGAGATCGGAGATGAAAACTACACTCGTTTAAATTTGAGTATGGCTTTGAATCGCGTGAACAATAGCCAAAAGGCCATAGTTTTTCGCGGCACAGTGTTCAACCGTTTTTTGCAGCTTGAACAAGTTGCAACGGTGACTTGTCGGATATCGGACGAGCAACCTTATCTCATTTCGTTTCGTGTAGCGCGTTAATTTATAGACAAAGTGGCAGAAAATTAATCTGTGCTGTTGCCAGAGAAAAGCTTTATAGCTTCTTCAGCTGCTCGAACTAGCGCTTGGGCTTTATTATTACTTTCCTGGAATTCTGATTCAGGGTCACTGTCAGCGACCACACCCCCTCCAGCTTGGATAATTAATTCACCGTCTTTGACAAGTGCCGTACGTAAAGCAATGCAGGTATCCATATCGCCATTAGATGAAAGATAGCCAATGGCTCCGGCATAGAATCCACGTCGCTCTTTTTCGAGTTCGTCGATGATCTCCATCGCACGAACTTTTGGAGCTCCGGAGACAGTGCCAGCAGGAAATCCAGCCATAAGGGCATCTAACGCATCGTAGGTAGGATCGATTTCACCCTGTACATTGGAAACAATATGCATGACATGGCTGTAGTATTCGACGGTCATACGTTCGGTTACCTCTACGGTACCAGTTTTGCAAACGCGCCCGACATCATTTCGTCCAAGGTCTAGGAGCATAAGGTGTTCAGCGCACTCTTTGGGATCAGCCAACAACTCTTTAGAAAGAGCCTGGTCTTCTGCGATGGTCCTGCCGCGGGGGCGCGTACCTGCAATAGGCCGAATAGTGACTTTACTATCACGTAAACGCACGAGTATCTCCGGGCTCGAACCAACTATAGAAAAATCCTGAAGGTTTAAGTGGAATAAAAACGGAGAAGGATTAAGACGTCTCAAGGATCGATAAAGAGAAAAGGAGGGTAGAGTGAAGGGAAGCCGAAAGCGCTGAGACGGCACGACCTGAAAGATATCGCCTTCGAGGATATATTCTTTGGCACGCTCAACCATTTTGTAATACCCATCTCTACCAGTATTTGAGGTAGGCTCATCGAATTTAACAAGTGGTGTCGAGGTGTTGTGAGGTATCGCGCGCTCTAGCGCTGTGACAGCGTTTAAAATTCGGCTTTGAGCAGCAGCATAAGCCACTGTAGTTCTTATCCCCTTTTTTGGATAAATAGGTGTTACAATAGTTAAAACATCATCGACATTATCGAAGATGACCGTGATGGTGGGCCGCATGAACATGCCTTCAGGAATCCCCAGTGTATCAGGATTCTTAGAAGGTATATTTTCTACTAGACGAATTGTATCATAGCCCATGAACCCGATGAGGCCTGCAGCCATTGGAGGCATGCCATCAGGTAAGTCAATATGCGATTCAGCAATAAGAGCTCGTAAAGACTCTAAGGCAGCCTTGTCATCTTTCTTATAAGTTGGTGAACTTACCTTTATGTCATAGCACAAATCGGCTTGGTTTCCGTTGCACCGCCAGATCACATCTGGCTCAATAGCTATAAACGAATACCGTCCCCGTACGGACCCACCCTGTACTGATTCAAACAAAGCGGTAAAGGGCCTTTCCTGTCCGAGTTTGAGCATCGCCGATACAGGGGTATCGACATCCGAAGGCAGCTTACACCACATTACCTGAGACCGGCCTGCATCGTAAGCCGTAGTAAACTCAGGTTGGTTTGGGAAAATATTCATAAGTTAGCTTTCGTGCAGCGCAAATATAACGCTGCAGCGCATTATCGTAGCGCTAGCGTTTGGTCGATCACTTCATTATTGATCTCTAAGGGATAGCGAAGAGCAAAAGCTTTGACAACTTGATCTGCTAAATCATCTCTCAGCGCATTGGTTACTGATTTCTTGATCTCTACCTGTGCCGAGGCAAGGTTACCATCTGGCTTGGGTGTATTAATTTGTTTAATTCGGGCTATCAGGAAACCATCACTTACTGGCGCAGAAATAACATCACCATATTTACCCGAAAATAAAGCTTCTAGCATTGCCGGACTAATACGTTTGTCGTCCACTATATGATCAACTTGTGCACCTACACCGAAGCGCGTGATTGGTCCGAGTGGAGCATATGAAACAGTATCGTGTCTTGCTGCGAGGTCTACGAATGTTGTTGAAGGGCCGATTTCATCCAGCAAGTCATCCGTCAAGGTATTTGCTTTAGCGAAACGCTGCTCCTTTTCCCATAGTTTAACCACCTGCCTGCGAACTGATTCGAGGGGCTTTGGTGTTGGAGGTTTTATTGAGTCAACTTGCAATACGTAGTACCCGCTGCGGTCTGGCGTATCGAGTAATTGAGATGCCTCGCCCGACGGAGTAGAAAAAACAGTATCAATGAAATTCAGCCGGTCGAAAATAGCTGAGATATTATTACCGTTTGGATCCTGTCCATTCCTATCCATTGCGGGAATTTGAATTACCCGACCGCCAATGAGCTCCGAAACTTCTCTGAGAGGTGTGCCACCGGCGATAGCGTCTTCGACATCTACAGAAGCCTCATAAACAGAATCTATTCCGATTTCATCGAGCATCGCTTCACGTATCTCATCTTTGACATCAGTGAAAGGAGTTGTTTCTTCAAGTAATTCGGATGTGATTTGGAATAAATGCCATCCGAGATCCGTTTCAGTTGGATCGCTAATTTGGCCTACTGGTAAGTTGTATGCATCTCCGATCATTGCAGCAATAGGCGCATCTGCTGCTAGATGACCCATATCGATAGGCGGGGACAAATTCACTTTCCTAGCCAGCGCAGCTAAATCGTCTTCTGGTTTCAACTCCGCCCTGGCTGAGGAAGCCTGTTCTTTTGTATCAAAAATAAGCTGTACAATGTGGCGTGTCGCAGGGCTGCGGTATCTAAAGGCTGTCTCCTCGTAACGTTTCTCTACGTCCGAATCAGCAATACTAGCCGTCGATCTGAAATCCTGTGTTTCGATAATAAGCGCCGTAACTTCACGATACTCGGCAGCCGTGTAAGCTCTAATGTTTTGTTGATATAGTTCTTCTAATTCGGAGTCTGATGGTAAGTCTTTATCTGTGAGTGATGATGGTGAGATAAGCAATGTATCTGCTACGCGCGTTTCGTTTTGATATGTAAAAAGATTATTAACTAGGTACTCGGGCGCTCGGGCGTTGGCGATTACAGGAGATATAATTGTCGCGCGTCTGATGTCAGAAGCAAACATATCCAAAAATTGAGCTTCCGTAAGGTTGTTTTGGTATAAAATCTCTGTAAACCGACTTTGATCAAACATCCCACTACTGTTATGAAAAGAGGATTCTTTTAATAGACTTGTTTGCAGGCGTTGTAAGGGAACAACGATTCCCATTTCTTGTGCTGCTGCACTAATAGTAGCAGTTTGAGCAATATCCTGTATCATTGTATTGGCAATTGATCGCTTTAGGCCTGCGCTTCGAGCAGCTTCAGGACCAACTTCATTCTTGAAACGCTCTAGTTCCTGATCAAAACGCCGTTGGAATTCAGTTGTTGTGATTTCTGTTGGGCCAATCTTAATAGCTATACTTGGGTCTAGGCCTCCAGTGCCTATAAAATCACCGACCCCCCATACCCCAAAACTGATCATCATTAGGCCGATGAAGCCCTTCAGCAATAGGCTCTCTCTGACCGCTTGTCTTAGTCCTGAAATCATGGCGGCATCTCTGCTAAGTTTGAGTTATGATTGTAGCAAAATTGTCTGCATCATAAGTGCCGGGATACGGACCCGCAACCGTGCCTAAGTCAAGGATTTAACTGGGTGTTAGCCCGGAATGCATTGAGGATGAGAAGAATCCGGGGTAACAAGTATCCATGTCGCCTGGCCCTAAAGAGCTAAGAAGAAAGGATCCGTGGTGTACTTAATAGTAGGAAATTGGAAAATGAATGGGCTGCCAGGCACGTCGGAAAGCCTTGTATCAGAAATAACTGATCGTGCGGTTGATGCTGTTTCTCTTCCAGATGTTGTGCTCTGTCCTCCAGCGCCACTGCTATCTGCCATCAGTGGCGTTATATCCGAAGGGCCTTTGCAGCTAGGTGCTCAGGATTGCCACGCAAGTAAACAGGGTGCACATACCGGTGATGTGAGTGCGCAGCTTTTGAAAGCCCTAGGCTGCCAATATGTCATCGTTGGTCATTCAGAACGAAGGGCTGACCATGGAGAATCAAACTTAGAAATTAAGGCTAAGGCGAACGCAGCTTTAGATTCTGGGCTAACACCAATAGTTTGTGTTGGTGAGACGCGTGAAGAACGCGATGCCGGTAGAGCAGCTGAAGTTGTTGATGCTCAAGTGACGGCGTCACTGCCAGATAACATTATGCAAGAGCAAATTGTTATTGCTTACGAACCAGTTTGGGCTATCGGAACTGGTCTCACAGCAACGGAGAGAGATATCGGGCTTGCGCATACTCAGATTCGCGAAACTTTTAGCCGTGGATATGGTCTGTCTAATAAATTGCGAGTTCTTTATGGCGGATCTGTCAAGGGCTCTAACGCTGTTTCTATCTTAAGGATAAGTGAGGTCAATGGCGCGCTTGTAGGCGGCGCTAGCCTAAATGCTGAGGATTTCTGGAATATTATTGAGGCCTGTCCACAGTAATTTCAGTTTATCTGCCCTTGATATATGTCGCCGATATTCCATATCAGCGGTGACCTATTGGGATAAAAGTCCTAGTAATGGAGCGCTCAAAGGATTAGAAGATCGCCAATCCAGGTAATCTTATTATTTGCAGGCCGGAACTAACTGGAGATTCTTAGATACTATGTTAAGTGTAGTTCTTGTTATTCATCTGCTTATCGCATTTTCTTTGATTGGAGTCGTTCTCCTTCAAAAGACTGACTCCAGTGCCATGGGTGGCATGGGTGGGGGGGCGGTTTCTGTTAATAATCTCATGCGCCCCAGGTCAAGGCCCAATCCATTAACCCGTATGACAACTTATTTAGGCATAGCTTTCTTTGCCACTAGTTTAGGACTTGCCGTTATTGCAAAGCAGCAGGCCACAACGACGTCCATTCTTGATATCCCGGTTGGGGGGAGCAGCGAGGGTATTCCTAGCGTGAGTGACAGTGTACAGGTTCCGGTAGCCGGTGCGTCTGACCCAGCAATAAATCTAGAGCCAAGTCTGGATTCTCAAGTTCCAATGGTGCCTAACGAGTGAACGTTAATGCTTGGGACTCTCATTGTCTTCACCGCGATGCCCCGAATACGGTCATATTTAACTACCGAACTGCATATATTAACCAATGCTATGCTTGCCGCCGCTTACGAATAGGTTACATTAGCGGCCCATGACGCGTTTTATTTTTATAACCGGCGGCGTGGTTTCATCCTTAGGTAAGGGTCTTTGTTCGGCGGCGCTCGGAGCGCTGTTGCAGGCCCGTGGCTATAAGGTGCGCCTACGCAAGCTTGACCCTTATCTGAATGTCGATCCTGGTACCATGAGCCCATATCAGCATGGTGAGGTTTATGTGACTGACGATGGTGCCGAGACGGATCTTGACCTAGGTCACTACGAAAGATTTACAGGCGTTCCATCGCGCCAGTCCGATAATGTAACTACCGGTCGTATTTACTCTACGGTTATTGCTAAGGAGCGCCATGGGGACTACTTGGGTGCAACTGTGCAGGTAATCCCTCATGTTACTGACGCTATAAAAGAATTCGTCCAAGCCGACATCAGTGGCGAAGATTTCGTGCTTTGTGAGATTGGCGGCACTGTTGGTGACATCGAAAGTCTGCCATTCTTGGAAGCTATTCGCCAGTTGGGTAATGAGCTTGGTCCCAAGCGGGCATTATTTATGCATCTCACACTTGTGCCGTACATATCAGCCGCCGGCGAGCTCAAAACTAAGCCAACTCAGCATTCGGTCAAAGAGCTACTGGGGCTGGGCATTCAACCCGATATACTGATGTGCCGTATTGACCGCGCGCTCCCAGAAGCCGACAGGCGTAAAATTGCTCTATTTTGTAATGTTGAGGAGGAAGCTGTCATTTCGGCGCGGGATGTGGATACGATCTATCAGGTGCCAATTTCTTATCATGAGGAAGGCCTAGATAATGAAGTATGTCGTCATTTCGGTTTGCCGATAGGTGCTGAACCCGATCTAAATCGCTGGCAAAATGTTGTTAACGTTGTGCGTAAACCCGAAGGTGAGGTAACGATCTCAATTGTAGGTAAATACGTACAGCTAAAAGATGCCTATAAGTCTCTGAGTGAGGCATTAGAGCACGGTGGCATAGCCAATCATGTTAAAGTTAATCTTGATTGGAT
This sequence comes from Fidelibacterota bacterium, assembly GCA_002712165.1. GTDB lineage: Bacteria > Pseudomonadota > Alphaproteobacteria > Rhodospirillales > Rhodospirillaceae > UBA11612. The sequence goes on from PASS01000054.1 coordinate 39,637, forward strand.
AGACTCCGAAATATTTGAGCAAGAGGACGCCGTTACTCACCTGGAGCATGTTCATGGTATTCTTGTTCCAGGAGGTTTTGGAGAGCGTGGCGCAGAAGGAAAAATACAAGCTGCCAGGTTTGCTAGGGAGCGAAAAGTTCCATATTTTGGCATTTGTTTTGGTATGCAAATGGCAGTGATCGAAGCGGCGCGCAATGTCGCAGATTTGAATATGGCTAGCTCAACAGAATTTGGACAAACACCTTACCCGGTAGTTGGGCTTATGACAGAATGGATAAAAAGTAATACGTTACAGCGGCGCACCGCCGAGGATAATAAAGGTGGAACAATGCGCCTAGGGTCTTATCCCTGCGCAGTACTTCCAGGTACTCGTGTTGCAGAAATATACGATAATGTAAGTGAGATTTCAGAGCGACATCGTCATCGCTATGAAGTCAACATAAATTTTAAGGAACAGCTGGAAAAAGCAGGTGTAGTATTTGGTGGGATGTCGCCAGATGGAGTGCTTCCCGAGATGGTTGAGTACCCCGATCACCCTTGGTTCATTGGTGTGCAATTTCACCCTGAGTTGAAATCTAAACCATTTCATCCCCATCCTTTGTTCACGTCATTTATTGCTGCAGCTGTGCAGCAGAGCAGGTTGGTGTAAAGTGATTTACATTGAAAGTGCTGAGGCGGATCGGCTATGCAGTTAATTTCTGTAATTAATTACATAATCGACACTATTGCTGCTAGTTGTGTACAGGTATTTTTATAATGACCCCCCGTCGTGTGACAGTTGGACCGCTTGTAATTAGTAACAATTTACCATTCACGCTCATAGCCGGTCCGTGCCAAATGGAAAGTAGGGCTCACGCGCTTGAAATTGCATCATTACTTAAAGAAATAGCTCAAAAATTGAGTGTACCCTTAGTTTATAAAACTTCTTTCGATAAGGCTAATCGAACAAGTTTAGGGGGGGTGAGGGGACTTGGCCTCAAAGAGGCACTCCCAGTATTCGCGGAGATACGTGAGACATTAAAACTCCCTGTACTCACTGATATCCACGAGATAGATCACTGCAGACCAGTTTCAGAAGTGGTGGATATCATGCAGATACCAGCATTTCTTTGTCGCCAGACTGACTTAATATTGATGGCAGGTAAAACAAACGCTGCTATCAATGTAAAAAAAGGGCAGTTTCTAGCTCCGTGGGATATGAAAAATGTTGTGTCCAAATTAGAATCAACCGGCAATAAACGGATTCTTGTTACTGAGCGAGGTGTATCTTTCGGTTACAACACCTTAGTGACTGATATGCGCAGTCTGCCGATTATGGCGAAAACCGGTTATCCAGTAGTGATAGATGCCACCCATGCTGTACAGCAGCCCGGTGGCGAGGGGTCTAGCTCTGGTGGTCAGAGAGAATTCGCTCCAGTTATTGCACGAGCAGGCGTTGCCGTAGGTGTTGCGGCGGTATTCTTGGAAACCCATCCGGACCCAGACAGTGCGCCATCCGATGGGCCAAATATGATCCACCTCAAGGACATGCCAGAAATTCTTGCAACTCTAAAGTCTTTGGATTCTGTAGCGAAGGCTAACCCAGTGCAACTCGCCTACTCTTGACGTCTTGGTGCTTTTCCCGCATCTACCGCTCATGGTGTGCTGCCTAGGAGAATTTTAGATGAGCGCCATTATTGAGATCACTGCCCGTGAAATACTTGACTCCAGAGGCAATCCTACCGTCGAGGTTGACGTCATTTTACAAAATGGCGCTCATGGTCGTGCGGCAGTACCATCGGGAGCATCAACAGGTACCCACGAAGCTACCGAGCTGCGCGATGGAGATGAATTGCGTTACGGTGGGAAGGGTGTGCTTCAAGCAGTAGAGTCGGTCAATGGTGAATTACATGCTGCACTGGCGGGTATGGAAGCCAGTGAGCAGGTGAAAATTGATCAGACGATGATAGAGTTAGATGGCACTCCCAACAAAGCACGCCTAGGTGCTAATGCTATCTTGGGGGTGTCACTTGCTGTTGCAAAAGCATCTGCAGAGGATGCTGGCTCGCCACTATATCGTTACATCGGTGGCGCAAGCTCGCACGTTTTACCTGTACCGATGATGAATATTATCAACGGTGGTGTCCATGCTGATAATCTTATCGATATTCAAGAATTTATGATCATGCCGGTCAGCGCTGATTCTGTGGCAGATGCAATTCGCATGGGTGCAGAGGTTTTCCATGCACTGAAAAAGCAATTAATGGATGCAGGTTATAATACCAACGTTGGTGACGAAGGTGGTTTTGCCCCTAACTTAGAGAGCGCAGATGCGGCGTTAGCTTTTATAATGAAGGCCATTAGTGCAGCTGGCTATAAAGCAGGCCAGGACTTTATGCTCGCCCTTGATTCTGCCTCAACGGAGTTTTACGCAAAAGGTAAATATGAAATGAAGGGCGATGGAGCAAGCCGCTCTGTCGATAATATGGTCAAATTCTATGAAGGCCTCGTTCAAAAATACCCGATTATTTCTATCGAAGACGCTATGGCCGAGGACGACTTTGTTGGCTGGGAAACTTTAACAAAGGCCATTGGAAAGAACGTACAGTTAGTTGGCGATGATCTTTTCGTGACAAATCCTGAACGACTTGCTCAAGGTATAAATAAGCGATTGGCAAACTCTGTATTAATTAAAGTCAATCAAATTGGGACATTGACTGAAACATTAGCAGCAGTCGAGATGGCGCATAAAGCTGGATATACGGCAGTGCTATCCCACCGCTCTGGCGAGACGGAAGATTCAACAATTGCTGATATTGCGGTGGCAACCAATTGTGGCCAAATCAAAACAGGATCATTGTCCCGTTCAGATCGCTTGGCCAAATATAATCAGCTTATCCGTATCGAGGAAGATCTTGGCCCTGCGGCTATTTATGGTGGTGCCGAGTTCTGTCGAAAATGGGGCCTTGGGAACTGAATTATTTCTCCTTATGCGGCTTTAAAAATCAGTAGCAATACTTAGCGAAAACCGGGTAGTGCCTTCGTATGAGTACCAGGCGGCTGATCCACTGGCTATGCCCCAGCCATAGGTATTGGTGATATTCTGGACACGGAAACGAAGAGTTGCGGGGGCATTATCTTTAATTTTAAAGCGATAACGAGCACCAAGGTCTAGGGTCGTGATTGGAGGCAACTTAACTAAATTAGCCTGGTCGGCATAACCTTGCGTTTTATTCTGAAGTTGGGCCTCAATAGAAAATCCTTTCCATGACGCGGGGCCGTACTCTACGCTAAGATTAGTGACGCGTGGATTTCGACCGAAGGGTATGCGACCTACCAAACCGCGATCGACCAATGAGCCGGACACACGGGCTTGCAATAGCACTGTTCCTGCAACAACATTCATTCCATCAATCACCTTACCTGCGAGGGATAACTCAACGCCACGATGTCTTACAGATCCAATAGGCCGAAAGACGTTATCTATGTCAGTTTCGATGTAAGGCTTTCTAACTTCAAAAATGCCAGCGACTAGAGTTAAATCTTGAGTTATTGCATAACGAACTCCTGCATCAATCTGTTCGGTAATGCTCGCAGGTACGGCATCCCCTCTATTCGTGGCACGATCGGGCGCCACGCCAGATTCTTCAAGGCCTCGGGTGTAACTACCATATAAAGATAAGTTTTCGGTTGCGTATATCGCCAGAGTTCCGTTGTACAGCCAGGGGCTACTTTTGGTACTAACCTCTGGCAAACTTACTTGCGCTGTAGTTTGCTTATAAGTAGTTTTTTGCAATCCGAAGCTTAGCTCGCCTAGCCCCCGCCAGAAACTTTCATAGGCTATACCTGCAGTCACTTGCCGGGCCTGGCTGTGATCAAGTGGAGTGAATATAAAGTTGGGTCTCGGCACCGGCATGGGCACGCCAATTTTCGCCGGGCCAAAAGGGATCACTGAAGAACCATCGAACTGTCGGCTGACATCACGTCCTTTTACTGCTAAGTGCAATGTATGCTGAAGCGGTCCATCTGCAAAATTTTTAGAGACTCTCAATTCCCCAGAATAAGATCCAAAGCGTTGGTTTTGCTGGCCAAAAAAAGATAAGTCCGCTGAACCATCTGGCTGCGTGTTATTGTAAAAATTGAGGTAGCTATCTGGCCTTACTGATAGTGATCGGAAGGCACCTAATCGAATTATCCAATCCTTGCTGGGGGTGAATTTAGAGACGACTCCAAAACTCGTATTATTTTCCTCCCAGTCCGACCAGGCCTGAGAGAAATTTGTCCTGCGGTTAATTTTTGGGGGCAGATAGGGTCCACCGGTGTATATGAATGGACGCGTTTCCCAGTCACTAATCTCTGCTTGGCTCCAGAATGGTATGATCTCGATTTTGTCACTCGGCTGCCACCGCAAAATAGCTGCAGCTGACCATGTCCAAGAATGTGTGCCCCAATCCCAAGCGGTATTCTTATAACCTAATCCTACACCAAGGCTGAGCTTCTTAGGAATGAGAGGCGTTTGTGCTCCCACTTCAATATTATATTCGTCGTAAGGGCCAAAGCCGGCATAAACACTTATAATGCGTTCGTCACTAGGTGTTCGCAGTTTGTAGTTTGCGATGCCTGTTGGAGCAGGAAATGTGTAGGACTGGGCACTAATGCCAACATGGATTGTAGAGCCTGCGATTAGGTGGCTAGTTAGACCCTGGGCACCCTGCCTATCAAAAAATAACCCTTCAATACGAACATTACCTGCATTTTGAGGGCTAAAGCCACGAGCATTAAATGAATTATATAGACCGGTTGTTTCATTTCCGACGGTGGTACCAAAAGCATCATCGGCTGCTGATACAGCATTATCATCCGCACGCTGAGCGTATGTTGCTGTCGATAGCAGCCAGCTTGTGGCGATGGGTGCCAAACATAATAGAGACCAATTCTTAAACACTATAGGAACTTCCCTTGCTCGCTTCGTTAGGATTTTCGATTTGGCGGCAATGTATTCTTTATTCGCCAGTAAAATAGCTAACGTTTTGTAACAATTGGTATCACGAGCGATTAATTGGGGATGATCGCGGATTTCTAAGCAGCTACTTCAGCTGCACTGATATGGCGCAGAACCAGTATTACCAGGTAAATATTTATATATCGGATGCGATTATAAACACCAGGAATGGCAGTGTGATCATCTATTAATGATCTTTTTAACTACGTCTACAATCCTCTAAAGTTGCTCTTAGCTTACTTCTAGATGGAAAGCGCAGTACTTAAACACGTTATTTCTTTGCTTGTATCTAGTTTGATGCCGAATCTTTTTGAGCAAAATGTGAGTCTAATTTGTCACACATTTTGGACTATCCCCCAAAAAATCACTATCCAGTGCTAAGCTGACTTGACCACATAGCCGACGAGTGATTCGATTATAACTATCCTGAATTTAGATGATTCTGCAGGAGATTAAGTCTGTGGTTTTCGGATTAGAAGTTAGTCGAAAGATGCGCCAAATATTTGGCCCCCTACTTGGGGCGTCTGTTATGGCCTATTTCGCATATCATGGAGTTCAGGGGGACCGAGGCCTTATTGCTTGGTGGAATTTAAGTTATGAAATTCAACTCGCAGATAGAGATCTAATGCAGATTACATACCAAAAAGAGTTGCTAGATCACCGTGTATCTCTACTACGGCCAGAAAGTTTAGACCGCGATATGCTTGAAGAGCGTTCACGTATCATGCTCAGTGTTATCCATCCCCATGATTTGATTATCCCAGATCCAGGCCGCAGCTAAAATGCTCGCCTATAACTAGCATCTATACAAACATTAAAATAGCATGCTATTTATATCTGAAGATTTTCTTCGATAGTTATTGTTACTGTCTGCAAACTTTTAATTCAGCGATGTATATTCTTTGGAACACACAGCAATCTGAACTTTCCTTTGAAATAAAATTTTACGTACACTTTTAACTTAACCTTAGTTAATATTATATTTGTATAATGAATATAATATCTTAGAGGTTATATTAGATGTCATGGTGAGGAAAGAAAGTTAATCTCAAGGCCATTAATAAAACTCGGCAGGTTTTTAGGCACATAGCAGGCTTTTATTGTATGATGATGACAATAGGAGGACCTATGGCATCCAAAAAAAGAACTAAAAAAGGCAGTCCAAAAGCACGCATAGCCAGTGCTTCAATCTCAGCGGACACGTTGAAAGCATTTTACAAAGACATGTTGTTAATTCGTCGCTTCGAAGAGCGCGCTGGTCAGCTATATGGCATGGGCCTCATAGGTGGGTTTTGCCATTTGTATATTGGGCAGGAAGCAGTGGTTGTAGGTATGCAGGCATGTGCAAAAGAATCAGATACTTTGATAACAAGTTACCGTGATCATGGGCATATGCTTGCGTGTGGGATGGATCCAAAAGGTGTTATGGCTGAACTAACCGGCCGGGCGGATGGCTATTCTAAAGGTAAGGGTGGCTCCATGCATATGTTTAGCCGGGAGAAGGGATTTTTTGGCGGGCACGGAATTGTAGGTGCACAAGTTCCTATTGGAACCGGATTGGCGTTCGCACATCAGTACAATGATGATGGTGGCGTTTGTTTTACTTATCTTGGCGACGGAGCGTTCAACCAAGGGCAAGTCTACGAATCATTGAATATGGCATCCCTATGGGATTTGCCAGTGATCTACGTACTTGAGAACAATAAATATGGAATGGGAACCTCAGTGGAGCGCTCATCCGCGTCTACTGACCTTGCTAGTCGCGGCCAGCCCTACAATATTAAGACAATGGCAGTAGATGGGATGGATGTTGTGGCTGTCCGTAACGCAGGTATGGAAGCTATTGAATATGCTCGAGCTGGAAAGGGGCCTGTACTTATTGAGGCCAAAACTTATCGGTATCGTGGTCATTCAATGTCTGATCCAGCTAAATATAGAACTAGGGAAGAATTGCAAAAAATGCGCACTGAGCGCGATCCGATTGACCGCTTGCGGCATATGTTGATGGATATGAAAGTAATGAGTGAAGAAGACTTCAAAACACTTGATAAGGAGATTAAAGATCGTGTGATAGCGTCTGCTGAATTTGCTCAGAATAGCCCAGAGCCAGAACCGTCAGAGCTATGGACTGATGTATTTGTGGCTGCATGACGAGCATAAGGAACTCATCTATGGCCACACAAATCTTAATGCCAGCACTTTCACCAACTATGACAGAAGGCAAATTAGCAAAGTGGTTGGTTAAAGAAGGTGACAAGGTTAGCAGCGGAGATATTTTAGCTGAAATCGAGACTGATAAGGCTACCATGGAAATGGAAGCTGTTGATGATGGGGTGATTGGTAAAATACTTGTTGAAGAAGGAGCAGAGGGCGTCGCTGTTAATCATCCTATAGCTATATTGGTTGATGAAGATGAGGAGGTCGATGAAGTAATAAGCGCAGCGAATAAGGACGGAGACAATACTGAACACAGATTCAAAAGCGTGTCTGAAGAAGGCTTAGATACGTCAAATAGAAAGTTAGGGACTGTAAAAGATATCATTCAGCAGATTAATCCGCATATCCCTCCCGAAACATCAACTGTCAAAATTAGTGAAGGGGATGAAACCGGGTACTCTACATGGAAGACTCAAACTGTCCGTGAAGCTCTAAGGGATGCTATGGCCGAAGAAATGCGCGAGGACTCAAGTGTTTTTCTTATGGGTGAAGAAGTCGGCGAATACCAAGGCGCGTACAAAGTTAGCCAGGGATTACTTGATGAGTTTGGTTCAAAACGTGTTGTCGACACGCCAATAACCGAGCATGGATTTACAGGGCTTGGTGTAGGAGCTGCTTTTGCCGGCCTTCGGCCGATAGTAGAGTTTATGACTTTTAACTTTGCCATGCAGGCAATAGATCACATCGTGAACTCAGCTGCGAAAACACTGTATATGTCTGGTGGTCAAATGGGGAGCTCGATGGTGTTTCGAGGTCCAAATGGTGCAGCAGCCAGAGTTGGAGCGCAGCATTCACAATGCTATGCCAGCTGGTACGCTCATGTTCCCGGTCTTAAAGTTGTTGCACCATGGTCGGCTGCAGATGCAAAAGGATTGTTAAAGGCTTCTATCCGGGATCCAAATCCGGTTGTTTTTTTAGAAAATGAGATTCTTTATGGGCAAAGTTTTCCTGTCCCCGACGTTTCTGATTTCTTACTGCCACTCGGGAAAGCAAAGATCGAACGTAAAGGTAGCGATGTAACCATAGTTGCTTTCTCAATCATGGTAAGTAAAGCACTGCAAGCATCCGAGCAACTCAAGGCGGATGGTATAGATGCGGAAGTTATAAATTTGCGCACAATACGGCCACTCGACGTAGATACGATAGTGACTTCATTGAAAAAAACAAATCGTTGCGTCACATGCGAGGAAGGTTGGGGATTTTCTGGAATAGGTTCAGAGATCTCTGCAATCATTATGGAGCAGGCCTTCGACTATCTGGATGCGCCAGTTGTCCGGGTATCGGGCAAGGATGTACCTATGCCATACGCAGCAAATCTAGAATCGATGGCGCTCCCTCAAGTTGCGGATATAATCGAAGCGGCTAAGCTTGCCAGTTACCGCTAAGGAAGTCTTATGTCTATAGAAATTCTCATGCCAGCGCTATCGCCGACCATGACTGAAGGTAAGCTTGCTAGATGGCTAAAGGCAGAGGGTGATTCAATTAAAAGTGGGGATATCATTGCTGAAATAGAGACGGATAAGGCTACTATGGAAATGGAAGCCGTGGATGAGGGGGTACTGGGTAAGATATTGGTTGAGGAAGGGAGTGAAGGTGTGAGTGTGAATCAACCGATAGGTATTTTACTTGAAGATGGCGAGCCCGAAAGTGTTTTAAAAGAATCTGAGCGATTACCTCTGAAAAGCGATCTAAATTTAAACGTAAATAGAGAAGAGAAGAAGCGGAGCCCTAAAAAACAAATCGTGCCGTCGGATTCGATTGTAAAGACGGTACAGATGGAAAATAAAAGCAGTAGAATATTTTCTAGCCCACTTGCTAGACGCATTGCAGCTGAAGCTGGATTGGATATTGCAAAAATGCACGGTAGTGGACCTAATGGCCGTATTGTAAAGAAAGATGTGGAGCAGGCTATTAGCGCTAGTACTGGGCTGGAGTCAGGAGCGCAGGGCAGCCGTACGGTCCAGATTCCTAATTATGACCAACCGTATAAAGAAGTTCCTAACAGTAGTATGCGAAAAACCATAGCTCGCCGTTTAGTCGAAGCTAAGAGCACAATCCCTCACTTTTATCTTACCATAGATTGTCAAATCGGAGAATTACTTAAAATTCGAAAAGAAATAAATGGAGATGGTGAGGATGGATATAAAATCTCAGTCAACGATTTTATTATCAAAGCAAGTGCCTTAGCATTGCGTAAAGTACCTCAAGCAAACGCATCTTGGACTGAAGAGTCTGTTCGTCTCTATGACAATGTCGATATATCGATTGCAGTGTCGACGCCTGAAGGCCTTATCACACCGATAGTTCGTAGTGCTGAATTAAAGAGTCTCGTAGAAATTTCTTCTGAGGTAAAGGATTTGGCAAAGCGTGCTCGTGATAAAAAATTAAAACCTGATGAATATCAGGGTGGCGGGTTTTCCATTTCAAATTTAGGTATGTTTGGTATTCGAGAATTTTCGGCAGTCATTAATCCGCCTCAAGTTTGCATTTTAGCTGTAGGCAGAGGAGAGAAACGAGCGGTAGTTAACGGTGATACTGTAGCAATCTCAGATATGATGACGTGTACTCTGTCTTGTGATCACCGCGTTGTAGATGGTGCTGTAGGCGCTGAGTTTTTGCAGTCCTTTCAAATGTATATTGAAAATCCGATACGAATGTTGTTGTAGATTAATTATGAAAGACACCCAATTTGATTTAATCGTTATCGGCGGTGGCCCAGGCGGATACACTGCTGCGATTCGTGCGGCACAACTCGGTATTAAGACTGCTGTTGTTGAACGTGAAAACCTTGGTGGTGTCTGTTTAAACTGGGGCTGTATTCCCACTAAAGCGCTTTTGCGCTCGGCCGAGGTTCTCGATTTAATGCAACATAGTTCAGAGTTCGGTCTAAAAGCAGAAAATATTAGTTTTGACCTCGAGGCGGTAGTTCAGCGTTCACGAGATGTTGCAAATCAACTTAATAGCGGCGTCAGACATTTGATGAAAAAAAATAAAATTACAGTGTTTGATGGCCAGGGCAAACTTATAGGTAGAGGTAAAATTCAAGTCACTAAAGATGAGAAGTCTGTTTCAGAACTTAGAGCTAAACACATTATCTTGGCTACTGGAGCGCGTGCGCGGGAAATTCCAGGAATGGGGGCAGATGGTAATCTAGTATGGACATATCGCCATGCGATGGTTCCCAAGTTAATACCCAAGACTCTTTTAGTGATAGGATCGGGGGCAATTGGTATTGAGTTCGCCAGTTTCTTCCAAAGTCTTGGCTCTAAGGTCACAGTAGTGGAAATTCTGGATCGAATAGTGCCTGTAGAAGATGCTGAAGTTTCAGCCTTCGTGCAGAAGCAATTCGAGCAGCAAGGAATGGTTATTAAGACAAAGTCTGTTGTGAGTGCCCTGAAGAAAGAGAAAAATAGCGTTATCGCCACTATCAAAAAGGGGGATAAGACCGAAAATATCACTTTTGAACGTGTTATATCTGCGGTCGGTATTGTAGGAAATTTCGAAGAATTAGGTCTTAGTAATACTAAAGTTAAAGTAGAAAAGACTCATGTTGTCATTGATTCTTACTGCCAAACTGATGAGCCCGGGGTCTATGCAATTGGTGATTTATGTGGTCCTCCGTGGCTTGCTCATAAAGCAGGGCACGAAGCTGTAATTTGTGTTGAAAAAATTGCAGGTTTAAAACCTCATCCACTTGATATAGAGGGGATACCTGGCTGCACATACTCGCATCCGCAAATTGCAAGTATTGGATTGACGGAGCAGATAGCTAAAGACAAAGGATACAAAATACGTATAGGCCGGTATCCTTTTATGGCAAATGGAAAAGCAATTGCGCTGGGTGAAAAAAACGGATTTGTAAAAACAGTATTTGACGAGAAAACAGGGCAATTACTTGGAGCCCATATGGTTGGTGCTGAGGTTACGGAAATGATACAAGGGTATGCCATTGCTAAGTCACTTGAAACGACAGAGAAAGAACTCATGCAGACAGTGTTTCCTCATCCCACATTATCGGAAATGATGCATGAATCTGTTTTGGATGCTTATGGAAGAGCAATTAATTTTTAATCCTAACTAAATTTGTATTTTATGAGCAATGTAGAACCCATCATGGAGAGAAAGGTGAGAACACCCAAGCCAGACTGGCTTAGGGTTAAAGCGCCGACATCACCAACGTATAACTATACCCGGCGTCTAATGCGGGATCTCAATCTAAATACAGTTTGTGAAGAGGCTGCGTGCCCGAATATCGGCGAGTGCTGGTCTCAAAAGCATGCTACTATGATGATACTAGGCGATATTTGCACTCGGGCTTGTGCATTCTGCAATGTACGAACTGGAAGCCCTTCCGCAGTTGATCCAGCTGAGCCGGCTAATGTTGGGGAGGCTGTTAAACATCTAGGTTTACGCCATGTCGTTATCACGTCTGTTGATCGTGATGATCTTGCGGATGGTGGTGCGGGGCATTGGGTGGAGGTTATTAAGGCTATCCGTTCAGCGACGCCTGACACCACTATTGAGGTTTTGACACCAGATTTCCGAAAGAAGCTAGGCTGTGTGGATTTAGTCGCCGCTTCTAACCCTGACGTTTACAACCATAATTTAGAGACTGTTCCGAGGTTGTACCGTAAAATAAGGCCCAGCGCGCGTTATTACACCAGTTTAAGGTTACTGGAGCGCGTTAAAGAAATTGATCATTCAGTTTTTACTAAATCGGGGATCATGCTGGGCTTAGGTGAAGAAAAAGAAGAAGTCTTGCAAGTGATGGACGATTTACGAGCTGCTAATGTTGATTTTATCACAATTGGCCAATACCTTCAGCCAACGCTCAGACATGCTTCTGTAGAAAGGTTTGTGCCTCCTGCAGAGTTCGAAGAATTTGGACGCATAGCGCGTGTCAAAGGATTTTTGATGGTCTCGTCAAGTCCATTGACACGATCCTCCTATCATGCGGATTCTGACTTTGAACGCCTTCGGGAAGTAAGATCTTCTAAGTCGATCAAAAAGTCTAAAAAATAATGCCTACCCACCGCGAAACGCGGTTGTTTCCTTACACACCTGATCAGGTATTCAACCTTGTTGCGGATGTGCAATGTTACCCAGAGTTTTTACCTTGGTGTGTGGCATGCCGCATTGTATCAGTGGCTTCGCCTACGGAAATCACGGCTGACCTTGTGGTAGGATTCAAGATGGTTCGTGAACAATTTACATCACGTGTGGTACTCAAACCATATGAAGCTATCTCAGTGGAGTATGTCAGTGGGCCATTTGAGTACCTGACAAATGAGTGGAAGTTTACAAAGACCTCCACGGGCACGAGGGTTGACTTTTACCTCTCTTTTGAATTTCGCTCTAAAATACTACAAAAAATTATTGGTGTGTTATTCGAGGAGGCAGTTAGCAGAATGGTAGCTTCATTTGAAGCTCGGGCCACTCAACTTTACAGTAAGGCCACATAAAACACATTTGCTATATCTGAAGACCTTGCTGATTATATATCATTATTAGAAAATAAGATTTACGATTCTGTGAGTCGGCTATGGAGTAGTTCTAATGCTGCAGCAACACTAGCACGCCTTATATCTGTTCTTGTGCCGGCAAAGACATAGCGCTTTACCACTGCATCTCGATCAGTTTGTGCTAATGCTAGAAATACTAGTCCTACAGGTTTTTCTTTTGTCCCCCCTGAAGGACCCGCGATACCTGTCACAGAGATGGCTATATTGGCATTTGCTTGAGCAATTGCGCCTTCAGCCATCGCGGCAGCAACTATATCGCTGACGGCGCCATTATCGGAGATAGCATTGCGCGGAACACCTAAGAGTCTAATTTTAGATTCATTAGAATATGTTAGAAATCCACTTTCTATTACGGTAGATGAACCTGGAATTGCTGTTAACAATCCCCCTATCAAACCACCTGTGCAAGATTCTGCGGTCGTTATTTTAGAAGCCTTAGACTTTGCAGCTACAAGAACGTCTTTTGCGAGACTAAGTAGGTCAGAGGGTAATTCAGTCATTTGGATAATTTAGGTAATATGAGACCAGAGTAATTTTAGTACTAATAATAAGAAAATGGCATAGATCGCAGCAAAGATGTCATCGAGCATAATGCCGAGAGCGCCTGCCACACGTTTATCAGCCCAGTCTATCGGCCATGGCTTTAAAATATCGAATAATCTGAAGAGAAAAAATGCAATCGCGTACCAATATGGATTGAGTGGGACCACCGCAAGAGTCGCCCATTGTCCTGATACTTCGTCAATGACAATCCATTGAGGATCTTTGCAACTTTTTTCGTTCTTGATATGCACTGACGTTACCATCCAGCCTAATAGAAATAGGATTAAGGCTGCTATAACCAGACTATTGGTTCCCCAGAACCATGCTATTAGAGCGGCAAAAGGTAGTGCTCCTATCGAGCCCATGGTACCGGGTGCTTTTCTGAGCAGACCGCATCCAAACCAAGACAAAAATGCCACACACATGTGTGACCAAATTGATCTAGCCGAGTATCTCTTAAATGTAATCATGTACTAGTAACTTATAACTTGCTGTAATATATCATATTTCGAGTTTAATAGGTGCAATTATGGAGATTATTTATATTTTATACAATAAATAGTTGTATAAAATTTGATGATCAAACGATGGCTTTATAAAAACAGAATCAAGCTACTTTTTTAAAAAAATGAGTCCTCTTAGAGTACTTTAACTTTCTCTTTGAATTTACGCAGAAGAATCGGCAGGATAGTGAGAGTCAAAAGCATATAACCTTTATGTAATGCGGCATTGAGGAGTCGCGGAATATAATCACTTCCAGTATAAAATATGCTAACGAGTGTAAATCTCGCGCGTATAACGTGATAAAAATTACGACAGCGTGTGATTAATTAGCCTCAATAACAAGATAAGGCTCAATGAGGCGGCCAGACAGGGATTGATTGGTAATGAGGGACGCGCGTGTTTTCGGGCAAGCAACACTCGAAGTTTGATCCAAGGGATCGCGGTCTGAACCGCATCCAAAAAAGTCTTCAACGGTTTTTCCCAGAACGGCAATTAATTGTTCGGTCTGGGGAGCGTATGCGTACGCTTAGACTTTCGACTAATAGGCAAGCTGCCCTGGTTATTGCAGCTTTGGTTCTGGGCGCTTGGACACTTTTCAGTTCAGGTTTGGCGATGAATCATAGTGAGCGTATTGGCGCCAAGAATATAGAGGTCAAGGACGCGCGTATGGGCTACGAACAGTTACTAGCTCAAGTTACAATCTACAAAGATCGCGTTGCCGTACTGACAGATGAATTGGATCAAAACTACACTAAATCATTGAAATTAATGAAAAATAAGACTGCTGCCCATAAAAGCGTAGCTGATGCATTAGAACTACAAAATAAGGGAAACAGTCGGTCAGGAAAATCCAAAAACAAAGTGAATGCTAGCAGAGACAGCCTTGTTATTGACAAAGCTAAACTGGATTTGGACCACGCCGATGAGGAGCGGAACGCCCTCATGGAAGAACTCTCCGATCTTGAAAACTCAATGCTCAATGTTGTAGCGCATCACCAAGAGACCCCATTTGTTACAACAGACAGTCTTGAGCTACGCCAGGTTGCACTGCAACGTGATCTGGCGATGGCTGAACGTGAAAAGTTGATTCAGAAAATAGGTTCTCTTGAGGGCGAAATTCGGAATATGGAGAGCAATCAATTGTTGCTCTACCATCGTTTCTCAGAAGTTGCTGAAACAAAAATTACGGGAATTGAAAATTCTCTTAGCATCACCGGCTTAGATGTAGATTTACTATTGAAAACTGGTCCGGCCTCTCGCAGGCAGGGCGGTCCGTTTGTTCCGCTAGCTCCGGTGATACAGAATTCTGGACTGCTGCAAGAATCTTTGTACAAGTTAAATGCCAAATTAGACAGACTCCAAGAGCTGCAAGGCCTATTAGCAAGAATGCCATTGGATGCGCCACTTGATAAGTTTCATTTAACGGACAGATTTGGAGTTAGAAAAGACCCTTTTACAGGTAGATTCGCTCAGCATCTTGGGCTCGACCTGGCCGGAACCTACAAGGGCTCGGTATTCAGTAGCGGTTCTGGAAAAGTAGTTCACGCAGGATGGAAGGGAAGTTATGGCCGTTTGGTGGAAATTGACCATGGTATGGGCCTAATATCTCGTTATGCTCATTTGGCGAAAATCTCAGTTGAGGAAGGTCAGGTAGTTGAGCGTGGAACGCGATTAGGGCAACAAGGATGTACGGGCCGTTGCACTGGTGACCATCTGCATTTCGAAGTTTTGTATAATAATAGGCATCTTAATCCTCTTAAGTTTCTCAGGGCTGGTACTGATGTTTTTAAGGAATAATAAAACCCGCGCTCAAGCGCAGGAAACACGTTCAGAGGGCGCTGCACCAAAGGCAGTACCATCAATTATAAGTACTGACCTGGTCTTAGAAGGAAATATTGGATCGAGCGGGGAGGTGCAAGTCGATGGCACTGTGTGCGGTGATATTCAATGTAAGACATTAATCGTAGGTGTTAAAGGATCGGTCACTGGTGACGTGATTGCCCAAACAGTTCGTATGCATGGCACTATCAAAGGAAGGGTCAGAGCAAAGAGCGTTTTCCTAGCATCGACGGCTCATATGTCTGGTGGAGTCGAACATGAAAGCCTTGCAATTGAACCTGGCGCTTATATAGAAGGTCACTGCAAACGTATCACTGAGCCTTTAATGAAGGCCCCGGCTGAGGAAGGCGCCCGGCGCTCAGGGTCAGCAAAATCGCCGACGCGGGCATCTGTAGCGATTAAAACCCCTCCGAGAATAATACCAAGAAAACCTAGGAAGGAGAATGTGGCTGTTACTTAATCTTAGAAATCAGGCCTTCTAATTCTTAGCCATACTTTCAATGCTTGTTAGATAAAACTGATTCGAGGTTATTAGGCACTCTTTTTTCAAAATTCAAAATTGCCCGATAAACTAATAGATTCTCCAAAACGCGTTGGACATAGTTGCGCGTTTCTGAAAATGGTATCCTCTCGACCCAATCAATCGGATCAACGTCTGGGTGGCGAGGATCCCCAAATCTACGAATCCATTGGCGAGAGCGTCTAGGGCCAGCATTGTAGCTAGCAGAAGCTAGCAAATAAGACCCTCCAAACGAGTTAATCAGCGAATTAAGGTATTTCGAACCCAACTGAATATTATACCTTGGGTCTACTGTAAGTTTAGATCTAATGTATTTGATCCCAGCGTTACGTGCTGTTGAACGCGCAGTGGAAGGCATCAACTGCATTAAACCACGTGCACCAGCGCTACTGCGTGCGGATAGATCAAAATTGCTTTCTTGGCGAGCAGTTGCAAGAACAAAAGCTTTTTCAGGTGAATCCGTATAATCATAAAACGGTACCGGAAATGCGTATTTCAACAGAGTTATTTTTTCCCTTGCGGCTTGCCGAGATATCCAAACACCTATGTCCGGGCGGGCTAGCCTGTTCATTAATTCGGCGGCGAGATATCGCGTACTGCTGAGTTTATTAGAGGCTGAAAGAGCTTGAGCAAATCGGCGCTGATGTTTTTTTTCACCAGCGTGAAGTAGAAAACTCATCACTTGAGTTAACTCATTGACCTTGAAACTTTCTCTCTCTGCATCTGTCGGCAAAGGATCACTAGGTAATGGCAGTAATGATTCTTGAGTCAAACGGCCAATTGCTAGTTGCCCATAATATCTGGTGGGATATTCTGCTGCTCTGAGGTACCATGTCTGGGCAATGTCGATATTCCCCAAATCTTCTAGAGCTCGCCCAACCCAATAGGCTCCACGAGATAAACTCACCGGCATTTGAACGGTTTCATATACCTTTTTAAAATGAGGAAGCGCCGTATCGGCATCGTTAAGAAATCTAAGTGCTATCCAGCCTGCTAGCCACTCAGCTTCTGACACGCTTATGGCGTCATCCGCTCCGTGGTTCTTGGCTATGTCGTAAGCTTCCGTCACAAAGCCTTTTGAAAGTGCATCTCGTGCTAGGATATGGCGCTCTTTCCACCATAGATCTGGTCTTGAGGACTTAACTAAGGTTCTTGGAATAAGCTTTCGGGCTTCATTTTCAAGGCCCCGCTGTCGCCTCCATTTAACACGATTGTATAGCAGGCCAGAGTCCCTTTGAAGTTGCGATGGGACTCTAGCAATGGCTGCATCTACTCCGCTTCTAGATGTAATGAGCGCAATTCGAGCTCGTGCAAGTAGTTGATATTCGCGACTAATAAACTTTAGACTTCGTCTTGCAGCAGATATGCGTCCAGCATAGAGGAGTCGGTCAATGCGATTCCAATAGTCTTCGGCGGTAAAAAATTTCCCGAATTCTTTGAGGATCATTTGCTCCTTATCACGTCCGGACAATCCTTCAATCCAAGCTCGCCTAGCTAGTTCTTCAGCTGCTTCTTTGTTGCCGATGTCTTTTAGGGCAATTGCGTATGAAAACATACCTGCTGTAGTTAGTGGAGGGTGAGATGTGAACCAAGTCATCAAGACAGTGCTCGGAATGGTATGGTCTATGGCGAATTCAGCCCTACGCCTCAACTCTCTGAGTGATGGCCAATTTGGATTTTCATCTACAAAGTTTATTCTTTCCAAAAAACCGATATTTGCACCAGGTTGCAGCATATGTATCCAGTCAATAATTTTCTTTGGGATTGGGTTAGATGCTTTGGAGGCAATAAACTTTGCATTTGTCCATCTCCTACGATTTACTTCACTAATAGCTTTAGCAAATACGATACGATCTTCTGCATGCGTAATGTCCTGGATCTCACTATATAGTTCCAAACTCTGCGTCGCTAAATGTGGTTTTGGAGTGGGTAAAATGAAAGGCAAGGGGAAGAAGTTTGCGCTTTGGCCATAGGCTGATGAAAAATGTACACCCTCAAGAAATGTGATGCACACCAGTGTCAAGATTGTGGCGCATTTATGAAAAGGAGTCGAAATCATGGAAATACAAGCATTCACGTATTTTTTACTACATTCAGAAAGATGAAGCGCAAATTCATTGGTTGTCCATCTAATTAATTTTATATCTGTAAGGGGATTGGCTGTCCTGAGCAAGGTTATGCTTATAGTACTGTCATAACTGAAGGGCTACTTGTGGTACCTATGGTCTGTGGTAAACTTACTTCTATTTCTACCTGCATATTTTTATAAAAAACTTAATGTATATGAAGGAGCAGACCTATGTTTCGCGGTACAATCACCGCTCTAATAACCCCATTTCGAAATGGAAAGGTAGATGAGATAGCCTTCCAAAGTTTTGTGGAGTGGCAAATTAATGAGGGCGTGCACGGTTTGGTATCCAGTGGCACAACGGGTGAATCGCCTACCCTCAGCCATGAAGAGCATAACCGCGTAAATGAGATTTGCGTTGAGGCTGCTGGGGGACGGGTTCCAGTTATAGCGGGTACTGGGTCCAACTCAACTGACGAAGCCATACAACTAACCCAGCACGCTAAAAAAGCAGGTGCGGATGCTGCTCTTGTTGTTACTCCATACTACAACAAACCAACTCAGGATGGGCTATATCATCATTTTCTGGCGATTGCTGACTCAGTTGATATGCCCATCATTATTTATAATATTCCTGGCCGTAGCGTAGTGGATATGTCAGTTGAGACTATGACGAGACTAGCTACGCATGAGAATATTGTCGGGGTGAAAGATGCGACCAATGATTTGGGACGAGTTATTCAGTCACGTTTAGAAATTGGTGAAGAATTTTGTCAATTATCTGGGGAAGATCCCACTTCTGTTGCCTTTTTAGCGCATGGTGGGAAGGGGTGTATATCAGTTACCTCAAATATAGCCCCCAAATTATGTGCTCAGTTACAAGATGCTTGGCATCTTGGTGCATACGATGATGTTTTTCGCCTAAGAGATCATCTCATGCCGCTCCATAATGCGATGTTCGTTGAAACTAATCCTGCACCAGTGAAGTTTGCAGCAAGCTTACTAGGTAAGTGTTCATCGGATACGCGCTTACCAATTACTCCTTTGTCTGAGAATAGTAAGATGCGGGTAGAAGAAGCGATGCGGTTGGTGGGATTGCTCGACTAAAGTAACGGAATATGGCTTTGATTCAGGCTTTAATATTAACTTCTGAGAAGTAGAAAAATTTAGGTATTCCTAATTAGTGCATAGATATTATGAATAAAGTACTGATTTCACATGGTAGCGTCGCCCAGAATCGGAAGGCTCGGCGAGACTATGTAATTGAAGATACTATGGAGGCAGGGATCATATTGACGGGTAGTGAGGTTAAGTCCTTGAGGAATGGACGTTGCACGATCGTTGAAGCATTTGCGCAACCTGAGAACGGCGAAATATACCTCATCAATGCTCATATTCCAGCATATGAAGGAGCTAGTCATTTCCAACACGAGGAACGCAGAAAAAGAAAACTATTATTACATAAAAAAGAAGTCGACCGCGTGATGTCCGCTGTTGGACGTAAAGGCATGACTCTAGTGCCATTGAGTGTTTATTTTAATAACCGCGGTATCGCAAAGGTACAATTGGGTCTTGCTAAGGGTAAAACGCATATTGATCGTCGTGAAGATATTAAAAATCGAGAATGGCAACGTGAGCAGGCCCGTGTCCTGCGAGCAAAAGGATAGTACTAAAACAAAAAACTGGTGCCGCTCAACTGTAAGCTTGTCCGTGCAAATATTTCTGAAAAAGATTATGATGGCAAAGCGCTCATCAATTACAGCATCGAGCATATAGTTCTTGGGATGTAGCTCTCAATATAAGCAGCATGATCCAAAAAAAAGGGGAAAGTGATGGTTAAAAGCATTTTGGTGAAAATATTTGGTTTTACGGTTCTGATTATAGGTGTAATTACCGGAGGCTCAGCAATGGCAATAAACGCTCACGACTTTAGCTTTGATGCAATTGAAGGTGGACCGTTGCCAATGTCGAAATTCAAGGGGCAAGCAGTACTGGTTGTCAATACGGCATCATTTTGCGGTTTCACATCACAATACGATGGTCTGCAGGGGCTTTGGGAGGATTACCAAGATAAAGGCCTGGTAGTATTGGGTGTGCCTGCAAATAATTTCGGTGGGCAGGAACCCGGTAGTAATCAAGATATCAAACAATTCTGTGAAGCAAACTTTTCGGTGGATTTTCCTCTAACTGCTAAAGAATCTGTAGTAGGTGAGGATGCTCATCCATTTTATAAATGGGCTAAAGAAGATTTTGGTGCACCAAAATGGAACTTTCATAAATACCTTGTCGATGCAGATGGTAATTTAGTCGCTGCTTTCTCTAGTTTGGTCAAGCCGCAAAGCAAGAAACTCACCCGAGCTGTTGACAAAGCTTTAGGAAAATAAATGAGGGCCAAGAATAGACGGGCGATCGGAGGAATAGTTTATCTATTTGTGGTATTGATCGCAGTCTTCAATGCTTCGTGAAACATGGGCTCCGTCAAGACCTTGGTATTAATGTTGTAGCGTGAACAATGATAGCTATCGATTACTGATATACTATTCTCTAAGCAATGTACGGCATTGTGTTTGAATGGATATGTAGATTTTCGAGCCCCTAAAGTTGATAGTATTGCGTCGTGGGCGATCCGACCAAGAGCTAGAATTGATTTTAGGCGGGACATGGTTTTAATTTCAGCTTCCAAAAAGTTGCGGCATGTTTTCTGTTCTTCTGTAGTGGGCTTGTTAGCTGGAGGAACGCAGCGAACTGCATTCGTAATGCGACACCCAGTCAAGACTAGTCCGTCATTAGCGGCTGCACCATACACGCCTTTTGCTAAGCCAAACTTTAGTAGGCTGGGATAAAGTAGGTCACCTGCATAGTCACCGGTGAATGGGCGCCCAGTTCGATTTGCTCCTTTTAATCCTGGCGCGAGTCCTACAATTAAAAGGTTTGCGCTAGCCGGTCCGAATGCAGACACTGCACCATTATGCCATTCAGGAAATTTACGGATATTATCTACCCGAAATTGCACTAAACGTTTGCATAAACCACATTCTTGTGGAGGCGCAGCTAAGAGAGCGGCTCTTTCTATCTCTTCCTTTTTCATTGGGCACTCATAATTCAATATTCAAAGGATTTATCTCTTTGATAAAATACGAACGGCTTTGTATGTATCTAATAAAAATCCAGCAATTCTTTCTGCGGATTAGTGTATTATTAATAATATAACTTAAATACAGTGGTATAGTGAACAAACTTAATTGTATTTATAAGATATACTTATTATCTCATTATAAAATATATATAAAAATTAGGTTTTTATTGCTTCTTTAAATGTCTAGGAACCCCAATGATATTTATTGGCCTTGGAGGAAACCTTTCTAGCTGGGCTGGCTCACCACTTCAGACTTGTACTGCCGCTTTGTCTCATTTGGAGCGTGGGGGCGTAAACATTCTTCGTTGCTCGTATTGGTACAAAACAGAGCCTGTGCCGAGCTCTGATCAACCATGGTTTGTTAACGCTGTTGCTGAGGTGCAAACACAACATAACCCTCGGGAATTACTGCATCTTTTGCATTCTGTAGAGGAACTCTTTGAAAGAGAGCGAAGTACTTTGAATGAGGCGAGAACCCTTGATTTAGACCTCCTTGCGTTCCATGGATTAGTTTGGGGACCAGGTGAGTCTCCACCTATTTTACCCCATCCGCGCCTTCATATGAGGGCTTTTGTTCTTTTACCTATGCTTGATATAGCTCCAGAGTGGCGCCATCCAGTGCTCGGAGAGACAACACGTGAGATGTCACAGCGGCTCGCATCAGATCATAAGGTCTTACGTTTGTGCTAAGATTGAGGCAAGGCCTTGAGTACTGGGGCGATTGAGCGTAGAAATGCTCAGCTTTCAGACCGTCTGCTTACTTTTTGGCGGTGTGCTTCTGATAGCAGGTCGTGCCTTTCTATCTTAAGAGGGCATGCATTCTTAGAAAGATGAGGAGTTATCATGGCCCGCGTTACGGTCGAAGACTGTGTTGAGAAGGTAACCAATCGTTTTGAATTGGTTATGGTGGCGTCGCAGCGTTCGCGCGAAATATCAGCTGGAGCAGAGCCTCGCGTAGAGATTGATAGGGATAAAAACCCGGTCGTAGCTTTGCGTGAAATAGCCGAAGATAAGGCTAGCCCTGAGGAGTTATACAATAGTCTGGTGCAAAGTCTCCAACGCCATGTTGAGGTAGATGAACCCGAAGAAGACGGATTTGATGCTATGGCATCAAATCCTGAGTTTAATGAAATCAGAAATAATACTGAGGAAACCGAATCCCCACGTCCCAAGGTACGGGATTTGTATGAAGATCAACCTGGCAGTGATGAATTAACATTGACTACTCCTTCGGTAGCTTCACCAGCCATGCAAACCAATATTACACCAGAACCGTCTTTAGATTCGCTAGCCGAGCCACTGCCTGCAACGCCATTTGAACCACCTTCGGCTTCTCCAGCTGAGCCGCCTTCGGCTTCTCCAGCAGAGCCACCTCCGGCTTCTCCAGCAGAACCACCTCCGGCTTCTACAGCTGAGCCACCTCCGGCTTCTAAAGCTGAGCCACCTCCGGCTTCCACAGCTGAGCCACCTCCGGCTTCTACAGCTGAGCCACCCGCGGCCTCTCCAGTTGAACCACCTCCGGCTTCTCCATTTGAACCACCGCCGGCCTCACCAGTTGATCAAACGACTATTACGACGGATGAACCACCGATAGCTGCGCCAGTTGAACAGACAACGATTGCTCATGAAGGTTTCGAAGAGGACGAAGATAGAGGTTAATTTTTTGACGCGTGAGAATGTAGAATGATCGCACGCGTTACCCTGCTATTCTTAAGCACTTGCGAGTTCTTTCTTAGCTCCCCTAGTCTACACTCTAAAATCTTGGTTAGGGCCTGCTGATGCTTCGTCAATTCGAACTTCTTGAACGCATTAAGGCATACGATCCAAAGGCGGACGAGGACTTCGTCAACCGCGCCTATGTCTATGCTATGAAGATGCATGGTTCCCAGAAGCGCGAATCAGGCGATCCTTATTTTTCACACCCTCTGGAAGTTGCTGGAATCCTGACAAATTATAAGTTGGATGCTGCCTCCATTGTGACGGCTCTATTACATGACATTGTTGAAGACACAAGGGCGACTCTCGAGGAAATAAGAGAGATCTTTGGGGAAGAGACTGCCCGTCTTGTAGATGGAGTTACTAAGCTAACCAGAATTCAAGTGCAAAATGTAGAAACTAAGCAGGCAGAAAATTTTCGTAAGTTTGTGCTAGCAATGTCCGAAGACATTCGAGTGCTTATGGTTAAGCTTGCCGACCGTTTGCATAACATGCGTACGCTTAATTATATAGCTGACTCAGATAAACGTCGGTCGATTGCTATGGAGACAATGGAAATTTACGCGCCATTAGCAGAGCGTATTGGCATGCAAGAGATAAAAACAGAGCTTGAAGATTTATCTTTTGCGGAACTTCATGCAGAAGCCCGTGAATCGATTCTCACTCGTCTACGATTTCTGGAATTACATGGTGGCGATTTAGTCGTAAAGATTATGGATGAGCTGGATCAAGTAATTTCGAAAGCGAATATAAAAGGATACGTATCGGGGCGGGAAAAAACGGCTTATTCCATTTGGAGGAAAATGCAAATCAAGGATGTTAGTTTTGCTCAATTATCCGATATAATGGCGTTTCGCATTATGGTTAACTCAATCGAAGATTGTTATAGCATCTTAGGTGTAGTGCACAGATCTTATCCGACAGTACCAGGTAGATTCAAAGATTATATTTCCACGCCGAAACGGAATGGTTATCGTTCAATCCATACGTCTGTGATTGGTCCGCAAAAACATAAAATTGAAATTCAAATTCGCACTCACGAAATGCATGAAATTTCTGAGTTAGGCGTGGCGGCCCACTGGCGATACAAGTCCACAGATAATTCGTTAGGTAGTGATGTCTTGAATCCAATGGAGGGGCGCCAATATTTGTGGCTCCAAGAATTGCTTGATATTTTAGAGCATGCCCCAACACCACAAGAATTTCTGGAACACACAAAGTTAGAAATGTTTCAGGATCAAGTATTTTGCTTTACCCCAAAGGGTGATCTTATTGCCCTCCCAAGAGGGGCAGGTCCTGTAGACTTTGCCTATGCAGTGCATACCGAAGTAGGCAATACTTGTGTTGGAGCAAAGGTTAATGGACGTATCGTTCCGCTACGCACGCAATTACAAAATGGAGACCAAGTAGAGGTAGTAACTTCGTCCGCGCAAAAACCTTCTCCTGAATGGGAGGGCTTTATCGTTACAGGTAAAGCACGCGCTCATATCCGAAGGCGGTTTCGCTCAGACGCGCGTATGGAATACATAAAACTTGGCCAAGAAATTTTGGAAAAGACGTTTACCAAAGAAGGCTATTTACTTTCGGATAAAGGTCTCCGCGGTGTGATGGGCAAGTTCGGTGTTGAGACAATTGAAGATTTGTATGAGAAAGTGGGTGAGGGTAGGTTAGTTGGGCGTGAAGTTTTAGTTGCGGTATACCCCGGAGTGCGCAGTGCGGGTACTGAAAATGTAATCGATTTATCGCAAGCGAGGCTTAAGCAATCTCATAATAATGATAGCGCTATTGCAATTCGTGGCTTGACGCACGGCATGGCCGTTCATATTTCTACGTGCTGTTGCCCTTTGCCGGGTGATCGTATTATCGGAATTACAGCTGATGGGCGTGGTGTTGATATACACACTATAGATTGTGAGACTCTTGATGCTTACACCGACGAACCTGAGCGCTGGGTTGATTTAACCTGGGATGCTGAAGTTGATAAAGATATTCATATTGGCCGTCTAAATGTTGTGGTTGCAAACGAGCCAGGAAGCCTTGGGGAGTTTTCTGTTATCGTCGCTCGTAATCATGGAAATATTTCGAATTTAAAAATACTTAATCGTTCTCGTGAATTCTTTGAGATGAAGATAGACATTGAGGTGCGTGGAGTGAAACACCTTACCAATATAATCGCAGCACTGCGTGCCACTCCGGCCATTAATTCTGTCGAACGAGCACGAGGCTAACGGAGCGATTGGTTAATGTTTAAACGTCGTACATCTACTTCTTGGGCTATACAGTTTTTGAGTGTCATTTGGCCTAAAATGGGATGGCGGAGAGCTGTTTCATATTATTGGCATAGGCTAAAACGTATTCCTGGATCACCAGAAAGTATTGCAATGGGCGTTGCCTGTGGCGTGGCAGCATCAATGATGCCATTCATGGGACTCCACTTTCTCATTTCTATGGGCATAGCATGGTTGATTAGAGCGAGTATGATTGCTGCAGCCATAGGAACTATCGTTGGAAATCCGTGGACATTCCCTTTTATATGGGTTGGTACATATGAGTTTGGTGTTCTACTTTTAGGTGAGGGTAGCCTAGAGAGCGGCGAGACCCCGTTTCGTACAATGTTCGGTGGTCTTTACCGTTCAATAGAAACGTTTGATGGTACGTTGTTTGTGGATCAAGTCATGCCTACTCTATTACCAATGATTGTCGGAAGCATTCCTGTTTCTATCATTGCTGGTGTATCGGCATATTTTATAGTCCTTAGACCCGTCCGGGCTGTTCATAAGTTGAGACAGGTACGGAAAAACTCACTCTCTGAAGATAATGATGATTTAATGAAAGATGGAAAATGATAGACGTTCAATCTGGTCAGACACAGTGTCTGAGACTAGGCGTGAATGTGGATCATGTAGCAACAGTCAGAAACGCGAGAGGTGGAATTCATCCAGATCCCGTCCGTGCAGCATTATTGGCTGCTCAGGCAGGAGCTGACGGTATCACTGCTCATTTACGCGAGGACCGCAGGCATATATCGGATGCAGACATTGCAAAGCTAATGGCTGATCTTCACATACCGCTAAACTTAGAAATGGCAGCAACTGAGGAGATGTTAACAATCGCCCTGAGGCATAGACCTCACGCCGTTTGTATTGTGCCAGAAAAAAGGCAAGAACGGACCACTGAGGGAGGTCTTAATGTAGCTGATTCTCAGATTTATCTGTCCCCATTTGTTCGTAAATTAACCGAATCTGGCGCGCGGGTTTCTATGTTTATAGAACCAGATGAACGCCAATTAGATGCAGTGAAAAATCTAGATGTTCCCGTGGTGGAGCTCCATACGGGTGCCTATTGCGATGCTCCCGCAGGAATTCTTCGAGAGCAACAATTAGAAAGAATTCAACATGCAGCTGATTATGCAGATAAAATTGGGTTAGAATGCCATGCAGGGCATGGATTAGGTTACGATACCGTCGGTCCAATTGCCGCTATCACAACCTTGACCGAGTTAAATATCGGTCACTTTTTGATAGGAGAGGCCATATTTATAGGATTCCAAGAGGCAATAAGGCGCATGCGAAAAGAGATGGAAATAGCGCGCATACCGGCGTGAGATAGTGGTGGTGTAGGATGATTATAGGTATCGGAAACGATCTCATAGACATACGACGTATTGAAAAAACGATCACTCGATTTGGTGATAGGTTCATCAACCGTATTTTTACTGATGTGGAGCGCCGAAAAGCTGAACGCCGGCAAGGCTCAGGAAATTCATATGCTGCGACACTTGCAAAACGTTATGCAGCTAAAGAGGCGGCTTCCAAAGCGCTCGGCACTGGTTTTCGTAATGGTGTTTATTGGAGAGACCTTGGTGTGATTAATCTTTCAACCGGTAAGCCGACAATGGTGATGTCTGGAGGTGCTGCGGCGCGTTTAGAATCTTTGCTGCCGGCAGGTATGCGGCAACAAGTAGATTTAACCATTACGGATGAATATCCGATAGCTGAAGCGATGGTTATCATCACCGCAATTTCGACCACTCAACACCATCCGAAAGCGATAAGTATTTGAAGTCTTGACTTTTATTTCTCACGCTGGCTTCATCTTTGATCGCTATTTGGTCATCGCGATGCTGATCTAAATATCCAGGCACGTCCACATTTATAAAATTAATGATTGGTAGATAGAAAATGTTAAGCGCTAAACAGCGGGAAGGATTCTGGGAAACAGTACATACTCTTATTTATGCGGTCGTAATCGCTATAATTATTCGTACATTTTTATTCGAGCCTTTTAATATTCCATCAGGGTCAATGATCCCTACTCTACTTGTCGGTGATTACTTATTCGTTTCTAAGTACTCTTACGGATATAGCAAACATTCTTTTCCTTTTAGCGCTGCACCAATTGATGGGAGAGTTATTGAATCACTGCCGGAGCGGGGAGATGTCGTTGTCTTTAAATTACCTTCTGATGAAAAAATAGATTACATCAAACGCGTCATTGGTCTACCTGGTGATACTATTCATTTGCAGGACGGACGCCTATTTATTAATGAAACATTGGTGGAACGCGTATCTTTCGGAGAGTACGAGTATAGGAATACCTATGGAAGTTTATTGAGGCCCATACGTTATCTAGAGAAACTACCGAGTGGTAAGGAATATTATATATTAGAGGAGGGAGATAATCGCAGACTTGACAATACGCCTAAATTTAAAGTGCCAGAGAGGCATTATTTCGTTATGGGTGACAATCGTGATAATTCACTCGATAGCCGAGCAAATGTAGGTTTTGTTCCGGCAGATAATTTGGTTGGGCGTGCCGAATTCTTATTTTACTCCACTGATGGTAGTGCATCTCTATTGAAGATATGGCGATGGCCGTTTGCAGTGCGCTACAGTCGAATATTTTCTGGTATAGAATAGCTTCAGACATGGAGGCTTACGATTCCTTAATTGAAAGTTCACTCGGGTACAAGTTTGTTGATAGAAGCCTTCTCACGCTAGCATTGACCCATAGAGGGTCGTTGAGTACCCCAATTAAGGAAAGGCCGCCTGGACAGCCTACTAACGAACGTTTGGAATTTCTTGGTGACCGCGTGTTAGGGTTGGTCATTTCTGAGAGCTTACTAAAAGCCTATCCTTACGAGGCTGAAGGAGCACTAGCAACACGGCTGGCCGCTTTGGTAAGCGCTTCTACCTTGAGTAAGGTTGCAGAAGAGATTGGGCTTGGATCCCATATTAAGATGGCGCCCGGGCAACAGGCTCTTGCGATGCAGTCTGCGATACTTGCTGATGCCTGTGAGGCAGTAATCGGAGCTCTCTACCTGGATGGTGGTTTGGAGGTAGCTGCACAATTCATTTCCTCGCATTGGGAATCATTGATGCGTAAAGAGATTGTTCCACCTAAGGATTCAAAAACAACTCTTCAGGAATGGGCCCAGGGAAGGCGATTACCATTACCATATTACAAAACTATATCGGAATCAGGTCCTGCACATACACCTAGCTTTGTAGTTTCAGTGAAAGTTGATGGGTTTTCAGAACATAAAGGTGAAGGCCGCACGAAACGTTTCGCTGAGCAAGCTGCTGCAGCTTTACTATTGAAAGAAATATCAGGAATCTCCAAGTGAATGAAAATGTACCTGATGCTAGAACACGATGCGGGTTCGTAGCGGTACTTGGTGGGCCTAACGCAGGAAAATCGACCCTTGTTAATGCCTTGGTTGGCAGTAAGGTCAGTATAGTTACACCTAGGGCACAGACAACACGCTCGATAGTTCGCGGCATTGCGATGTCTGAGCAGACCCAAATCATATTTCTAGATACACCAGGTATATTTGACGCCAAGAAACGCTTTGAACGAGCAATAGTGTCAGCTGCTTGGTCAGGAGCTAATGATGCAGACGTGGTTTTACTTGTTATCGATGCCGCCAAAGAATCTTCAAGACAAGGCTTTTCTTCTGCGAATAAAAAAATATTCGCTCAGCTTAGTAAGCTAGGTAGCAAAGCGCTGCTAGTTCTCAATAAGATTGATATCTGTGAAAAGGTAGATTTGTTGAATCTTACTGCAATGGTGAATGACTTAAATATATTCAGTGAGATATTTATGGTTTCTGCTTTAACTGGTGATGGACTGGAAAAAATAAGACTACACTTGACAGGTACTTTATCACAGGGCCCGTGGATGTTTCCAGAGGATGACATTTCAGACATGCCATTAAGACTATTATCCGCTGAAATAACTCGTGAGAAATTATTTTTTAGACTGAGGCAAGAGTTACCATACTCCTGCGCAGTAGAAGTGGAGCGATGGGAAGAAAAAAATGACGGTAGTGTATGGATAGAACAAACTATTTACGTAAGTCGCGAGAGCCATAGGCCAATTGTTCTGGGTCAAGGTGGGAAAAATATCAAAGCAATTGGAGCATCGGCACGTATAGAATTTGAAAAGTATGTCAATCGTCGTGTGCACTTATTTTTACATGTGAAAGTAAATGAACGGTGGTTGGATGAGCGTCGGTTCTATTCTTCATGGGGCCTTGACTTTAATGCCTAAATCGTTGCTTTTAAAATAATAAATTTTTCTTATTATTTTTATCATCGATGAGTCATCCGAGGCAAAGTTAGGTCCATGGCTGTAAGTTGGGAAGATCAAGGAATTGTTATATCTGCGCGCCGATTTGGTGAACATGATGCTATTGTATCTCTTCTGACTGAAACACAAGGTCGTCACGTTGGATTAGTTAAAGGGGGCCTGGGACGCAAAAATCGAGGGATACTTCAACCTGGCAATGTTGTGCGAGCAAATTGGCGAGCGCGTCTCGAAGGCCAGCTTGGGACTTACATCATTGAAGCTCTGGATAGTTATGCAGCCTTAGCGTTATCGGATGCTAATCAACTTTCGGGCATAACTGCTCTGTGCGCTATGGTGGATGCAACTCTGCCGGAGCGTGAGCCTCACGCTAATATTTACGAGGGGACTCTTCAATTACTCAAAAATCTAAATAACATTCATTGGCCTGCGTATTACGCTCTATGGGAACTGGCTTTGCTAAAAGATTTGGGGTACGGGCTAGATCTATCAAGTTGTGTGGTCACTGGAAGGCGTGATAATCTAAGTTACGTGTCGCCAAAAACTGGCCGTGCTGTTTCTAAGGGCGCGGCTGGTGAATATGCTTCAAGATTATTTGTCTTACCTTCTTTCTTTCGCACTGATGATGTTGAGGCTTCTAAACAGGAAGTTGCACAGGGATTGGCAATTACCGGTCATTTTTTCGAATCGTGGGTGTTTAATCCTCAAAACCAAGTGATTCCGTCATCGCGAACGCGATTTGTCACAAGATTTGATTCTTGAAAATACTAGGTATTGTTGATGGGTAGTATTGCCCGCTATGCTACGAGACATTTAATAGAGTGATTTGATGGCTAAACCCCGCACAAAACGATCCAAGCGACCCAAATCCTCCGAGACTGTTCACAACACGACTTTAGATGATGCTCTGAGTGAACGGTATTTAGCCTATGCTCTTTCAACCATTGTTTCCCGTTCGCTACCTGATGTCAGGGATGGTCTAAAACCCGTTCATCGCCGATTACTTTATGCGATGCGCCAACTGAAACTGGACCCTACGGGAGGATATAAGAAATGCGCAAGGGTAGTCGGTGATGTTATAGGTAAGTACCATCCACACGGCGATTCGGCTGCCTATGATGCTCTAGTTCGACTCGCGCAAAGCTTTTCAGTTCGATTCCCTCTAGTCGAAGGTCAGGGAAACTTCGGTAACATTGATGGTGATAATGCTGCAGCGATGCGTTACACCGAAGCAAAGCTTACACCCTTTGCTAAAGCGCTTATGGATGACCTTGATGAAGATGTGGTGGACTTTCGGCCAACTTACGATGGAGAAGAATTAGAACCCATTGTTATGCCCTCTGCTGTTCCGAATCTTCTTGCTAATGGTTCGGCTGGTATTGCGGTGGGTATGGCAACAAATATACCTCCACATAATGTGGGTGAGGTGTGCGACGCTCTTTTACATTTGATAAAAACACCCAAAGCACGAATATCTAAACTTGTGGATATGATACCTGGTCCTGATTTTGCTACAGGTGGTGTTCTTGTAGAGAGTAGTGATAATATAGTTGAAGCTTATAAAAGTGGGCGAGGATCTTTCCGTTTACGAGCAAAGTGGGCTGTTGAAGACTTGGGTAGAGGGATTTACCACGTTGTTGTAACAGAAATTCCTTACCAGATACAGAAATCACGACTGATTGAACGCATAGCGACGCTTATGGAAGAAAAAAAACTTCCGGTGCTGGCGGATGTGCGAGATGAGTCAGCCGAAGATGTGCGCATCATCTTAGAGCCTAGATCGCGTAGTGTTGATCCTGAACAACTAATGGAACAATTATTTCGTCAGACAGATCTTGAGACGCGCTTTGGACTTAACATGAATGTACTTGATTCATCAGGTGTCCCTCGGGTGATGAGTTTGGTGGAAGTCCTGCAAGCTTACTTGAACCATCGTAAGTTTATACTTGTAAGACATGCTAAGCACCAGCTTGCGACAATTAATAATAGATTAGAGATTCTGGCCGGTCACCTTGTCGCCTATCTAAATCTTGATTCAGTGATACGTTTGATTCGTAGAGAAGACGAACCAAAACCATTATTGATGAAAAAGTTTAAACTATCGGATGTGCAAGCCGAGGCTATCCTAAACATGCGATTACGTTCCCTCCGAAAATTAGAAGAGATTGAAATTAAAGCAGAACACAAGAATCTAGGGATTAAAAAAAGAGAACTACGGAGTTTACTTAAAGATAGCAAAAAACAATGGCTGTCTATAGCGGCGCAAGTCAAACATACAAAAGAAATGTTTGGTCAAAAGACGGCACTTGGTAAGCGACGTACAACATTAGGGCAGGTACCTACGGCCGTTGTAGTACCTATAGAGTCTTTCGTCGAAAAAGAGCCGATCACAGTCATACTCTCTGTTAAAGGTTGGGTCAGGACTATAAAAGGTCACCGCGACGATGTAGTTTCTGGTAAATCCGAATTAAAATTTAAGGAAGGTGATAGATTCCTTAGTGCTGTCAAAGCTCAGTCCAATGATAAAATTTTACTATTCGCTTCGGATGGCCGTTTCTATACCCTTTCAGCGGATAAACTGCCCCAAGGAAGAGGTTACGGAGAGCCCATTCGTTTACTAATGGATCTTCCCAACGATGCTGATATCGTCTCAATGGTGGTGTACGATCAAGAGCAAAAATTCTTGCTTGTTTCTAGTGCTGGTCGGGGGTTTGTTGTTGTCGCGGAGCAAGTATTTGCCCAAACTAAAAATGGAAAACAAGCATTAAATCTTACCAAAGGCGAATATGGCAGAGTTTGCACTCCGGTGCCGAGATCATCTAAACAGGGTGATGATATCTTAACAGGTCAACCGCCAGATTCAGTTGCGATTATAGGTGATAATAGAAAACTCCTTATTTTCCCACTCAAAGATGTTCCTCAAATGGGACGAGGTAGGGGAGTAATTCTTCAACGCTATAAAGGTGGCGGTTGCGCAGATGCTAAGGTGTTCACAATCAAAGATGGACTTACATGGAAATCGGGAGACCGTGAACGCACTGAGACTGATCTACGAGCATGGATTGGTGCTCGTGCACAAGCTGGACGTATGCCCCCTAAAGGGTTCTCGCGAGAAACGCGCCCGTTCTCCACGTAGATGATATTCACAAATATGAATTGTGTGTTTATTTAGAACTAGTCGTTAAGGAAAGAGTCAGGAACAAAGCGCTCCCACCCAGTCTGGCATAAACGCTCCAAGGGCTGGAATCGTGCTTTGTAGGCCATGTTTGGTGAGCTCTCAATCCAGTACCCTAGATAGACGTACGGTAAATTCCATAGCTGAGCTTGTTCGATTAGCCAGAGTACAATATAATTGCCTAATCCATCTCGTGTTCCATTTGTCTCAAAAAAGCTATAAACAGCTGAGAGTCCATCGCTAGTACGATCTGTGAGGCAAGCTGCGCAAAGGTTGCCTGAGCGGTCCCGATACTCGACTAGGAAAGTATCTATTGGACTATCTTCTATCATCGCGCTGTACTCATAAAAGCCCATTAACGCCATATCGCTTCCGGAATGACGTGATTGCTGATATCGCGTAAAAAGATCGTATTGTTCAGTTGATGCTCTTGCTTCAGTTTTTATTGCTAGAAGATCATTATTTTGACGCCAAATACGCGCTAGTGAACGCCGACGGCGAAAACTTTTAGTGTTAACTCGAACTGGAACACATGCTTTGCATCCCGGGCAGGCAGGAACGTATGCAATAGAGTGGCTGCGGCGAAATCCTGAGCGACCTAGACTTTCGTGTGCGCTATCTGCAACCGAGCCTGAGAGCTCTGTAACGAGTTTTCGTTCCAAACGGTCAGGCAGGTAGGGACACGGTAATGGTGCCGTCGTGAAAAAGAATTGAGGACGTTTAAGAGGTGTCTGATCCATTTATCTATAATACTGCGAAAATCACTCGCAGCCCACTATTATAGTGGCATGGTATGCAAGCATGACGAGAGGATTTCAAGTTTACAATTAGTAGAGAGCTAGCAACCCCCAAAACCTAGTTTAGTTTTGAGTGGCAGGATTATTAAAGGTCTCTCCTTGAGCAGGCACTAAAGGCTCAGGCATGGTGCTGCGCTCAAGGAAATTAGGTAATCTGTTGAATTCATCTCCTGATAGATTCTCACCACGAAGTAGGACGATCGAAACTCTCCTATTGCGGGGAGATCGCCTCTCCGTTTCATCAAGTGGCTCCCGGTCTGCTAATCCTACGACTTTACTGACTTGCCGGTCATCAACACCGCCCTGAAGTAAAACGCGGCGAGTCGCAAGTGCTCGATCTGAAGATAATTCCCAGTTGGTGTACCCAGACGGATCAATAGCTGTCGAAGGGTCCGTGTGCCCCGATATACTGAGTTTATTAGGCATTTTGCGAATTATGCTACTAATTTGGATTAGCAAGTCACGTGTACGTGGGTAGAGCTGGGCACTTCCCGGCGCAAACATATCCACTTTATCTTGATCGGCAATTTGAATTCGCAAACCTTCAGGCGTGCTGTCAATCAATAGACTGTTGGCTAGTGGCGCTAAATCAGGAACTCCACTAATTTTTTCACGTAGTTCTTCAGCTATTTGTTCAAATTCACGCTGTTCGTTAGCTTCCATGGCTGCTTGACTTGCATCCTCTTCATTATCCGATGCTTCATTAGGGTCTGTCATCTCTTGCCCACCAGCTCCAATTGATGGTGGTGGGAGGACTACTGCAGCTGTTGAGCCAGTCATGCTTTGCTGAGCGCCTTCACTAATAGCAAGGCCTCCCAGCATTCCGCCGGCTCCGCTTGAGCGCGATGACGCAGCAATGGGAGTAAAGTATTCTGCAACGCCATTTAGTTGCTGTTCGGTTACTGCATTTAAGAGCCAGAGTAACAAGAAAAAGGCCATCATTGCTGTTACAAAATCAGCATAAGCAACTTTCCATTGGCCCCCATGGTGGCCATGGCCACCTTTTTTTATGCGCTTGATGATCGTAACGCCTGTGCCGCCTACGCCACCAGCGCCACCAAAGTCTGGCCGTTCTGCCATGAGTCGAGGTTTCCTCTTACCTTAGCTAAAGCGTCTATTTATCGTCAGCTCATTAGAGTCGAAAACGCTGGGACATGGTGTAGCTGTCCAGCAATCTGTGCACAAGCATTGCACAGACATGGTAAAATATTCACTACCGGGTTGGATTTAAAATAAGGCGGTTTACTGCCGTTTTTTCTGTTGGAGCCCTCAAATATTGGCCATCGCGCCAGGAAATAAGCAAATCGTCATAATGGGTAGAGGCCAAATGCCCAGATTGTCCTCCAGCTAAGGCAAAGCGCGAGTTTGTGCGATCACTTAAATCAAATATCGCTCGGACAGCAGGGCCATGGCCTTGCCGAAAAGGAATGCTCGCAGTTGATGATGCGTGAGATCCTACATTGATCGTGTAGTTGTCTCCCCCATTGGCTACAGTCATTTTACCAAGACCCGATAATAGAGGGACCCTGCCAAATAAAAGATGGTCGAAGGTAGCTAGATGAAGATCTCCCCATTTTAAACTGGCAGGCTCGGATCCGGCATTTAATTTCATCCATTCTTGAACGCCGTTCCAGGCGATTTCTACTTGCTGGTTACAAGTTTCTTTTTCGGGCGTGTTAATATCGTCGCACCAATGATGATTGTCTATGAGGACTGTTCTGATAAATTCAGCGCGTACCCCACTGAGATATGGGAAGACTTCGTCAAGTTCATCCTCTGCTATCGCAGCTTTCAATTTTTCAATCCACAATATTAGAATTAGAGGCTCTGCCATTTTACGGTCCATTGAACCATTCCAGGTCTCGAGCATCTCTAGTAATGGATCTTTACGCCTTATCTCCGGTGATAAGTGTTTTAATAGTAATGGTGCCATCTCCCTAGCCATAATAGAAACTTGGTCAACCTGTATTTTTTCGAAGTCCGAAGCATTGGCACGATCAAACCGATTCAGTAGTTCACTTATACGATTTGCTCGAAATGGCGCTCGCCAGCGGGCAGCTATGAGGTGTTTATAGTCGTCAGTAACGATTTTATTATTTGCATTGATTAGGGTGCCAGATGGAGGATTAAATATCTGCGGTAGCTCATCATAGGGAATCCAACCTTTCCAATCATATTCACCCCCCCAGCCGGGTACTGGTACTGTTCCATCGCCTGATTTACGTATTGGCACACGGCCAGGTGCAAAAAATCCAATCTCGTCATTACTATCTGCAAAAACAAAATTTTGCTGGGGTGCGTGAAACATTTTAAGGGCATCCGCAAAATCATAAACATTTTTTGCGCGCGCCATACGATAGGCACCTTCGGCGGTCTTATCGTTAGGCTGAAGTACGTTCACCGCCAGAGCTACAACTTTATCACTTTCTGAGAGCTCGGGGATGCTTTTTTCCACGGACAAAATATCACTTACAATAGGACCATGGCGAGAATTGCGGACGGTTAAATGAACGGGATCATTAAACCTGACGCTTATCGTCTCTGTGCGTGTATGAAATTGAGCGGGTCCGTCTGGTGTTTCATAGGTGATGTTGTCAGCCGATAATTTCTCTATAAATAGGTCTCCCGTATCGCTATGTGTGGTTGTTAATCCCCATGCAACATAATCATTTTGGCCAATTATATGAAATGGAACGCCAGGAACAGTTGCCCCAAAAATTCTATGTCCTGGGTAGTTAATGCCTGCGAGGTACCAAAGATTAGGAGCCTGAAAACCAAGGTGTGGGTCACTGGCTAAAATTGGAGCATTTGAATCAGTGCGCTCCCCTTTTAACGTCCATACGTTGGAGGCGAGGGTTGGTCTTAAAACAGATGTCAGGTCGTCAAGCAACTCTGCAAATGGGAGTTCTCCATAATCAAGTGCGTGCTGTCTGAGTGTTGTATGATCATCAGCCCGTTGGACAGGCCAGAGTTCTTGAGCTTTGGTTGGACCAAGTTTTTTTATCAGTAAGGCATCTACAAGCTCATCATCCCAATTTCCAGATAGCTGCAACCCCATTATTTTCTGCCAGACTAAAGAATCTGCTGGTGTCCAGGGTTCAGGTTCGAACATTAGAATTTTAAATTCCACAGGGAGTGGATTCCCGCTTTTAATCCATGCGTTCACACCCGCAGCATAACTTTTTGATATCCTGAGAACATCTGGATGTAAGCCTTTCAGATCTTCCTGAGCGCTTTTGTAGAGACCCAGGGTTCTGGTGTACTTATCTGCATTTACCGCTATGGGGCCAATAAGTTCAGCAAGACGGCCTTGCCCTTGACGCCGCATCAGTTCCATAGCGAAAAAACGATCTTGGGCATGAGTGTAACCGAGGCCAAAATATGCGTCGGCTTCGGACTTTGCCTCAATTATTGGGATACCATGGTTATCGCGGTAAATTGTGACCGTGCCCGCAATACCCTCCAAGAAATACTCACCGTCTAACTCTGGTACGGCTCTGTATGCCGATACCAAAATGTAAGCAAGCCAGATGATAATCAGGGCTAATATGCCCGTAATTAGGGACAACAGAATCATTTGTAGCCGTTTCATTATTTAGTGTCCCTATGTTGAAGTTTATACCCTTGAGCCATAGACCTATGGTATTTTAAGGAAACAGCATTGGTCATAGTTATGCCCCACTTCAAGTCATACCTCAGAAACCGGTTGATCGCGCGCAAAACTAAGAATGCTAGAGGTCGTATTAAGCCTATAACCATTGATAAACAGAGCGGCATTGATACGTACCTGAAAGAGGTGCTCTTTGAGACATTTTCGGTTGGTAATTCTGTAAAGGTATCTGCTATCGACCCAGAGACAAATACTGAAGTTTGCGTTGTAGGCTCAGTTCATATGACACCTTATAGCCTCAAAGTGAATGCTTTGCGTAAGCTGGAGGCAGCGGTAAGAAAGCAAAGGAAACGGTGAATTGGGTATGGTATTTATTTAAAAGCCAATCTTTTGTGCCACATTGGCAGGTTCTGCCGATATATGGTATTCCCTAATTCTATTTTTAGTTCATATGAGATTAAGAGCTCGGAGGCCAGTATGAATCGGACAGCTTGGATAGCATGCGTCGCGGCGACATTATGTCTGAAAAACTTATAGCGAAGATCGGCGACACAGTTGCTATAGCAAGCGATCATGCCGGTGTTAAATACAAGTCCATACTTTCAAAGTGCTTGGAGGAGTTAGGATTTGAAGTACTAGATCTAGGCACGTGTGATGAAGCTTCAGTGGACTACCCGGATTATGGCCATGCTGTTGCAAACGCGGTTGCTGGGAATCGAGCCTCGGCCGGTGTTGCTATTTGTGGTACAGGTATTGGAATTTCGATTGCTGCCAACCGTCACAAGGGTGTGCGAGCCGCATTAGTTCATGATGCTTTTACCGCAAAGATGTCGCGCCAGCATAATAATGCCAACATTCTAGCATTGGGCGCACGCAGTGTATCCGAGGATACAGCACGTGGTATTCTGAAGGCATTTTTTTCAACGCAATTTGAAGGTGGGCGTCATGAGCGCCGCATTGAAAAGATCGACTAGATCAATTTTAAAATGACAAAACAAGAGGACGTTAAATAGATATGGACCTTACTGTATCCCGAGCTAATTTCACTATGCCGTTGGAAAAATCTGACCCAGAGGTAATGAGCTCTGTTATTAGCGAACTAGAACGCCAACAAAGCCAAATAGAGCTAATAGCGTCAGAAAATATTGTAAGCAGAGCGGTGCTAGAAGCAGTTGGCAGCGTACTGACCAATAAATACGCTGAAGGCTACCCCGGGAAACGTTATTATGGCGGTTGCGAGTATGTGGATATTGCTGAGGAATTAGCAATTAATCGCGCAAAACAGCTGTTTAATTGCTCGTATGCTAATGTACAGCCCCATGCGGGTGCTCAAGCCAATGAGGGAGTGTTCTTAGCACTATTGAAGCCTGGTGAAACAGTAATGGGAATGGGCCTCGCTGCCGGAGGGCATCTAACTCACGGTGCAAAACCAAACATTTCAGGTAAATGGTTCAATGCCATCCAATATGGAGTTCGCAAACAAGATGGACTCATTGATTTTGGCGAAGTGGAATCTTTAGCTAAAGAGCACAAGCCCAAGCTCATTATTGCAGGTGGTTCAGCCTATTCCCGGATCATAGACTTCAAAAAGTTTAGGAATATTGCTGATAGCGTTGGCGCCTTATTGATGGTGGATATGGCTCATTTTGCCGGTTTGGTTGCGGCAGGCATTTACCCCAGTCCATTGCTCTACGCAGACGTAGTTACAACTACTACTCATAAAACACTACGTGGGCCTCGTGGTGGCATGATTCTCTCAAATAACACCGAAATCGGTAAAAAGGTTAACTCTGCTATTTTTCCCGGTCTTCAGGGTGGGCCACTCATGCATGTCATTGCAGGGAAGG
Organism: Fidelibacterota bacterium; assembly: GCA_002712165.1. Classification (GTDB taxonomy): domain Bacteria; phylum Pseudomonadota; class Alphaproteobacteria; order Rhodospirillales; family Rhodospirillaceae; genus UBA11612. Next base: position 78,700 of record PASS01000054.1, read on the forward strand.
CTGTAGCTTTCGCAGAGGCCTTATCAAATGAGTTTAAAGAATACTCTCAGAGCGTTGTAAATAATGCAAAGATACTATCAGAGACACTTTGCAGTGGCGGATTGGAAATTGTAACTGGCGGCACGGATACTCATCTGCTCTTAGTTGATTTAAGACCTAAAAAGTTAACGGGTGATATCGTTGAGGAGATTCTCGAGCGATCTGGAATTACCTGTAATAAGAATGGCATCCCGTTTGATCCAGAAAAGCCTATGGTGACTTCAGGCGTGCGTTTGGGCACTCCGGCTTGCACGACCAGGGGCTTTGGTGCTGAAGAGTTTAAATACGTAGGGGAGTTGATCTGTGAGGTGGTGGATGCCCAGGCTTCCTCACCCGGAAACACAGCCGGCGTAGAAGAATCAGTAAGCGAAAGAGTCCAGAATTTGTGTCGGCGGTTTCCAATTTATCAATAAATTGGGGGCACAAGTACCTTAACTGGGATTTTAATTAGTATTACCCGGGTAAAACACGAAGAGGGAGAAACAATATGCGGTGTCCCTACTGCGGGAGCCTGGATACCCAGGTTAAGGATTCCCGCCCTACTGAAGATAGTGCGGCTATACGCCGTCGGCGGTCCTGCCCTAGCTGTGGGGCTAGGTTCACTACTTTTGAACGTATTCAACTGCGTGATTTAACAGTGGTTAAGAAAAACGGGCAACGTAAGACGTTCGAACGTGACAAACTTGCTCGATCAATTATCACTGCCTGTCGAAAGCGACCGGTAGAGGGTGACCAAATTGAAAGGGTAGTCAATTCCATCCAAAGGCGACTGGAAAGCATGGGTGAGTCTAACATACCATCTAATATCATTGGCGAAATGGTTATGGAGGCACTCCAAGGCCTTGATAAAGTGGCTTACGTACGTTTTGCCTCCGTTTATAAGAACTTCCGAGAAGCAAAAGATTTTGAGAGCTTTGTTGAGACTTTGGCAAACCCCGGCGCGCCCACCCAAGACGTGTGAATGAGGTGACTGAAGCTGATCGCGAGTTTATGACCAGCGCTCTGATGCTGGCCGCACGTAATCTTGGTGACACCTGGCCCAATCCTTCGGTTGGCTGCGTTATAGTTAAAGCTGGTAAAGTTGTAGGGAGAGGCTGGACTTGTTCAGGTGGGCGGCCGCATGCAGAAATGGAGGCCTTGCAGCGCGCAGGAAATTTGGCGCAGGGTGCCGATGTATACGTTACGTTGGAGCCATGTAGTCACCGAGGTCAATCACCGCCATGCGCTGATGCATTGATCTCAGCAGGAGTTGCTAGAGTAGTGGTGGCTACAATTGACAGGGACCCGCGCGTGTCGGGCCGTGGATTAGAAAAGCTAAAAGATGCTGGCATCGCAGTTAAAACAATGGTCTGTGAGCCTGAGGCAAATAGAATTAATGCAGGTTTTTTTCTTAATCTTGATCATAATAGGCCGTTTTTTACACTTAAGACAGCGTCTACTCTTGATGGGCGTATCGCGCTGAGTTCTGGTGAAAGCCAATGGATAACAGGAATAAGAGCTCGAGCTGCTGTGCATGGCTTACGAGCTCGTTATGACGCAATTCTGGTAGGTTCAGGGACTGTTCTTAATGATGATCCGGAACTGACTTGCAGGATACCAGGTTATCGAGGGCGGCCTAAGGTAAGGATTATTCTGGACCGACGTGGGCGTACGCCTAAAGATTCCAAAATCGCAGTAACCGCTCAGGAGATTCCGACATGGTTAATAACGGCAAGGGGCTCCAATTGTAAAATCTTAGAGGCGCAAGGAATTGAAATTATATCTGTTTTAGCCAATAGCGATGTTGAATTCATAATAAATGTGAGTTCAGAACTTGCAAAAAGGGGTATTACAAGAGTCATTGTTGAGGGCGGTGGCGGCATATCGGCATCGTTCTTAAAAGCAGATTTTATTGATGAAATTGTATGGTTTCGAGCCGGGAGTCTTATCGGTGTGGATGGTGTCTCTGCGGTTGGTCCGCTGAGCCTGGAACGAATGACCGATATACCTGCGTTTAAACACCGGGAAAGTCTGGTATTTGGAGATGACAGACTTGATATCCTAGATCGCGCTCGTGACTAGCATAATGGTCCCTAGACCATGCTGTCACAGCTACGTATAGATACCTGCAAATTCTAACTTAACTGAACTCTGATATTAAAAATAATGGTTTAGAGCATATGTTTACTGGGATTATTTCTGACCTTGGGTCAGTTGGTGAAATAACTAGAGGACAGGCCGCTGTAAGGTTTAAAATTATCACTAGCTATCCAACAGATAGTATAAAAATAGGAGAATCAATAGCTTGCAATGGATGTTGTTTGACCGTAACGGCCAAGGGTAAGGATACATTCTCTATCGATGCTTCGAAGGAAACTTTGGACAAAACCACGCTGGGGTCATGGGTAACTGGATCTAAGGTTAATTTAGAGCGTGCACTGGAAGTGGGCGATGCTCTGAGTGGTCATCTGGTAGCAGGACATATCGACGGGGTAGCTGAAGTTGTTAATATCCAATCGGAGTTAGGATCCAAACGTTATAAAGTCTCTGCCCCGCAGGAGCTAATGAAATTCATTGCCCCGAAAGGTTCTGTTGCGTTGGATGGGGTTTCGCTGACTGTTAATGAAGTTGGTGCAGAGACATTCGGTGTGAATATCATTCCTCATACTCAAGTGGTTACCACTTTAGGTGATATGATCGCTGGTAGAACCCTAAATTTGGAAATAGATCTACTAGCGAGATATGTCTCACGCTCACTTGAAGCGCTTAATAAATAATCTTAGATAGGCAAAAGGTTATAAAGTAATGTCCGAGGCTAATGAGACCTCTCATCAGGACTTCTCAGAATTCCTATCGCCTGTGGAAGAAATCATCGAGGATGCACGCAATGGTCGCATGTTCATCCTAGTGGATGATCAAGATAGAGAGAACGAAGGTGATTTAATTATTCCAGCACAGATGGCAACCCCAGATGCAGTTAACTTTATGGCTAAACATGGGCGTGGACTCATTTGTTTGTCATTACCTAGATTGCGTGTCGAAAAACTTGGCCTACCATTATTACCAGCACAAAACCAATCGCGATTAGCAACTGCTTTTACTTTATCCATTGAGGCTCGGGAGGGAGTGACTACGGGAATTTCTGCAGCAGATCGCGCACGAACTATTGCCGTTGCTATTGATCCTGCATCATTACCAAGAGATTTAGCTACACCTGGTCATGTTTTTCCTCTTATGGCTAAAGACGGTGGCGTTTTGGTGCGAGCTGGTCATACAGAAGCTGCAGTGGACATTGCCAAATTAGCCGGACTTATTCCCGCAGGTGTTATATGCGAAATTATGAATGATGACGGTTCAATGGCGCGAATGCCCGATCTAATAAAATTTGCCCAGCATCACGGACTTAAAATTGCAACGATTGCTGATTTAATTGCTTACCGCCGTAGTAAAGAGCGTTTAGTGCGTATGGAAGCGGAAGCACCTTTCAAATCACATCTTGGTGGCCAATGGCTCTCACGTGTTTATAAAGATAACATAACCAACGACGAACAATTAGTTCTTATCAAAGGTAATGTTGATGGATCAGAACCTGTGATGGTACGTATGCATCATCTCAATCTACTGCCTGATGTACTTGCTGATGCGGAGTCAATCCGAACAGGCGAATTACAAACTGCTATGCAGATGATCACTGATTATCGCAGGGGGGTGATTGTTTTCTTTCGAGAGGCGCCAGGTGGATTAACTGAGAGAATTCGTGCTTTGGCGAGTGGTACAGAACATACTCGCCGTTTGATGGATTATGGGGTAGGGGCACAGATACTGGTCGATCTTGGTGTGAGGAATATGATTTTACTCACTAACACTTCTAAGATCATTGTAGGGCTTGAGGGACATGGATTGAGGGTAACCGATCAGCGGGCAATTATCCAAGACAAGTAAGATTTTCCCCGCTTTAAAGCATTTTTATTAGGAGTACCTCAAACCCTGACTGTTGCTATCGCTTGTGCGGCGATACCTTCCTCTCGGCCGGTAAAACCTAAACCTTCAGTTGTTGTTGCTTTAACACTTATGCGGCTAGCATCTAGATTAAGAATGTTCGCGATGCTTCTGACCATAGAATCGCGGTGGACACCAATTTTAGGTCTTTCACAAACGATTGTGATATCTAAATTCACGAGCGATCCACCGGATTGGGAAAGTAAATCGTGGGCATGACGTAAAAAGTGCTTCGAGGAAATCCTGCTCCATTTAGCATCATTTGGTGGAAAGTGATGCCCAATATCGCCGGCACCTATTGCACCGAGTATAGCATCAGTGGCTGCATGGAGAGCTACATCTGCATCTGAGTTTCCAATTAGGCCATGCGAGTGAGCTACTTTTATACCGCATAGAATCACGTGATCGCCTGGGCCAAATTTATGAACATCGTACCCGATTCCTGCCCGGGTTTCAGACAATGTCTTTCTGAGGTAAGCAAGATCTTCCATGATAGTAACCTTTATATTGGCCTTGTCACCAGGTATAGTAATAACGGGTGATCCAGCGCGTTCCATTACCGCCGCATCATCTGTGAGGTTTTCACCAGCATATTTTCGATGGGCATCAAGAATAGTTGAGTAACGGAATCCTTGAGGTGTTTGTGCTAAGAAAACAGAATTTCGAAGTACTGTAGAACCTACTCGTCCATCTTCAACATTTTTGAGAGTTTCAACGATGGGGATGACGGGCAGGATGCCATCCTCCTTCGTCAATCCGGTAATCACTGAGTTAATGAGGCGTGCAGTAACCATTGGCCGGGCACCATCATGAATAAGTACTCGATCTGGAGGATCTTCAGCCATAGCTTCCAAACCTTTGAGAACGGACTCTTGTCGTGTAGCTCCTCCGGAAACTGACAGAATTTTAAGGCCTCTTGTTGCTTTGTTAAAAATTTCTTCATCATCCGGATGAATCGATACTAGGACTTTACTAATCTCAGGGTGGCTGGTGAACGCACGTAGTGTTCGTCGAATCAAGAATTCACCATTGAGGATTGAATATTGCTTAGGATTAGGACCACCGAAACGTTGACCCCGTCCTGCGGCAACAACTAAGACGTCGTTACGCGTCACAAAAAGCTCCTAAAAATCGTTGAGTTGGAAGCAACAGTAAGGTTAGCAACGCATTGGTGCAATTTTCGTTTTTGCCTAATATGTTGCTATTATGAAACTAACAATATAAAGGCTTATCATAACCCTTGATTTTACTTAGTTTTCCTGGACAAATGCTTAATCTTTAGACAGTGGCGTTAGCGCAACATATGGCGATCAAACAAATTCAAATCGGTCCGGTAACACTGAATGGGAATGTATTCTTGGCACCAATGTCTGGTGTAAGTGACAAGCCATTTCGTCGCTTGGTCCGTCAATCAGGTTGCCCTCTAGTGTATTCAGAAATGCTGGCTAGTCAGCACATAATCCAATCATACAAATGTAGTCTAAGTAAAAGCCGGCGTAGCAGTTCGGATTATAGTGATGAATCTCCAATAGCAGTTCAATTGGCTGGATGTGACCCAGCCATAATGGCTGAAGCCGCACGCATAAATGAAGATAAAGGCGCGGCAATCATTGATATCAATATGGGTTGTCCAGCTAAAAAAATCGTCAATACTTATGGCGGTTCAGCACTTATGCGCGATGAGGATAATGCCACTAAGATAATTGAGGCGACGGTAAAAGCAGTAAGCATACCAGTAACTTTAAAAATGCGCATGGGATGGGATCATAGTAATTTAAATGCACCAACTTTGGCAAAAAAAGCAGAAGATGCAGGTATTCAACTTGTAACTATTCATGGACGGACACGTCAGCAGCTTTACAAGGGATTTGCAGATTGGGAATTTATTAGAAAAGTGAAAGAAATTGTTTCTATACCCGTCATCGGTAATGGTGATGTTAATTCATTTGAGGACGCTGCAGGACTATTATATCAATCACATGCTGACGGTTTAATGATCGGCCGTGGGTCGTATGGTAGGCCATGGTTTCCAGCTTATGTTCAGCATTTTATCGCCACTGGGGAACGACTGGAGGACCCTTCACTTGAGTCCCGCTGCTCACTAACATTGGAGCATTATGATGCTTTATTATCCCATTATGGTAAGCATCAAGGTGTTCGCATTGCTCGGAAGCATTTGGCATGGTCAGTTGCTGGTATTCCTGGAGCAAATGTCTTTAGGTCAATTGTCAATAGGGAAGTAAACCCAGATCAAGTACTAGAATGCATCCAACGTGTGTTTTCTGGTGGTTATAGACAAATTTCCTCAAATACCGAATCACCTTTGGAGGTCGCTGCCTAATGTCTGCTGCACTCCACCAATTTCGCGAGAACTCTAATACTAAGGAAAATAGAGAGATCAAATTAACTGATGAGTCAGTTCTTGGTGCTCTTTCGGCTGCTATACTTGTAGTGGATAAAGCGCTGTCTATTCACTATGCAAATGGCGCAGCCGAACAGTTATTTCAGTCCAGTGCTACGGCTCTTTCTGGTGTGTCACTCACTGATATTTTACCACCTCAGTCGCCTATTTCCTCCTTGGTGGAGAAAGTGGTAGAGACCGGAACGACTGCCTCGGCTTATGAGGTTATCCTGGATACCCCTAAGACTGGCTCGAGGACTATGACGGTTCACGTTGCTTCTATGATTGATGCAACAGGGTGGGCTGTGGTCTCGTTGCTTGAACAGACACGTGCTCAAAAAATCGGACAACAATTAGAGAACCGCAACTCGGCTCGTTCTGTAACGGCGATGGCGTCGTTACTCGCTCATGAGGTTAAAAATCCGCTTTCAGGTATACGTGGTGCTGCGCAATTGCTGGGACAGAAAGCCGATGAGGAAGATCGTATTTTGACGCAGCTAATTTGCGATGAAGCTGACCGTATCGTAGCACTGGTTAATAGGATGGAAGTATTTTCTGATGATAGGCCATTAGAACGATGTCCAATAAATATTCATGTGGTACTCGAACGCGTCCGTCGACTTGCTGAAAATGGTTTTGCTAAAAGAGTGAAATTTAACGAACGCTATGACCCTTCTCTGCCAGCTGTCGCAGGCAATATTGATCAACTAGTACAAGTGTTCCTCAATCTTGTTAAAAATGCTGCTGAGTCTGTTCCGTTGGAAGGTGGAGAAATTCATTTGTCTACAGCATTTAAGCCTGGAGTGCGTGTGGAATTGCAGGGAAGGGCTGAGCGGGTGCAGCTACCATTGGTCGTGACAGTGCAGGATAATGGACCAGGTATCCCAGAAGACTTATGGCCAAATCTTTTTGACCCATTTGTTACTACTAAACCAAAAGGAAGTGGTCTCGGTTTAGCCCTTGTAGCCAAGATTATAAATGATCACGGTGGCGTCATAGAGTTTGATAGCCAAGAAACACGAACAACCTTTCGAGTAATGCTTCCAATCACCACCATAACGGATTCAAGTACATGACAAGTGCTACTGTACTTATCGCTGATGATGATCAAGGCATTAGAACGGTGTTAAACCAGGCGCTGGGACGAGTGGGTTACAACGTTCGTACCACAGGTAATGCCGCAACTTTATGGCGTTGGGTATCTGATGGTGACGGAGACTTAGTGATCACAGACGTAGTGATGCCTGATGAAAATGGGCTAGACCTAATTCCCCGTATTAGGAAATTGCGGCCTGACCTACGTATTATCGTAATGAGTGCACAGAATACATTGCTGACCGCTGTAAAAGCTGCTGAACGCGGTGCGTTTGAATATCTACCTAAACCATTCGACTTAACAGAGCTTATTGCCGTAGTCAGCCGAGCTCTATCGGTTAAGTCTAGAACCCAGTCTCCGGCGGCAGAGACAGACGAACAACTTCCTATTATTGGCCGTTCACCCGCTATGCAGGAGATCTATCGTACAGTAGCCCGCCTTATGAACACAGATTTGACCGCAATGATCACTGGAGAATCTGGTACCGGTAAAGAGCTTGTTGCAAGAGCCCTTCATAATTTTGGTCGCCGACGTACTGGGCCATTTGTTGCTGTGAATATGGCTGCTATCCCCCGCGAACTAATTGAAAGTGAATTATTTGGGCATGAGAAAGGCTCGTTTACAGGTGCCTTGAATCGCGCGACAGGCCGTTTTGAACAGGCAGAAGGTGGGACTCTATTTTTAGATGAAATAGGTGATATGCCACCCGAAGCTCAAACGCGTTTGCTGCGCGTTTTACAGGATGGTCAATACACTTCTGTGGGTGGTCGGACACCTATAAAATCGAATGTCCGCATTGTTGCGGCGACGCATCGAGACCTGAATCAATTAATCAAAATGGGAAGTTTTCGAGAAGACTTATATTATCGACTGAATGTTGTGCCAATTAGGCTTCCCCCTCTACGTCAAAGGACAGAAGATATACCTGAATTGATTACTCATTTTTTGGATCACACTGCGACCGAAGGCTTGCCTGATAAGTCTCTAGACTCTGCCGCAATAAATAGACTGAAGACACACCGGTGGCCAGGTAATGTGCGGGAACTAGAAAACCTGGTTAAGCGCCTAGTAGCGCTGTATGCGGACCCAGTAATTGGCGTGGATGTGGTTGAAATGGAGCTAGCTGGATCAACAGATAGCTCTTTGGCAAGCAACCATGACAATGAATCAGCAACTCTTGGTGGCACTATCGAACGGCATCTACAGGATTACTTTGATGGGCATAATGGCGACTTGCCACCTAGAGGTCTTTATGACCGTGTCCTACGTGAATTGGAACGGCCTCTTATTTCGCTTACTTTGTCTGCGACCCGAGGTAATCAAGTTAAGGCAGCAGAGATCCTTGGCTTAAATAGAAATACCCTGAGAAAAAAAATCAAAGATCTAGGAATTAATATTATTCGTGGAACAAAATAAGGGGCAGATAGTGGGCTCAGGGACCGCAGAATTAGAACCAATATCACCAATGAAAATGGAGCGGGAATCATCTGGTAGCTGGTATAAACCCTCATGGATTAGTCAGCTCAGGATACTGGACTCTATCGCCGTTGTTTTGATTAGTGCAGCTGCCGTATTCGGATTAGCTACATATACGGCCATGTCTGATTGGGGGATTGAAGAGCCTAATGCTGGTCCTAGCCTTGTTTTGCTAAATATAGATTTAGTAATTTTACTTGGCCTGACTGGTATTGTTACACGCCGTCTTATTTTGTTATGGCGCGCACATCGTGCGGGTGCTGTAGGCTCACGCCTTCACTCCCGTCTTGTGCTTTTATTCGGAGCCTTAGCAGTTACCCCTACAGTGCTTATGGCTGTTTTTTCGACTTTATTCTTTACGTTTGGAGTACAATCGTGGTTTAGCGAAAGAGTACAGACAGCAGTCAGTGAATCTGCTGCTATTGCGCAAGCCTATCTCGAAGAACATCAGCAAGCTATTCGAGGAGATGCACTGGCTGTTGCCACTGATCTTAATTCACAATGGTCCCGAGTCAGTGTGAATCAGCAATTACTTAATTCATTCTTATCAACTCAGGCTGCTTTTCGAGGATTAACCGAAGCAGTAATTTTTCGACCTAATGGGCAGGTGATTGCCAGGGCTGGTTACACATTTGCTTTAGCCTTTGAGCAAATACCATTTCAAACTATGGCTCAGGCCGATGTTGGGCAAGTAGCCATAGTCACAGGTGAAAAATCAGACCGAGTGCGTGCTTTAGTAAAATTAAAATCATTTCCTGTTGCTTATCTTTATGTTGGCAGATTTGTCGATGCTAACGTGCTTGCTCGGACACAGAGCACAGAAGAAGCTGTGACAGAGTATCTGCGCTTAGAAGGCCAAAGGTCTGATCTTCAGATCAGTCTGGTTATTCTTTTCAGTGTGGTGGCATTGTTACTATTCTTGGTCTCCATTTGGTTTGGCTTATCATTAGCTACACGTCTCACTCAACCTATCGTGAATCTCATTAACGCCACCGACCGAGTACGGGGTGGTGATCTTTCCGTTAGGGTAAATGAAAATGACCCGACTGATGAGGTTGGTTATCTTAATCGCGCTTTCAATCGTATGACTATTCGTCTTAGTGAACAGAAGTCTGCTTTGCAAGAAACGAATGATCAACTCGACGAAAGGCGACGTTTTACAGAGACAGTTCTTGAGGGAGTCAGTGCAGGTGTTATTGGACTGGATACCGAGGCAAACATTACATTGCCGAACCGCTCTGCATCTTTACTTCTTGGAACTGATTTGAACGCCTATATAGGGAAATCTCTTCTAGTAGCTGCTGCAGAATTCGCGCCACTCATTGATAAGCTACGAAAATCCAAGCAAAGGGTAATCACTAGTGAAATAAAAACGGATCTAGATAGCAAACAAAAAATATTTTTTGTCCGTTTATCTAAAGAACAAGACGGAGCAAACATTGCGGGATACGTTTTAACATTTGATGATATAACAGCGCTGCAATCTGCTCAAAGAAAGGCTGCCTGGGCCGATGTGGCTAGGCGCATTGCGCATGAAATAAAAAATCCACTGACGCCCATACAACTATCAGCCGAGCGCCTCAAACGTAAGTATCTGAATAATATTGAAGGTGATGAAGGGCTTTTTGCTCAATGTACTGATACAATTATCCGTCATGTGGGCGATATAGGTAAGATGGTCGACGAATTTTCGGCATTCGCTCGAATGCCTGCTGCGGTTCTAAAGTTAGATGATTTAAGTATTATACTGAATGAGTCGGTTACACTGCAGCGTATGGCTTATCCTCACATTGAATTTACGCTGAATCTGCCAACATATGATTGCTGTATTTTATGTGATGCCCGGCAGGTAAGGCGCGCCTTAACGAATGTTCTAAAGAATGCTGTAGAATCAATAGATGCACTTAATCTGCGAAAAGGGAATACACAATTATTACAAGGACTTATACACGTTGAATTAAGTCTTAAGGGCGAGATATTTATTATCGAAATTACTGATAATGGCATTGGATTACCTGATGATGAACGGGCACAACTTACTGAACCCTACGTAACGACAAGATCTAAAGGAACGGGACTTGGTCTAGCTATAGTTAAGAAAATTATAGAAGACCACGGTGGAACGATTATGCTACGTGATGCTCCGTTTGATAACTCACAGGACAATGAAAATGGTCGCGGGGCGCAAGTCGCCTTACATTTCCCGAATTCATTAGAAAACGAAATATAAGACTGAAGATACGTATGTGATTATAAGTTAGGAATGAATTAGAGCTATGGTACAAAATAATGAAATGCCTGGTAGAGAAATTCTAGTCGTTGATGATGAATCCGATATCCGCATGCTTATTTCAGGAATTTTGCATGATGAGGGCTACACTACATATGAAGCTGGATCCGGTGAATTTGCTCTTGAACGGATAAAGGAAAAAGCTCCTACAGCAGTCATACTAGATATATGGCTGGAAGGAAGCGGTTTAGATGGCCTGCAGGTTCTTCAGGCAATCAAAAGTATGCGGCCAAGTGTGCCGGTGGTAATGATATCAGGGCATGGTACGATTGCAACTGCTGTCCAGGCAATCAAGTTCGGTGCATATGACTTTGTAGAGAAGCCATTTGAGTCTGATAGATTGCTTCTTGTAATTGAGCGTGCGATCGAAGCAGCTAAACTAAAGCGTGAGAATTTAGAGCTTAAAATACGAGCTGGAAAGCCTCAATCCCTTATAGGCAATTCTTCATCCATCAATTCAATTCGTCGTGCTGTAGAACGAGTTGGGCCAACGGGATCTCGTGTTCTCATCTCTGGACCTGCTGGGTCGGGAAAAGAAGTTGTGGCGCGTAAAATTCATCTAAATCCGCCGCGAGCCGATGCCCCATTTATATTAGCTAATTGTGCTTCACTTCACCCGGACAGACTCACAGAAATACTTTTTGGTACAAATAGTGTTGATGCAGCTAAGCAAACTATG